>CAZOTB010000265.1:0-5184 GCA_964582645.1 uncultured Verrucomicrobiota bacterium | reverse complement strand
CGGTCTTCGAGCGCGACGATCGGCTCGGCGGGCTGATGCGCTACGGCATCCCCGACTTCAAGATGGAGAAGGCCGTCTTAGACCGGCGGCTGGAGCAGCTTCAGGAAGAAGGAGTCCGGTTCTTGTTCCTCGCCGGCACGAAGAAGATCAACCGCAACGGACGCGTCCAGTCGGTCGAATGCGTGCGGTTCAAACTCGGCGCGCTGGACGAGTTCGGCTACCGAAAGACCGAGCGCATCGAAGGCTCGGAGTTCACGATCCCCGCAGACACCATCATCCGCGCCGCCGGGCAGGAGCGTTCGATCTATGATTTCCTCGCCGGCAGCGGCGCGACGTTGAACAAGTGGCTGCTATTGGAAACCGGGCCGCGCTCGTTGATGACTGCCGCGCCGGGCGTGTTCGCCGGTGGCGACTGCATCACGGGCCATGGCACGGTCGTCGAGGCGGTCGGCGCGGGCCAACGCGCCGCCATCGAGATTGACCGTTACCTCGGCGGCAGGGGCGAACTGCCAATCAACAGCGACCCGCTCGTGGCGACTCTGCGACCGACCGAGGAAGAGGGACTCGAAGGCCACCCGCGCGCAACGCCCCCACGCGCCGATCCCGGCCTCCGCTCGAAAGATTTCACCGAGGTCACTCGTTCGTTCGACAGGAGCACCGCGGCCTGCGAGGCCAAACGTTGCCTGCGTTGCGACCTGGAAGAATACGCACCCCAGAAGCTCTGACCCTTATGCCTGAATGCACCATCCTCATTGACGATCGGCCTTACACGGTGGCCGACACGGCGAGCGTGCTCGACGTTTGCCGCCGCCAAGGCATCTGGATTCCCACGCTCTGTCACGACGAACGAGTCGAAGAAGCGTACGGCGGCTGCCGCATGTGCATGGTCGAGGTCGAGGGCGCGCCCGATCTGCTGGCCGCGTGCGTCACGCGCGTGCGCGACAAGATGGTCGTCCGCACCAACACCGACCGGGTCAACGCCGCCCGCAAGTCCGTCCTCGAACTGATCCTCAGCGAGCATCCGTACGAATGCATGACCTGCGAGAAAGACGGCGGCTGCCGGCTCCAAACCTACGCCTACCGTTACCAGGCCGACCCCGCGCGGTTTGGCCGCTACGTCCGCAAACCGCGTACGCCGAACTACACCAGCAACAACAAAGGCATCCTGTACGACCTCGACCGCTGCATCAAATGCGGCCTCTGCATCCGGTATTGCGAGACGGTGCAGATGGCCGAGGCGCTCACGTTCGCCGGGCGCGCCAACGGGGTCGAGGTCAGCACGCCGTTCGACAAGGACCTGCATCAGACCCCGTGCGAGTTGTGCGGCGGCTGCATCCGCGTCTGCCCCGTCGGCGCGATGCTCGACAAGGCGGCAGTCGGCATGGGACGCGAGGCGGACTTGAAGCGCGTTCGCACCACCTGCCCGTACTGCGGCGTCGGTTGCCAGATGGATTTGCTCGTGGACAAGCACAAGAACCGCATCGTTCGCGTCACGTCCGAGCCCGGCTCGCCGATTAACAACGGCAACCTCTGCGTCAAAGGCCATTTCGGGTTCGAGTTCGTCGGGTCGAAAGACCGCCTCACTCATCCGCTCATCCGCAAGAACGGCAATTTCGAGAAGGCAACCTGGCAGGAAGCGATTGCACTTGTTGGGAAGCGCTTCCGCGAGATCCGGGACAAACACGGCCCGGATTCCGTCGCGTTCGTGTCCTCGTCGCGCTGCACCAACGAGGAAAACTATCTCATGCAGAAGCTCGCCCGGACCGCAGGCGGCACGAACAATGTGGACAACTGCGCCACCAGTTGCCACGCCCCGAGCGTCGCCGGCCTGGCGATGGCGTTCGGCAGCGGCGCCATGACCAACAGCACCGCCGAGATCAAAGACTGCAAGGTGTTGTTCCTCATCGGCGCCAACCCGACCGAGGCACACCCGATCTTCGGCCTGGAGATGAAGCGCGCCCTCCGCCGTGGCGCGAAGTTGATCGTGTGCGACCCCCGCAAGACCTGGCTGGCCAGGCGCGCTCACATCCACATCCAGCACCGTCCCGGCAGCGACAACATGCTGCTCAACGCCATGATGCGATACATCGTGGACGCCGGGCTGGCGGACAAAGCGTTCATCGAGAGCCGATGCGAAGGGTTCGAGGAATTTCTCAAGAACTTGCAGCAATACACGGTCGAATACGCGGCCGAATACTGTGGCGTGAGCGCCGACGACATCCGCGCCGCCGCGCACCTGTACGCCGAGGGCAAACCGAGCGGAATTTTCTACACGCTCGGCATCACCGAGCACGCGTGCGGCACCGACAACGTGAAAAACATCGCCAACCTCGCCATGCTCTGCGGCCAGATTGGCAAATGGGCCAGCGGCGTCAATCCGTTGCGCGGCCAGAACAACGTCCAGGGCGCATGCGACATGGGCGCGATGGCGCACAAGCTTCCCGGCTATCAGGACGTGACCGATCCTGCCGTGCGCGCCAGGTTCGAGAAGACGTGGGGCGTCACGCTCCCAGAAAACAAAGGCGGCAAAGTGCCCTACTTCCTCGAAGCGGCGGGACGGGGAGACCTCAAGGCGATGTACGTCATGGGCGAAGACCTCGTTGCCACCGAGCCGAACAACGCCCGTGTCATCGAGCATCTCCGCAAACTCGATTTCTTCGTCTGTCAGGAAATCTTTCTGAATGAGACCGCCAAGCTCGCGCAGGTCGTGTTGCCGAGCGCATGCTGGGCGGAGAAAGACGGCACCTTCAGTGCGTCCGAGCGACGGATGCAGTTGATCCGCAAAGCCGTGGAGCCGCCGGGCGAAGCGAAGGCGGACTGGGAAATCATCTGCGCCGTCTCGAACGCAATGGGCTATCCAATGAAGTACGCGAGCCCGTCGCATATCTTCGACGAGATGGCAGGTTTGTCGCCGATCTTTGCCGGCATCAGCCATCAGCGGATCGCCGAAACGAAAGGCCTCCAATGGCCGTGCCCGACGAAAGAGCATCCCGGCACGCGCTTCCTGCACGAAGGCACGTTCACGCGCGGCAAAGGCAAGTTTCACGCGATTACCTTCCAGCCGCAAAAGGAAGAGCCGGACAAGGAATTCCCGCTCATCCTTTCGACGGGCCGCACGCTCTACAACTACAACTGCGGCACGATGACGCGGCGATCCGCGGTCATTAACCAGAAGGAGCCGGCGAACTTCGTCGAGATCAACACAGAAACGGCCGCTCGTTTCGGCATCCAACCCGACGAGAAGGTCGTCGTCCGCACCCGGCGCGGAAAGGTGACCGGTCGGGCAGTCATCGGTGACCGAGTCCGTCCCGACATGATCTGGATGCCGTTCCATTTCGCTGAAGAGTCAACGAACGCGATCACGAACGACGTGTTCGATCCCGTGACCGCGACCGCCGAGTACAAGTGCTGTGCTGCGGTGGTTGAAAAAGCCTGATGCTGAGAAAGGAGTCTGAACATGAGGGCGATTGCTCTGTCCGTGGCTTTGGTTGTGGCTATGCCGGTTCTCGCCGGCGCCGACATCTGCATCGAGTGCCATCAGAAGATCACGCCGAACATCGTGACCGACTGGAAACTGAGCAAGCACAGCCAGAAGGAAGTGGATTGCGCGGCCTGTCATGGTGACGAACACAAGTCGGCGGACGACGTCGCCAAGGTGCAGATTCCCACGCCCGACACCTGCGCGCTCTGCCACGAACAACGCGTGACGGAATTCAAGGCAGGCAAACACGCCGCGGCCTGGGCGGCGATGAAAGCGATGCCCAGTGCTCACATGCAGCCGATGGCGATGATGGAAGGCATGAAAGGCTGCGGCGGCTGCCACAAGATCGGACTCAAGACCGAGGCCGAGATCAAAGAGTTGAAGAAGTCGAGCGGCGGGTTTGGCGTGGCGTCGTGCGACGCATGTCACACGCGCCACACGTTCTCGGTCGAAGAAGCGCGGCAACCACAAGCCTGCCAGACGTGCCACATGGGGTTCGACCATCCGCAGTGGGAAATGTACTCGGGCTCCAAGCACGGCGTTCGCTACCTGCTCAAGCAGAACAAGATTTTGCCGGCAGACACGCCGGCGCCGACGTGCCAGACCTGCCACATGCAGGAGAAGAACCACGCCGTCGGCACCGCGTGGGGATTCCTGGCCGTGCGCCTGCCGATGCCCGAGGACAAACAATGGGCGGCGGATCGTGCGACGATCCTGCAGGCGCTCGGTGTGCTCGATCCGGAGGGCAAACCCACCGCGCGACTCGAGGTGGTCAAAGCCGCGAATGTTGCCCGGCTCACACAGGAGGATTGGCAGAAGGGACGCGACAAGATGCTCACGACCTGCCGCCAATGTCACTCCGCCAACTTTGCCAAGGAGCAACTCGACAAGGGCGACGATATGATTCGTCAGACCGACCGGTTAATGGCCGAGGCGATCCGCATCGTGGCCGCGTTGTACAAGGACGGCATCCTGGAGAAACCGAAGAGCTACGCGCATCCCTTCCCGGATTTGCTGACGTTTCACGATGCGCCCACCGTGATCGAGCAGAAGCTGTTCGTGATGTTCCTCGAACATCGAATGCGCGCCTTCCAGGGAACGTTCCACGCCAACCCCGATTACGCATTGTGGTATGGCTGGAGCGAAATGCAGCGCGATCTGACCGAGATCCGCGCCGAGGCCGGGGAAATGCGTGAGAAGGCGGAGACGAAGAAGAAATAGCCTGGGAGTAGGGGCACACAGCGGTGTGCCCGTTTCTCGGAATCCTCGGGCGCAGAGCCGTGCGCCCCTACAAGACTTGGCTCCAACAAGGATCACTTGTCAGAGTCCATTGAATCCGAGCTGAGAAATGGTGGAGAGAGAAGGATTCGAACCTTCGAAGGCGTTAGCCAGTAGATTTACAGTCTACCCCGTTTGGCCACTTCGGTATCTCTCCACGGGCGATTCAGAGCGGCGGACTGTAGCGGATGAACAATCGGAGTGTCAAGCGAACCGGCCGGCAAGCGAGGGCCGGCAAGCGGTGCAGTAGTTCACCCTACAGCCCCACGTCCGCGAGCAATTGCGCGCCGACCTTGCTTGCCTCGAAGTATTCCTCTGCGAGCAACCGCGCCTTGAAACAATGCCGGCGGTAATCACGGTTGATTTCCTCAATCGCCGCCAGGACGTGATCCATCGTGCGAAACGCGAACAATCCTTCGCCGGTG
>CAZOTB010000264.1:0-5234 GCA_964582645.1 uncultured Verrucomicrobiota bacterium | reverse complement strand
TGCCGCTGCCGCCGGTCGAGTTCGACCAGGTCACCTGGGTCACGCCGACGTTGTCACTGGCGGTACCGCTCAAGGAAACGCTACCGGATGAAGTCGTGTAACTGGAGGCGGAGGTCGGACCGGTGATCGCCACGCTTGGTGCCGTGGTGTCGGCGGGGGTGGTGACACTTGCCACGGTGGAGTAACTGGAGAACTGATTACTGGGCGGATTGCTGCTGTTCTCCGCTCGCACCCGATAATAATACGGCGTTGAAGGGGCTCGGCCGGTGTCTGCGAAGGACCTGGCACTGGCTCCGAGGATTGCTATCTCGACGAAGTTTCCACTGGTCGGTGTGCTTCGTTCCACTCGGAATCCGGTGAGACTCTTGCCATCGTGCTGCCACGTCAAGTTTACCTGGGTGGGCGAGGGCGCGGTGGCGGTCAGCCCGGTGGGCGTGCTCGGCTTCGGCGCGGCCAAAGCGACGGAGCAGGGAACGAGGAACAGGCCAGAAAGTAACAGCGACGCCATGAGGCGAGGCACAAACGAATTTTCACGAGGTGACAACAACATAAAGACTAAAAAGCCGATGATTTATGGACGAGCCTGTGAAGCCTGAATCACCGTCAGCTTGAACATCACTGAACTCCCCCTTTAAGTCCGAGTGACGAACTTCGCGTGGCGAAGCCCGCCACAAACTGAAGCGTAATGTGACCAGACTGAGGCGCGGATGTCAAAGGATTTTTCTCCGTATTTTTTTCACTGGTAACCAAGCCAGAATTTACCGGCCCTACCGGGGAGCTCCCAGGGGCGAGTTCGTTGGCAAGGGAGGAATCGTGTCCATAAAGAAGCTGTCCTACGAGTCGGATCAGATCGTCCACCTCCAAGGGCTTGGCAAGAACAGCCCTCAGATTACCACTGCGAATGCTCTCGAGCTGATCGGGCCGCCCGGTAACCACGATGACCGGCATACGGGGATTGAGTTCGCCCAGACTTCGAAGGACGCCGGCACCGCTCGTGCCCGGCATGTTCCAATCGAGCAAGACCAGATCGACCCGATTCTCGCGCAACAGCTTCAATGCTTCCGTTCCGCTGGCCGCAGACCTCACCCAATATCCCTCGGCACGGAACAGGCGCGCGAGGGATTCTCGAAGAACCATCTCATCGTCCACAATCACTATGTTTTTTTCTGAGGCCAACGTTTTCCGTACTTGTCTTTGACTCAGGTCGAATCTATTTTCCTGTCCAGGCATACCTCCTTAGCGATCTTGGTGCCAATGAGGCAGGCGTCGGTTTTCTTGAGCAGCAGAGCAGTACACCGCCATTTCCGAGACGAAAGGAGCTAACTTTGTTGTCAATGTTGGAAGGAAAGTTTGCTCACTGCGGGTAGGTGTACGATATCGCGCCATGAACCTTCGGGTGAAACTCCGGCTCGCGACATTGGTGTTTGTGATCCTCGTGGTCATGGCGCTGATCGGGTGGAATTCCTACGTGGTGGTCACCACAATGCCAATGATCGGCACCACGCCGCAGGAACTCCGAATTGTCCAGGCACAGTACGCGCAGATCGCGCGCGAGTTTCTTCCCTCGATCCAGGAGCTGGATCGAACTCTCTTTCGTGCCGTGACAGTACAAGACCGGACCGCCCGCGAGGAGTTCCACAACCGGAGCGAGAAGCTGCGGGCCACTCTCCAAGAATGGAGGGAGCGATTTCGTGCCGGCCACATCACGATTCTCAGGCCCTTTTCGTTCGACGCCGACGTGCGAACTCTACTGAACAATCTCATCAGCGCCTATGGTTCGTATCTGCAACGGGCGCAGGAGGCGATGGGCAGGGAAGGAGAGTCAAGAGATCCCCAGACCCAGTTAACAGCGCTGGAGGAAGCCAATAGCACATATCGGATGCTCTGGGCATTCGGGAATCGCGCTGCCGCACATCAAGAAGCACTCGCCCTGTTGCTGGGCGCTCACACCGAAAGCATGTCGCGAGAGCCATGGCAACTGGTCCGCATGTTCGTGCTTCTCCTCGTTCTGATTGGGTTATGCATCGCACTGCTGATGACGGCCTACCGCATGGTTGTCCGGCCACTCCACGCGGAGGTCACCGAGAAAGCCCTCATCATTGAGCGACAAGGAAAGCTGGCCAGCCTCGGCGAACTGGCAGCGGTCCTCGCACATGAGATTCGCAACCCGCTCACTTCCATCAATGCGCGCCTCTACACCTTGCACAAATCCCTTGCCGTTGGGACCGAAGAGGAGATGGATGCGTGCGTGATCGGCGATGAGATCAAACGGCTCGATGGCATCGTGCGCGATTTTCTTACCCTGGCGCGACCGACCGAACCCAAGTTCACGACGATCAGCGCAGAGCCGTTGTTGAAGGAAGTCCACGCGCTGATGGCTCCGTCGCTGAAGAAGCATGGCCTCGAATTCAAGCTCGGCGCCACCGTGCCCGACTCTTTCCGCGGGGACGCTCACCAACTCAAGCAGGTGCTGATCAACCTGGTCCAGAATGCCTCCGACAGCATCGAGCAGACGGGCACCGTGACCATGCAAGCGCGCTCCGGCCGCTACCAACTCGGTGGAGACTCCAGGGAGGTGGTGTTCCTGGAGGTCACGGACACCGGGCACGGCATTCCCGAAGAGGTCCGCGGAAAGTTATTCGACCCGTTCTTCAGCACGAAGGACGGCGGGACCGGACTCGGGTTGCCGATCGCGAAGCGAATCGTCTTGCAGCACGGCGGGGAGTTGGATTTCCAAACGCAGCTCGGAAGGGGGACGACTTTCCGCGTCATTCTCCCGGTGGATCACACTGAGTCACAGAGTCATGGCTAAGATTCTCATCGTCGAAGACGACACGAGCCTCGCGGGATCGCTGCGGAAGGCGCTGGCGAGAGAGGGGCATGTCGTCGAGGCGGTGACAAGTGCAGAGGCTGGGCTGGAACGCTGCAAGGATGGCGGGTTCGATGTTGTGGTGACCGACCTTCAACTGCCGGGCGGCAGCGGGCTCGAATTGATCGGTAACATCCACATCCAGACACCTCATCTGCCGGTGATCCTCATGACGGCCTACCACACGCCCCAGAACGCCATCGAGGCGAGTAAACTTGGTGCCTTCGATTATATCCTGAAGGGGGCAGAGATGACCGAGCAACTGGTCGAACTGATCGGAAAGGCAGTCAAGACCGGGCCGCCCCCCCCCGAGCAGGACGCAACGGCCAAGCAAGACTTGGCGAGAGAAACATTGATCGGTGACAGTCGCGTGATGCAGGCGGTGTACAAGGAGATTGGCCGCGTCGCAGCCGTGTCGGTGACAGTACTCATTCGCGGCGAGACCGGCACCGGCAAAGAGCTTGTCGCCCGGGCGATCCACAAACACAGCAACCGCAGCGACAAACCGTTCGTGACCATGAACTGCGTGGCGATCCCGGAGACCCTCCTCGAAAGCGAACTGTTCGGCCACGAACGCGGCTCGTTCACCGGGGCGGACAGCCGTCGGATCGGCCGCTTCGAACAGGCGAACGGTGGAACGTTGTTCCTCGATGAGATTGGCGACATGAGCATGGGCACACAGGCCAAGTTGCTGCGCGTGCTGCAGGAGAAGAGTTTCAACCGTCTCGGCGGACGCGAGGACATCTCCGTGGATGTGCGCGTCCTCGCAGCGACGCATCGTGATCTCGAGACGGCGATCAAAGAGAAGGAGTTTCGTGAAGACCTCTACTACAGGCTGAACGTCGCGACGATCACCTTGCCGCCGTTGCGCGATCGTCGGGAGGATATCCCGGCACTGGCCACGTATTTTGTTTTGCGTCACGGAGGCGAAATGGGGCTTCTCAACCCCACTATCAGCGCCGATGCAACTGCGTTCCTCGCCACGCAAGAATGGCGCGGCAACGTGCGAGAACTCGAGAACGTCGTGCGAAAAGCACTGCTGCTCGCGCGTCGGTATCTGCAGGCGCAAAGAACGGTGACCATTATTGGATTGGAGGACGTCCGTGCTGCTTTGGCCAAATCGGAAATTCCTCGCCCCGCCAGCAATCAGCCTCTCTCTGCTTACGTCTCCGATTTGCTGACGCGCGCGGAGCGGGGAGAGTTGGTCGATGCGCAGTCGGCATTCATGGCCGTCGCCGAGCGAGAACTGTATGCACAGGCAATTCGCCTCGCAGCTGGCAATCAGGCCAAAGCCGCCAAGTGGCTCGGCGTGTCCCGTCCGACGATGCGCGAGAAACTGCTCCAGCACGGTCTGCACCCAGACTCAGATTCGTCCGCTTCCACTCGCTGACCAAACCCGTCCAAAAACACAACAGGCGGGCCAGTTATGGCCCGCCTGTTGCGGTTCTGATCTTCGACTGATTGCGTCAGGGACAGGCTTGCCCGGCAGCGCAGTTGGAGGTCTGGCTGTTGCAGTTCATGATCGTCGTCGGATCAATTGCCGCCGCCTTGGCGCCCTTCGGATCGGCTTTGCAAGACTTCAATCCCTCGGGGAATCCAGCCGCATCGCCACTCTCGTTGAACTCACCGAGGAGACCCGTCAGGCGATGAATCTCCGCCAGATCTCCACACGCCGCCGCCGCACGCGCGTCCTCGATCAATGATCCGGGCAGCGTTCCGTCGATGCCTGTGCAGCTATTCGGCTTCGTGCCGAGCAGTTCGACATTGGCAATCGCCGCAATCAGATGGAACGCCAACTGTTTCCGGGCGCGACACAGCGGCGAAGCTTTGCCGTCACTCACACTGGTCTTCTTCTTGAAGAAGAATCCAAGCGCCTGGTTGAGCACCTGATCCGTCGTCCCGCTCAGGCACATGAACCCGAGGTCGAGCTTGTTGCCGTTCTTCTTGATCGCGGCTTCGAGCGTCGCGCAATTGGTGTCCGCATTCTTCCAATGCGTGAACCAGTAGCCCGGCGTACGCGTGACGCACACGCCGCAACTCTCGACTTCCACTGTCTTGGTGCAGGTGCTCGTGCAACCCGCGCGCGTGACCGTCACGGTCAACGTGTACGAGTTTGTCGTCGCTCCCGCGATCACGCAGACATTGGCGCTGTTGGTATTGCTGCTGGCCGTGAACGAGCCATTGCCGGAGATCGCCCACTGGAACGTCGCGCCGTCAGCAGGCGTGCTCGACACGCTGTAGCAGTTGGTGCTCAATGCGCAGACCACGTTCGTGCCCGTGATGTTGCAGATCGGAACCGGATTCACGTTCAACGTCGCGGTGCAACTGTTCGTGCAACCCGCCGCGCTGATGATCCGCACCGTGT
>CAZOTB010000263.1:0-5284 GCA_964582645.1 uncultured Verrucomicrobiota bacterium | reverse complement strand
TTGGAAACAGGCCGAATTGTTCTGATTGTCACTATATTATGTAATTCTCTTTAAACATTGCGACTTAAATAATTGCGCATAGTTTCCGCAGTGTCGAGTTCCCCCTTGACCAACTCAAAAAGTGGGACTCGACGGCAGAGACGATGTGTTCCAACACCGGGAAGTAACGATTATGCAGGCACAGACGCCGCGTCAACTTCCACACCCGCTCGATGGGGTTCAAGTCGGGACTATAGGGCGGAAGGAAGTCGAGGTCAAAATGGCCCGCCTGCTGGAGCCGCCAAGCCTTGTGGAGGCTGGCGTGGTGGTAGTTGGCATTATCCGTGATAACCACGACCCGGCACGCCCTTCGGCACGCGGCTTGTTTCAGTTGCTTCATAAAGGCGAAGAACGTCTCTTTGTTGAAGCTGTCGTCTTCCCTGCCAAAAACGAACCGCCCATCTTTCAAGCGAACCGCGCCGAAGTAACCCACACTGTCCCGCGTCGGATGGTGCAACAGGACAGGGTCCTTGACTTCCGGGGGCACCCACATTCGACAGCGCGAACCGTGCTGCTGAAAGTGCACCTCATCGAGAGCCCACAGGTCCACGGCTGGGTCAGCGGCCAGCCTTTGGAGTTTTTTTATGCGCGAGCTTCCGCTCGGGGTCCGCACTGGCCACCTCCGGACGAGGCTTGCGCAGCCGAAAGCCCAGTTGCCGGAACAAGCGCTGACATTGGCGCACGCCCAGCTCCACGCCGTATTGCTGCTCAAGCCAGGCGCTCAGCGTCTTGCCGTCCCACAGGTTCGTGGGCAAGCCGACGTCTCGCGGGCTTTGGCGCAACACTCGGTTCACCACGGCAAGTTGCCGATCATCGAGTCGCCGAGGTCGCCCGGAACGTTCCCCCTCTTGCAGCCCGGCCAACCCGTGGCCCTCGAACCGTTGCACCCAGTACTCGACACTGCGCGGAGCGTCGCCGAGCAAGCGACCTACCTCCGGGCAGGTCATCCCTTGCGCCACGAGAAGGATGCCGTGCAGGCGGTGATCATACCGTGATTCCTCGGACCGTCGTATTTCGTCCTGAAGCGCCAAGACAATATTGGGGGCATCGGCCACACGGAGAGGTCTCATCCCCCTATCAAACCACATTCGTATGTCATGCGCAATTACTTATGACGCAACGTTTAGTAGTGACAGGGACACCGCGTGTCCCGCGCCGCTTCGGAAGACTCGAAGCATTCTTCCCAAATCCAAAATCTCAATTCCCCCATCCTCTTACGTAGCATGCGACTTCAATTCACGCACCAAACGGCAATACAAATCCACGGCCCGCGTCAGGTCGGCTTTGGCGACTCGTTCGTGGTCGGTGTGCGCCACGTGGATGCTTCCCGGGCCCAAGAGCAGCGGCCGTCCCCAGCGCGTCAGGTTCGGCAGATCGGTGGCATAAGCGACCAGATCGGTTTCGAACCCGTCCAGGGGTTCCATTCGGAGCGCCGGTGTTTCCCGGACAAACTCGCACTCGCACCGCTGGCCCAGCACGCCCAAGATATCCTCGCGCAGCTTCTCGGTACCGCCCACGGTGCGGATCAGGACGTCGGCGCTTGCTTCGTCGGCCACCACGTTGTGGGCGCGTCCGCCCGAAATGACGCCGATGTTCAGCGTGGAAGGCCCGAGCACCGGATCGACGGGCAGCGGCATGCGCCGCAAATCGCTGAGTGCGTCAACCAGCTTGTCAATCGCCGACTCGCCCAGGTGCGGATACGCCGAGTGCGCCATGCGTCCGCGGGCGCGAAGATGGATGCGCAGGACGCCTTTCGAACCCACTGCCAGTTTGTTCTCCGTCGGTTCGCCGTTGATCATGTACCGCACAGTTGCAGAGATGTCTCCATCAACCGGGGCGAATTCGTTGGCCACGCGGGCCCCGTCGCTGAGCCCCTCCTCGCCCACCAGGAAGAGCAGCCCGAAATCCCTCACGCCTTCTGCCTTCAGCCGCTGGGCCGCCTCGATTTGCGCGGCAAGTACTCCCTTGGCGTCGCAGGCGCCGCGCCCATAGATGAACTCCTCGTCCTCCGAGGATGGGAAGTATGGCGGAACGGTGTCCATGTGAGTGCTCAGAACAACTTCCGGCCGGCCCACCATGGCGAAGACGTTGGCGCGGTCCCCCTCGACCGGCATCAGCTGCACCTGAAAGCCGCAATTCCCAAGATAGTCACGCAGCAAAAGGCCGCAATCCCGCTCTTGACCCGTCACCGAGTCCACGTCCACCAGCATGCGAGTTAGTTTGAAAAGGTTCATGGTCGCAACCGCTTGCTTTGCCCCTGATTCCGACGGGATAAACTTGCGGGTTCCCTTCCAACCGGGCGAAGGGCTGAAACGGGTCAAAGATCAGTCTATTGGAGCGTCTTTTTAACTTAGCCCAGTTGAGAAAGAGGCGTCAAGTTGATATTGCTGCCATGTGCTCCGAACTGCAAACCCTTGCAACTTCCAGTTGAAACTGTTGTCATTGTGGCTTTTTCACTGCCACGGAATCGGCGGGAAAGAACCATATCCGCCAATCCCTGGGCTTTTTAACTTATTCACAACAGGCCGGTTATGGCAACTGCAGGGGGTAGCACGCCCGTGCCATTTACTTTATTGCCCAACATGGCATCCTAGATGATAGAAGGAAGGTGTACGAACAGGAAGGGGGACGCGAGGCCGGCAAGAGGAAGCGTGCCGGTCCCGCGGCAGGAGGGTCTATGAAACGCTCACTGTTTCTCGCGGTGTTCGTGCTGTCAGGTTCGTTGGCTGGCGCAGCCGACAAGGGCGGTTTTGCGCCGGCAGCTCCTCCGGCGGGCGGCAATTCGCCTCGGTACGTGACGCCCTACTTCTTCCCGTCCTTCGGCGGGTTTGGCGCCTACGGGTTTTACGGCGGCTACTACTCGCCATTTATTGACCTGACGCCGCAGAACACGACGCAACCCTACTTGCCCAAGCACTGGTGGGTGGAACGGTATCCGTCGGCCGATCCGCGGCAGTCGGGCTATAACCCGAATTCAGGGTACGCAAGAGAAGAAGCCACAACGCTCTTGCTCTCCACCTATCCGACAAAGACGCGCGTGATAATCGACGGCCTCTTCGTCGGCACGTCCGACAGTCTGGGGCCGATGCAATTGCCGGTCGGCATGCACACGCTGCGCATCGAGGCGGCCGGCTTCGAGCCCTCGCAGACCGTGCTGAACGTCGAGGAGCCGGCCCTCCAGCAACTGGAAGTGCGGCTCAAGCCAGTCGCGGCCGCATCCGCGAAGTAACGTTCTCATTCGCGAACTTCTCCCGCGCCGCCCGAGGACCGCGACCCTCGGGCGGCGTGAATGTCTTGTGGGCGTGGACATCCTGAGACGACCCCGGTCTTCATTGCCGAGACTAACCAAGGACTGCTGCATTACGCGCCTAGCCTGCGTTCTTCGCGGAGCCTGCCGGGCGCCAGGCTCGGGATAACGAGATCCTGACGCTATTCTTTGTTCTTGTGTTTGCGGGGGCGCAGGTTGGCGGGCAGGATCTTCTTACGCAGCCGGATGGACTGCGGTGTCACTTCGACGTACTCGTCGTCGGCGATGAATTCAATCGCCTCTTCCAGGTTCAGGGGGTGGATGGGCACGAGGCGGATGGCCTCGTCGGCGGTCGAGGCACGCATGTTGGTCTGTTTCTTTTCCTTCACGGCGTTCACGTCCAAATCGTCCCAGCGCGCGCTCTGGCCGATCAACATGCCTTCGTAGACCTCCACGCCCGGCCCGACGAAGAGTTCCCCGCGTTCCTGGAGGTTATACAGAGCGTAACTCGTCGTGCGACCCGGCCGGTCGGCAACCAGCGCGCCGGTCAGGCGCGACGAAATATCGCCCTGCCAGTCGGCGTAGCCGTCGAACAGCGTGTTCATCACGATGGTTCCGCGCGTCAGTTTGAGCACTTCGCTGCGCAATCCGATCAGCCCGCGCGAGGGAATGCTGTATTCCAGCCGGACGCGTCCCGTGCCCGTCGAGCTGTGGCTCACCATCTTGGTGTTGACGCCTTTGCGGATACCGATCTCCTGCATCAGCACACCTACGAACTCCTGCGGCACGTCAATGATAAGCTGCTCGATCGGTTCCTGAACCTTGCCGTCCGCGACGCGCGTGATGATCTCGGGCTTCCCCACCGACAATTCGTAGCCTTCGCGGCGCATCATCTCAATCAGGATGGCGAGCTGCAGTTCGCCGCGGCCCATCACCTTGAAGGCATCGGTGTTTTCCATGGGCTCGACGCGGATGGAGACGTTGGTGAGCAGTTCCTTGTCGAGCCGGTCGCGCAGGTGGCGCGAGGTGACGTAGTTTCCTTCACGCCCCGAGAAGGGCGAAGTGTTAATGGTGAAGACCATGGATAGGGTCGGCTCGTCGATGGGAATGCGCGCCAGGGCCTGCGGCGTTTCGGCGCTGGTCACCGTCTCGCCGATGGTGATACCTTCCACCCCGGCGATGGCCACGATGTCGCCCACTTCCGCCATTTCCAGGTCGGTGCGCTCCAGGCCTTCGAAACCGAAGAGCTTGGTGATGCGCGTCTTCTCGATGCTGCCGTTCAGCTTGACGATACCCACTTCGTCGCCGCGCCGCAGCGTGCCGGAGAAGATCCGGCCCAGCGCCAGGCGACCGTGGTAATCGCTGTAGTCGAGATTGGGGACGAGCAATTGCAGCGTATCCGACGCTTCGCCGCCGGGCGGCGGAATCGTCGCAAGGATGGCTTCGAACAAGGGTTTGAGTGTGTTGGACGGATCATCGAGAGACGTCTTAGCCACGCCGTCGCGCGAGATGGTGTAGAGCAGGGGAAACTCGAGCTGCTCTTCCGTGGCGTCGAGGTCGATGAAGAGGTCATAGACTTCGTTCACCACTTCCTGCGGGCGCGCGTCGGAACGGTCAATCTTGTTGATCACCACGATGGGCGGGAGCTTTGCCTCCAGCGCCTTGCGCAGCACGTAGCGCGTCTGCGGCAGCGGGCCTTCACTGGCATCCACCAGGAGCAGCACGCCGTCCACCATCTTGAGGGCGCGCTCCACCTCGCCGCCAAAATCGCTGTGGCCGGGCGTGTCCACGATATTGATGCGCACGCCCTGATAATTGATCGCCGTGTTCTTGGCCAGAATCGTGATGCCGCGCTCGCGCTCCAGTTCGTTCGAGTCCATGACGCGCTCGGCAACTTCCAGATTAACCTTGAAGATGCCGCTCTGCCAGAGCATGGCGTCCACCGGCGCTGTCAACGGATCGTGTTGAAACTGGGTAAGGCATCTCCGGTTAAGCATG
>CAZOTB010000262.1:0-5323 GCA_964582645.1 uncultured Verrucomicrobiota bacterium | reverse complement strand
AAGGGCGGCGCACTCATGGTCAAGGCCAACGAGGTCGTCCGTACGATTGCCGAGACGGAGAAATTTCCGCTGGTGGACATCTGCAGCCGTTTCTCCAAGGAGCTGGAATTGCATGGCCAACCGCCGAAGTGATGCTCGAACCGAGCGAGGCTGTGCGGCGATCTATTTCTCCCCTTCGTAATAGTCCAAGCCAGGAGACGAAAGAATCCGTAACAAGCCGGGAATCATTTTCCGCCCACTCACCATCCAGGCAGACGGAGGCAATTCAATGACAAAGAAACTTAGCGGCAAAGTCGCTCTGGTCACGGGCGGATCCCGCAGTATCGGCGCGGCGATCGCAACACGGCTGGCTGCTGATGGCGCAGCGGCGGCGCTCACTTACAGTGCGTCGCCGGGCAGGGCCAACGAAGTCGTCCGCACGATCGAAAAGGAAGGAGGGAAGGCGCTGGCGATCCATGCCGACGCCGTGGATGAGGCCGCCACAAGAGCCGCGGTTGCGAAGACCATCGAGACGTTCGGTGGCATTGATATTCTCGTCAACAATGCCGGGCTGGCGGTCATCGCGCTCATCGAGAACTTCTCGACGCAGGATTTCGACCGGCTGATGGCGGTCAACGTCAAAGGGAAGTTCGTGGCAACGCGGGAAGCGGCGAGGCACATGCGCGACGGCGGCCGCATGATTCATATCGGCAGTTGCAACCGCACACGCGTCTCGTTTGCCGGCGGGTCGGTGTACGCGTTGACCAAAGGCGCAGTGGTGGGGTTCACCAAGGGGCTCGCGCGCGACCTCGGACCGCGTGGTATCAGCGTGAACAACGTCCAGCCCGGCCCGACCAATACCGACATGAACCCGCAGGAGGGCGAGTTCGCGGAGAGCGCCAAGGCAACCATGGCCTTGAAGCGCTCCGCGCAACCGGAGGAGATTGCAAACTTCGTCGCCTATCTTGCCGGCCCCGAGGCCAGCTTCATCACCGGCGCCAGTTTACTCATTGACGGCGGTTACAAAGCGTAAAATGACCAGGTGAGCCGAACGGCACCGCAGGCACTGGATTCTCAGCTTCCATTCTCGGTGTACACCACTGGATTCCAGTCGTCGTTCTGCAACACGTCGCCTTTCTGGAGCGACTCGAAATAGTCCTTGGGCAGAATGTTGCGCTGGCCGTTGAACGTGCTGCCGACGGGCATGTAGGCACAGGTCATGGCGATGCGGCGACGGCGGGTCATGTTGGCGCCGGCGCCGTGCGCAGTGAGGCCATTGTGGAAACTGCAATCGCCCGGTTTCATCGGCACGGCCACGGGATCAATCTCGGCCATCTTCGGGTAGAGCTTGAACAGATCGCCCATGTTCACGCCGATGCCGACATTCTCGAAGCTCGCGAACCTCTGCGAGCCGGGCACGAACCACATGCAGCCGTTCTCGAGCGTGGCATCCTCGAGCGCGATCCAGATCGAGATTGAGTTGCGCGAGGAGAACGACCAGTACGGATTGTCGAGATGCCATGCGGTGGCGTTGCCGAAGGGCTCCTTGATCAAGGTCTGGTCGTGCCACACCCGGAAGCCTTTGACACCCTCCAGTTGGCACAGCATCCTGCCGAGATCGCGGTGAAGCATGAAGCGCTTGACGGTTTCGTTGAGACGCCAGAGATTCAACCGCTGGGTGAAGACCTTGTCGTAGAACGAATCGCCCTCGACCAATTCGGCGCCGCCATCCGCAACCTTCTTCTTGCCCATGGCGGCGACACATTCGAGCACCGCAGCTTTGAGTTCCGCGACTTCCGCGGCGGAGAGGAATCCGCGGTGAGCCACGAATCCGTCACGCTCATATGCGGCGATCTGTTCGGGAGTGAGGGTTGTTTTCATGATTGTAATCTCAGGCTGTCGGCGTAGGCAAACAAAGCCGGCGCGCCGCCGGTGTGCAGAAACAAAACGTTCTGCCCTTTCCGCCACTTCCCGGCGCGGATGTCGGCGATCAGGGCAGCGAGACCTTTGCCGGTATAGACCGGGTCGCACAGGATCCCCTCGGTGCGGGCGATCAACTTGATGGCTTCGATCCCGGCGGGCGTGGGCTGGCCGTACGCCTTGCCAATGTACCTGCCGGTGGTGTTGACGTCGGCACGGGTGACGCGGGTCGGAAGCCCCAGCCGATCCTCCAGCTCGTGGGCGATGTCCACGAACGTCTTCACGCTGTCGCCTTCGAAGATCACGGTGTCAATCCCAACCACCGGGAAGTTGCATCCGAGAAACTTCCACGCCGCGAGTTCGCCCGCCTGGGTTGTATCGGAGGAGGTCATGTAGAGAGCGTCCACGCGCAACTTGCGGGCGTCGGCCTGTTCGATCATCTCGGCGAAACTGTGTGCGTACGCAGCGGCGTTGAGCCAGTTGTCGCCGTCGTACGCCGCGCGGGCGACATACGGGTTCTTGCCCTGCTTGCGAAGCTTCCCAGCCACTTCGTAAATCTGCTTCCGCTGTTCGGGCCAGCCGCCTTCCATGATCTGGATTTTCGCGCCGAAGATCGCATCGAGCAAATAGTTCCCCTCGAACTTCTTCCCGTCTTGGGGACGCACCTTTCGCAGCACCAGGTACAACGGCAGCCCGACCTTTGCGCACGCGGCGGCAAGCTGGCGGCAATAGTTCGATTGCACGGCGGCGCCGGCGATCACGCAATCGTGCCTGGTTTGCTTCAGCACCTTGCCGAGCACGTACTCGAACATGCGGCTCTTGTTGCCGCCAAAGGCGAGGCCGGTAAGATCATCGCGCTTGAAGAAGATGCGCGGACCGCCCAAGGCTTTGCTGAATCGCGGCAGCTCTTCGAGGGGTGTAGGCAAAGTCGCGAGGGTGACGCGCGGAAGTTTCGCGAGTTTGGCCCGGAGCTGTTTCAGCCGTTTTGGATCGGTCATGGTCGCGGCATGGTAACGACCGCGAATCGGAACGCAAGCCAGGAAGGGCTAGTCCCGCAGCATGTCGGGGTTGATGCCGAACTTCTTGAGCTTGGTGTAGAGCGTGGTGCGACTGACGTTGAGGGCGGCGGCGGTCTCGCGGATGTTGCCGCCTCGTTTCTGCAACTCTGCCAGGATAATTTCCTTCTCAGGCTCCTGCATCAGCGCCGTCAACCGCTTCTGCGGCACCTCGATCGGCGCCGCGGCCACGGCGGCGGCGGTGCGGATGCGAGCGGGGATGTCGCCGATCTGGATCGCGCTGCCTTTGGCCAGAATGACCGCCTGCTCGATGGCATTTTCGAGTTCGCGGACGTTGCCGGGCCAGTAGTGACGGTCGAATGCCTCGAGGACTTCGGGAGCGAAACCGTTGAGCTTCTTCTGGTACTCGCCTGCGAACCGACGGAGAAATTCGTCGGCGAGAAACCGCACATCTTCCTTGCGGTCGCGCAGTGGCGGGACGGTGATCATGACGGTGTTGAGCCGGTGATACAGGTCGTCGCGGAACGCGCCCTCCCCGATCTTGTCCTCGATGTTTTCGTTGGTCGCGGATATCACGCGCGCCTCCATGCGCAGCGTCTTCGTGCCGCCGACGCGCTCGAACTGCCGGTCCTGCAACACGCGCAACAGCTTCGCCTGCAGCCGCAGTTCGACGTTGGCGATCTCGTCGAGGAATACCGTGCCGTCCTTCACGCGTTCGAGCCGGCCGATATGCTGATCGGTGGCGCCCGTGAATGCGCCTTTCTCGTGGCCGAACAATTCGCTCTCGAGCAACTCCTTCGACAACGTGGCGCAGTCCACTTTCAGAAACGGCTTGTGACGCCGGCGGGAGAGACGATGGATGGCCTGGGCGACGAGTTCTTTGCCGGTGCCGGTCTCGCCGGTGATCAAGATGTTCGCATTGGAGTCAGCGACGCTCTCAATCAGTTCAAACACGTCCTTCATGGCCGAACTCTGGCCGGTCATGCCCTGGAAACCGGCGAGCACGGCCTGTGGGGTGGATGTCGGCTTCTCCCGGGTCTTGGCCTCCTGTTCCATCTGCTCCATCTGCGGGCGCAAGGCCGCGGCGATTTTCTCTCGGAGCACTTCGTGCGGCGACGATTTCGGCACGTAATCACAGGCGCCAAGTTTGATTGCTTCGACGGCCTGGCTGACCTGGTCGAACGCGGTGACGAGCATGATGCGGACATCGGGCCGGAGTCGCCGCGCCTTCTGCAGGAACTCCATGCCGCTCATCTGGGGCATGCGGATGTCCGAGATGATGAGGTGATACTGGTTGCGTTCGAGCAACCGCAGCGCGTCGAGGGGGTTGTTGACGGTGGAGACGTTGTACCGCCAACTGGTCAGGATCTCCGCCATCGAATCGGTGGCGTCTTCCTTGTCATCCAGGTAGAGGATACGCGCTTCGCTCATGGCATTGTTTCAATCCAACTGCCGCATCAGGTCAAGGCCGATCTTGCCTCGCCGACGGGCGAGGGTTGATAGCTCGGCGGAATCCGTTTCCCGGCATCGGTTTTCGGCGCGGACACCGCCGGGTTGACCCAGAGTTCGATGAAGAACGTGGTGCCCACGCCGGGTTTGGTGTCCACTTCGATCGAGCCTTTGAGTTGACGGACGATCCGCTGGACGATGTAGAGGCCTTTGTTTGTGAAACTCTTCGCGGCGTAGGAGCTGTTGTTCCAGAATTTCTCGAGTGCTTCCTCGCTGATGCCGCAGCCGTTGTCCTGAAAGGTGATCGCGACCCGGTCGCCCTCGGGCTTGACCGTGATGCGAATCTGACCGCCGTCGCTCATCGAGTGGATGGCGTTGATGCCGAGGTTGAGGAACACCTCGGTGAGCGCGTTCGGGTCGGCGTTGAGGATGGGAATCCCGTCCGCGAGTTCCTTGATGATCGTGATGCCGCGTTCGATGGCGAGCGGATTCATCAGCAGCACCGCCGAGTCAATTACCTTGCACAGATCGGTGGGCCCAAGAGTGACGGTGCGAGGTTCGCCGCTGAGCTTGCGCATTTCAGCGCTTAGCTTTTCGATGTAGGCGATGCCTTCGGTGATGGCGCGGGTGTAGTTGAGCTTGCGGGAATCGGTGACGCCCTTGCTAAGCAGATAGGCGTAGTTTTTCATGCCGTACAACGACGCCTGGATGTCGTGCCCGATCTCCGCCGCCATCTGACCCATGGCGGCATAGCGTTGAATGATGCCCACCTGCGCCGGCTCGTCGTCCTCAGCGCCGATGAGCTCGAGCCGGTAGCCAAGCACGGCGAGCAGGCTCGACCCCGCTTGGCCCAGGTCGGACAGTGAAAGAGGACTGGTGATCTTCTCGGCCTGCACCTTCACGTGGCTGAACACCAGAAAACCGAGCAGGTGTCCCACGACCCAGAGCGGCACCACGAC
>CAZOTB010000261.1:0-5404 GCA_964582645.1 uncultured Verrucomicrobiota bacterium | reverse complement strand
CAAGATTTAATCGCCGCCTGTGCACTCGGCGACATTCCCACGGTGAAGATCATGCTCGAGAAGGGTGTGGACACCAACAGCCGCGAAAAGAATAAGGGCGGTACCGCGCTATTGAGTGCGTGCAAGCACGATCACGAGGAGATTGCGGTGATGTTGATTGCCAGAGGCGCTGCTGTGAACGCGAAAGACGACTTTGGAATGACGCCACTGCACAATGCCGTATCTGGTCGTCACGTCTCGATTGCGAAGCTCCTTATCGCAGGTGGAGCCGAGATAGAGGCGAGAAATGCATACGGCCAAGCACCACTGGTCTTCGCTGCATTTACTGGCGACGTCGAAATGATGCGGGTCCTATTGGAAGCCGGAGCCGATAGGTATGCCAAGGACGACGCTGGCAGGACGGCACTATCAGAGTCCAAACGCACTGACAACATCGCAATGGTGGACCTTCTGGAGAAAACGCAGGCGGAGAAATCGGATTGAAGAGGTTTTCCCATGCCAATCGGCGCACTGGGGCGCCTTCCACCTTGGACGCAGTCGCCGGTTATCGTGCGCAGAGATGGCTCCGCAACTTCTGCATCTATGCGCTGTTGCTCGGCGGGGCGATCATCTTCGCATGGCCGTTCCTCTGGATGGCGACGACCTCGGTCAAGGTGGACCGCGAGATGTTCGCCGAGAAGATCCGCCTTTGGCCACAGCGGCCGATTCCTGTGGTGAAGTCGCCTTACATTGATGAGCGGTTCTTCCGCGACGTGCCTGAGAAGAGGCGGGATGAATTGCTACCTATACTAGAACATCATCTCAAACAACTGCGCGACACGAACATTGTGGAGGTAATGAACGGAAGGTTTGGGACTAACCTTTCTCCCTCGTCCTCGATTTTCCCGTCAGGCAGGTATTCCGATGTCACCATCAAGCAAGCAGCACGGGGAGTTTACAAGAAGCTCACTTTTACATTACCCGTAACATTATGGGAAGAACCGCTTGAGAAACTCAGTGCCGAAGCAACCAAACGCGTCGACGCTGCAATGGCAAGAGAGGTAGTCAGCCAAATCCGTCGTCATCTCTCGATCGGCCAACTTCGCGCGCGCTCCTACGACTTGCAGGAAGACCAACTCGTCGCGCAGACCAATGTCGCGAGCGCATGGGCTATGGGCGGCACCGCCGAGGCAAAGCTGGTCCAAGTCAACGACGACGGCGAACCGTACGCCAACCTGCACTACGATTTCTCGAAAGGCGACACGGCCACGCTCTCGCAGACCTTCACCACCAGCTTCCCCATCGAGCGGCTCTACCGCATTCAGCTTTACGCGCGGCCCGATGATTCCTGGCATCCGATGACCGTCTATGTGGAGAAACTCGGCAAGAAGTTCAAAGCCGAGCGGGCGTGGGATTTGTCGGACTTCAACTGGGGCGTCGGCACGTGGCAGGAGCCGGGGCCGGACGACAAAACCAACAAGATTCGGACGTGGCGCTTGCTGCGAGTTGTGGACAGCGGCCCGCAGTACGAAAGCAATCCGTACAAGATGAAGATCACCATCGAGATCAAGCGAACAAACGCGCTTGGCGCATGGTGGGCGAAGATTCGTCGCAACTACAGCCTCGCGCTCGATCACATCCCGTTCTGGCGCTACGTCGGCACGAGTTGTTTCCTGATCATCCTCAACATGGTCGGCACCCTGTTCAGTTGCTCGCTCGTCGCCTACAGCTTCGCGCGACTCCAGTGGCCGGGACGCAACTTCTGTTTCGCGCTGATGCTGGCCACGATGATGATCCCCGGCCAGGTCACGATGATCCCGTACTTCCTGATCGTGAAATCGCTCGGCTGGTACAACACGCTCTATCCGCTCTGGGTTGGCAGCTTTTTCGCCAGCGCGTTCAACGTCTTCCTGCTGCGCCAATTCTTCAAAGGCATCCCCCGCGACCTCGAAGACGCGGCCAAGATTGACGGCTGCGGGTTCTGGCGCATCTACTGGTTCATAATGCTGCCGCTCATCAAGCCCACGCTCGCCGCGATCGCGATCTTTACCTTTATGGGCGTCTGGAACGACTTCATGGGCCCGCTGATTTACCTGAGCGACCAGCGGCTCTATCCGCTGAGCCTCGGTCTCTACGCCTTCAACGTCCAGGCCGGCGGCAGCATGGGCATGATGATGGCCGGTTCGCTGTTGATGACTTTGCCCGTGATCTTCATCTTCTTCTTCGCGCAGAAGTACTTCATCCAGGGCGTGACGCTCACAGGGATGAAGGGATAATTCCACGCTTTGCCTCATACAATAGACGCGTGGCATATGCCACGCGTCTATTGTATGAGGCTTCACCAGGATATTATAGGAATAGAATGGTGCCGACGGAGGGGGTCGAACCCACACGCCCTTGCGGGCACTGGATTTTGAGTCCAGCGCGTCTGCCAGTTCCGCCACGTCGGCAACTCGATGGCGCGGAGTACTTACAGCAATCCGTCGCGTTTGTAAATTGGGGAGTGGTGCGAATGAGGGCCGACCCCGGTGGCGGCACCCGCAGGCGTTGTCATCGCCACGCTGCGCTGTACCATCCGAAACATGGACCCACGAAGCGAGAAGAAGGTTCAGGTCGAACGTCCATCCAAGTCGGCGCGCAAGCGGCGACCGGGCCTGCGTTCAGCCATCCACGCGCGTGGCCAGCCGGAGTGGGAGAT
The DNA here is from genome assembly GCA_964582645.1 of uncultured Verrucomicrobiota bacterium. Taxonomy (GTDB): domain Bacteria; phylum Verrucomicrobiota; class Verrucomicrobiia; order Palsa-1439; family CAZOTB01; genus CAZOTB01. The sequence continues at coordinate 2,727 of CAZOTB010000261.1, read as the reverse complement.
TCTGCGCGCCGAGCATTATTGCCTGCCCTGCGAGTTGCTCGGGACACCGCACTTTCATCCCGACATGTTTCAGACGTTCAAGATCCTGGAAGGGGAGGGCATGTTGCACATCGGCGACCAGTCGTTCGACGCGCAAGCGGGGGGTCTGGGTGCCGCCCAAAGTCGTGCATTGGTCGGATGACCCGCCGCATCCCTGCCCGCGGATTGTCGAGTTGCGGTTTCTTCGCCGGAGTCGCGCGCCGAGTTCCTTCGACCTGACAGCGTTTCCCTTTCACGTTGACTCGGATCGGCACCCCGACGTGTTGATCTGTTTTAACGCGATCATCCGGGAGTTCGCGCGGCGAAAACCATTCTGGGAATGGCAGGTCTCGGCGATGCTGAACGAGTTGATCGCACTACTCGCTCGTGCGGTCGAGATGCAACGCAATGGCCGGGTGTCGGATCAACCTGCCGGCTATCGGCTGGACGCCGAGGGAGTCGGCCGGGCGGTCAGCTACATTCACGAGAACTATTTTCGGCGGATGGATCTGGCGTTGTTGGCGCGGGTGGCCGGCATGTCGGTGAACCGGTTCGGCAAACTCTTTCGCTGGTTGGAGGGAACGACGCCGATTGATTACCTGATCGAGTTCCGGTTGCATCGCGCCGCGGAACTCGTAGCGGAGCGGCGGCTGACGCTGACTCAGATCGCCGCTGCGGTTGGGTTCAGTTCCGTTCACCATTACTGTCACTGCCACAAGAGGCGGTTCGGAGTGTCGCCGAGCGGCCGAACGAAGAAGTAGCCGGTGGAACTGCGCAAATCTCTGGTGATCCTAGACAAAGACAGATCGGCATAAACCGGCTATGCTCGCGCACGAACATGGAGCCGCAATCAGAAAGGGAGGTTCACGATGCATACAATCCTGTTTGGAAATCGTACACGCAACCAGTTCGCAAGTCGGTTGGGATGCCTGGCATTCGTCGCGACGGCGTTCGCCGTGATGCCGGCGAGTGCGCTGACTTTGGAGACGATCGCCAAGTATGAATACAACCCGGCCGATCCGCCAACCGTGCCGAACTACCGCCCCAGTTCGCAGGGGTGGACGGCTCGCCGACGGGCCAGTTTGCGAGAGACGGTTTTGGCGCCGCCGGAAGCCGGGTGTATTTCGGGAACTGAGGCTCGAACCCAACCGGTGTGTCCTACTGGCAGCTTGTCCAGTTCGAGGGAATACCGGAGCCGTCGAGGTTGATGCTGCTCGGGGTCGGTGGAGCGCTGTTGGACTATCGTCGGCGTTCGTAACGAGTAGATGAAGCGGGTCTCGCGCATAGCCGCAAAGTCGCAAATCTCCCGGCGTCGTGGCGTCTTGGCGAGAGGTTTTACGTTGATTGAGCTTCTCGTCGTGGTCGCCATCATTGCCGTGCTCGCGGCGATGCTGTTACCCGCCTTGCAGAACGCGAAGGAGGCAGCGCGCGGCGCGCGGTGTCTGAGCAACCTCAAGCAGATCGGCTTGGCGATGTTTTCTTATGCCGCCGAAAACCAGGATGCGCTGCCGCTGTATTACGACGCCACAATCCCGGTGCCAGTGCTTGATCTGTCCTGGTATCAGAAGCTGGGCAGGGTGTTGGGAGTAACCCCGACGCCCTACATGCTCGGAAACGGCAAAGGAGCGGAAGCGGTCTTTATCTGTCCCACGGTGCCGGAGCGCGGTCGAAACGGCATCCTGAACACGCTGGACCACAGCTCGGGGTTGGGGATCGGGCACGGGTGGAATTCGCAATGGCTGACCTTCTTCGATGTGACCGCCGTCCGCCTCCATGAGGTGCCCAAGCCCGGTGACACCATCATGGCGGGCGATTCTGGTGACCTGGACAATCCGTATGTGATCGGCAATGTGTTCCAACCGTACTGGCCGGAGTTCCGTCACCGCGGCCGCGCCAATTTCGTTTTCGTGGACGGCCATGTCGAGAGCCTTTCCTTCAAGCAGGCGCTTGGCACCAATTACCTTTGGGTGCTGAACAAGTGACCCCGGCCACCGTTCGCGATAAACTCTGGATGTGACGCCACCCGGCCGGCTCGCATGATGTGACGGATCACTACAAGTTGCCGGGCAAATCGCGCATGACCGCCGCCGAAGGCGCGTTCTACATGGGCACGCCAAACCTGTTCATGGTGATGCTGTTGAACGTCCCCGATCCGCCGTGGGATCCGTACGCGCTGGCGTTGCGGCCGCTCAAGCACGTCGTTTGGTCCATCGCGCTTGGACATGGTCTCAGCTACCCGAATCAGGTTTTCCCACTGGTGGGCCGCGTGCCGAACCTCACCGGCCTCATCATGGACGACTTCTTTACTCCGAAGCCGGACGGCCAGATCGCGGCGTTGACCGACGAGGAACTCCGAAGCGTCCGGAGCCGTTTGCAGCTTCCCGGTCGCAAGCTCGACCTGTGGGGCGTCGTGTACGAGCAAGACCTCGACAAGCCGATTGCCGGGATGCTCCAACAGATGGACGCGCTCGTCTTTGGCATCTGGAACGCGCCCAATCTCCCCCGGATCGAGACGCATCTCGCCAAGCTGGAGAAGATCGCACCCCAGAAAAGGACCGTCATGCTTTGTTACCTGTGGGATTACGCAGCGCGGCGTCCGATGCCGCTCGAGTTGTTGCAGGCGCAGTGCGAGACAGGACTCCGCTGGTTACAGGAAGGCCGGATTGATGGGGTGGCTTTCTGGGCCACATGTATCTGCGACCTCGGCCT
>CAZOTB010000260.1:0-5462 GCA_964582645.1 uncultured Verrucomicrobiota bacterium | reverse complement strand
GCAGCCGCGCGATGGGCCAACTCCACATCGCCCGACTCGACCGGGGCGAAGCCGTGCCGCTGTTGCCCGTGGACGTGGCCGCGTGGCAAACAACGCGCGTCGCCGACACGATGACGTTCTTGTGTGAATCCGCGCGCGCCAGTTTCCCGATGCGCGGTTATCCGCAACCGCTCATCGAAGCCCATGCCCACGCCCATCTCGGCGGCTTGGAAGTGGAGATGCTCGAAGAAACCCTGCTTGCCCAACTGGCCGACCGTCACCCCGCCGTCGCCGCCCAAGCCCGCCGCCTCCGCCTCCTCGGCCGCCAACTGGCAGAAGAGCTTGATCACGAACCTGGATCTGCTGAATGAAGCGCGTGACGATCCATACCGATGGCGCGTGTGAAAGCAATCCCGGTCCAGGCGGCTGGGCGGCGATGTTGGAATGCGCCGGGCGACGGAAAGAATTGAGCGGCGGCGAGCCGGCCACAACCAACAATCGGATGGAATTGCAAGCGGCCATCGCCGCGTTGCAGGCGTTGAAAGAACCGTGCGCGGTCGAATTGTTCACCGACTCGGAGTATCTGCGGCAAGGGATCACTGAATGGTTGCCGGGCTGGAAAGCGCGCGGCTGGCGCACCGCCGACAAGAAACCCGTGAAGAACGCCGATCTGTGGCGCGCGCTCGATGAGGCCGGCCGCCGCCACCGGGTTCAGTGGCGGTGGGTCAAAGGCCACAACGGCCACGCCGACAACGAACGCTGTGATCAGTTGGCAAGAGCGGCCATCCGCCAAGTGCGCCAGTCTCACACTCCGTCACAATTGGCGGAGCAACTGGCCGAGTTTCAGCAACGCGACCGGCCGCCGCCGCAACCACGGTTGCTTTGACAACAAACCCGAAGGAAGCACACCAAACAAATGAATCCATTGGAAAAAGTTGCCGGCGCGTGCCGGCAGTTGTTGACCGAGCAGCAGATCACGCCCGCCGGGCCGGGGACGATCTTGCGCGATGTGCAGACAATGCTCGATTTCATCGGGACGACCGGACTACAGAGCAAAAGCAAGCGGGGCAATTTGCCGATGGACGTGTTGCCGGAACTCAACGCGCGGCTCGCTGATCCGATCACGCTGGCGTTGTCGCGGCCGCTGCTGGAGGATTACCCGAACCTGGCCGGCGTGTATGTCTTGTTGCGGGTCACGCAACTGGTGCGCGCGGAAAAAGGTCGCGTGTGGGTGGACGCCGACGCGCTGGCGCGCTGGACGCGGTTGAATCCCACGGAAGAGTATTTTGCGATGTTGGAGGCGTGGTTGTTGGAAGCGCAGAACGCCGTGCTCGGCACGGATGACCGGCGGTTGTGGGGACAATTCGAATCGAACGTCCGGTTTGTAACCTTCGTGGTGTCGCCCCGGTTCAAATCGTTTCCCGAGTATTGCCACAAAAACGAACACAGCGGTTGTGTCAGCGCGTGGAACACGCAGTTACAGCAGCGGTTCGGCTTGATCGAGGTCGAGGAGCGACCGCTGGCCAAGCGCAGTCCCGGCACGGGGCGCGGCTGGCTCATGGAAAAAGCGCGCCGTACACCGTGGGGCGAGGCGGTGGCGTGGGCGATCTGGAATGTGCTGCAACCAAAGGACAAAATAGACGCGCTCATGTGCTGCCCGCCGGAGGGTGCGGACTACGGATTCCTAATGCCCGGTTTCCAGCCATTCTTCCCCGAATGGCAACAGACGTTCGCCCCACCGGTCGCGCCGCCCACAGCCGGCGTGTACATCGTCAAGGCCACTCTGGGCAAGGTGTGGCGACGACTGGCCGTGTCGGGCGATTGGACGTTGGACAACCTGGCCTTTGACGTGTTGGACGCCTTTGACTTTGACAAGGATCACCTTTACGATCTGTCGTACCGGGACGGGCGCGGCCGGCAACGCAAGTATTATCATCCGTACGGCGACGAAGGGCCGTTCGCGTCGGAAGTGACCCTGGCCGAGTCCGGCTGGCCGGTCAAAAGCGCGATGCGGTTTCTGTTCGATTTCGGCGACTGCTGGAGGTTCACCCTGCAACTGGAACGCATCGAGCCGCCCGACCCCACGCTGCGAAGAGCCAAAGTGCTCGATTCCGCCGGCAAGCCGCCCCAACAATATCCCAACGACGAGGAGGACGATGACTAACGCGGCAGTGCCGTAATCCAGTCAACTCTCCCACGGCGATGAATTCCAGTCACCAGAATCCCGCTGACTCCAGCGGCTCGTCTCGGGCGGCAGCCACAATGTTGCTGCGCCAGATGCTCGGACCGGCGGCGCAATTCCGCGATGGACAATGGGAAGCCATCGAGGCGATTGCCGGGCAACGGAAACGATTGCTCGTGGTGCAACGGACCGGCTGGGGCAAGAGCATCGTTTATTTTCTCGCGACGAAACTGCTGCGCGATGCGGGCTGCGGACCGACGTTGTTGATCAGTCCGTTGCTCTCGCTGATGCGCAACCAAATCGCGATGGCCGACCGGCTCGGCGTGCGCGCGTTCACGATCCACAGCGAGAACTTTGACGAGTGGCCGGCCACCGAGGCGGCGTTGCGCGAGAACCGGTGCGACTTGTTGATGGTGTCGCCGGAACGACTCGGCAACCACGAGTTTCTGCAAAAATTGCTGCCGCTCATTCAGGGACAGATCGGATTGTTCGTGGTGGACGAAGCGCATTGCATCTCGGATTGGGGACATGATTTCCGTCCTGATTACCGGCGCATCGTGCGCGTGTTGCGTCACCTGCCGGCAGGGGTGCCGGTACTCTGCACCACCGCGACGGCCAACGACCGTGTGGTGCGCGACGTCGAATCGCAGATTGCCGGGCTGACGACGTTGCGCGGGCCGCTGGTGAGACCGTCGTTGAAATTGTTCAACATCAAGCTCGACGACCAAGCCGAACGGCTGGCGTGGTTGGCGCAGACCGTGCCGAAGTTGCCGGGCAGCGGGATCATTTACACGCTGACGATTCAAGACGCGCGCCGGGTCGCGGAATTTCTCCAGCAAGCCGGCATCGCCGCCCGGCAATATCACGCCGACTTGGAGGGCGAGGAGCGGGTGGCGTTGGAAGAGGCGCTGTTGCGCAATGAGGTCAAGGCGCTCGTCGCCACCGTCGCGCTCGGCATGGGCTTCGACAAACCGGATCTCGGATTCGTCATTCACTTCCAACGTCCCGGCTCGGTGGTCGCGTATTACCAACAGGTCGGTCGCGCCGGGCGGGCGGTGGACACGGCGTTCGGCATCCTGCTCAGCGGTCGTGAGGACGACGAGATCGCGGATTATTTTATCCGCACGGCGTTCCCGGCGGCGGAGGTGATGGAGGAAGTGCTGCAAAAGCTCGAAACCGGCAATGGTCTCACGCTCGATGGGATCGTCGCGCACACGAATCAGCCGCGCGGTCGCATCGAGAAGGCGCTGAAGTTGTTGGAAGTGGACGACGCGGTGGTGCGCGAGAAAAACGTCTGGCATCGCACGGCGAATCGTTGGACGCCGGACGTGATGCGCGCCGACCAAGTCACCGCGTTGCGACGCGCCGAGGTCGAGCAGATGCGCCGGTACGTCGAGCATACCGGGTGTTTGATGGAGTTTCTGGCGCGGGCCTTGGATGATCCCGAGCCGTCGCCGTGCGGCAAGTGCATGAACTGCACCGGCCAGACCACGCGCCAGCCATTGCCGGCGGAGTTGAGGGGTCGGGCCGTGGAGTTCCTGCGGGGCGACGCGCTCATGATCAAACCGCGCACCCGCTGGCCGCTGCCGGTTTTGGACGAGTTGCGGGAAGCGATGCCGGCGGCGGTCGGGAAAAACAGCGCGATACCGGAAGCGGTGCGGGCGGAGGAGGGGCGCGTGCTTTGCCTGTGGGGCGATGCCGGTTGGGGCAAGGACGTGGAGCGGGGCAAGTACGAGGCGCACCGGTTCAGCGATGAACTGGTCGCGGCGGCAGCGCGATTGGTCCGGGAACGCTGGAAGCCCGACCCGATGCCGGGCTGGGTCACGGCTGTGCCGTCGTTGCGGCGGACGACGTTGGTGTCGGATTTCGCAGCGCGACTGGCCGGTGCGCTGGGCGTGCCGTTCGCGCCCGTGATTCAGAAGGTGCGCGAGACGCCGCCGCAGAAGGAAATGCAGAACAGCGTGACGCAGTTGCGAAATCTGCTCGGCGCGTTTGCCGTGACGGGCGCGTTGCCGGCCGGGCCGGTGTTGTTGGTGGATGATCTGGTGGATTCGGGATGGACGCTCACGGTGCTGGCGGTATTATTGCGCCAGCATGGCAGCGGCCCGGTTTATCCATTGGCACTGGCAAAATCGTCACCGAGGAGCGCGTGATGGAAACGCGTGATTTGTTGACGGCGGACGGACGTGCGGTCTTGCTGTTGTGTTCGCCGTTAGGCGACGCGGACGAGGCGTTCACGTTGGCGGAGTGGAATCAACTGGCCAAACAAATCGCCGCATCGCCGTATCAACGGCCGGCGGCGCTGCTGGGGCAGTCCGCGAGCGCGTTGACGGCCACGCTCGGTTGCGACGCGGCCACGGCGGAGCGGATTGGCCGGTTGTTGGAACGCGGCGGACGGGTGGCGCTGGAGTTGGAGGGGTTGCAGGCGCGCGGGTTGTGGGTGGTGACGCGCGCCGATCCATCATACCCGGCAGGGTTGAAGGCGACGCTCAAACATCAAGCGCCGACGGTGTTGTTCGGCGCGGGTGAGCCAGGGTTGTTGGCGCGGCCCGGTATTGCGGTGGTCGGGTCGCGCAACATTGACGAGGCGGGACGGGCGTTCGCGGAAGAAATCGGGCGGAAATGCGCGGCGGCGCGGGTGCCGGTGGTGTCGGGCGGCGCGCGCGGGACGGATTCGATTGCGATGGAAGCGTGCCTCGAGGCCGGGGGCGGGGTGATCGGCGTGTTGGCGGACAGTTTGGAGCGGACGGTCCGGCAGGCGGAGTTGCGGCAGTTGGTGTTGGACGGGCGCTTGGTGTTTGTGACGCCGTACGCGCCGAACGCCGGGTTTTCCGTGGGCGGCGCGATGGGGCGAAACAAAATCATTTACGGTTTGGCGGAGGCGGCGGTGGTGGTGAGCAGCGATCACCAGAAAGGCGGCACATGGGCCGGGGCGGTGGAGGCGTTGCGGGCGGGCTGGTGTCCGGTGTTTGTGCGCGACGGCGAGGATGTTCCCGCCGGCAACCGCGAATTGCTGAAGCTGGGCGCGGGCGCGTTGCCGGCCAGCACCGTGGCGGCTGCGACGGACTTGCCGGCATGGTTGCGGGAACACGCGCCAGTGCGCGTGGAACAACAGGAGTTGCTGCCGATGACGGTGGCGGAGAAGAATGGGCGGTACCGGGCATGACTGCTCATCTCTATGCCGGCAGCGAGCCGGTCGGCTTGCTGAAAGGGTTTTCGCCGGTGCCGCATCAACTGGAAGTGGAAGTGGTCGTGCCGCACAGCGAGCGCGGGTTGCCGGGGTTCGGCGAGTTCTTGTTGG
>CAZOTB010000259.1:0-5516 GCA_964582645.1 uncultured Verrucomicrobiota bacterium | reverse complement strand
GCTCCCCACCGAAGACGCAAGCGCGAGAACACGGTTGACAGGCAACATAGATGAACGCGGAATAGTGAGACGAACCAAAAACCAAGTCCAACAGAGCCTGAAAAACTAACTTAATTTCTGCGTTCCGTGGTCCAAAGAAAGGGGTCCACTTCTGTTGACCCAACCCACCCCACGAGCCATCATTCGTCCAAGCGCCGCTGGACCTTTTGAATTTGTAGTGAACTTTCCACGCTACTTTGGAGGTGCCACCGTCGTCTCCGATTGGTCGAGTTCTTTTCCAACCAATACCACCGCTCCATTTGCTATAACGACCTTCATGCCAGTTTCTCGACTCAACGCTTTAATCGCCTCATAAAGGTTGTACCAGCCTTCGAGACTAAAATGACCCACGGGGGTGATGTTCCTGGCGATAATGGTGGTCTGGAAGTTGGTTCCGAGCAGAGAAAGAATCTTGGGAATCGTGGCATCCTTTATCGTAATTTGTTTTCGCTCTGTTCCAAACCAGACTGCCCCATCTTGGATTACGTACGGAATCCCCGTCTTTTGCGAAATTTGGTCCAGTAAGCTTTTCAGCTGAAGGCGATTCTCGCTGATCGGGATATTAGTCGTTTGAAGCAGTACGTCCTCTCCCTGGACCACCCACCGAAACGATTTGTCGTGTCCGCAGAGTTTGAGAATATCTCTGGCAGTCTTCGATTCCACATTGGCGGGCAAAGACACAAAGCAATTTAGGTCTAATTGGGGCTGTACTTCTTCGGCGCACAAAACCTTCCACAGTGATGCGTAAACCACTGGCAGGAACAATAACCACTTTTCGAGAACTGGGTTCATACGTTGTTTCCTCCTAATTACAGTCACACTTCATCCCTCTAAGGATGACTTCGTTCGTTGTAGGATTAGCATAATACCCCGACGGATACGAATCCGCTCGGAAAACATCGAATACCACCGCATGGATATTACTGTTTGTCCCTTGAAATCTCCAGAATTGAACGTTGGTATTTATTGCCCACCAAATGTTTGAGGCGTCCAAGTCCCGGATCCCGAGAATCCGCTCAAATCCCCATGTTACGACGCACCCGGGAGCATTCCATGGCGGGAGATTGATATTTGGATTTTCAGGATGCACAAAGTCCACATAAGGATGTGCCGGACCCGCAAACCCTAAGAAGGCTTCATCCATCTTCTGCCAGCCGGTCGTGGTCAAGTCCACCACAAGCAGCGAAAGATTGGTAGAGACATTCGGCACCGTCTTTCCTGCTTCGTCCTGCAGGCCGGTGGCATTCGCGGTAATCGTGCCACTCATACCATTGGTGGAGGCGAGGAATTCGGTGGAGGCCCTGCCGCTCGCACTCAGCGCCACGCTGGGCGACGAGAACGTGCCGAGTGTGGTGGGCGACGCTGAAAAACTTACGGTGCCGGCACCGGGGATGCCGGCGTCACCTAGAAGCACCTTGACCTCCACGGTGTTCGTGCTCCCAGCGCAGCAGGTCAGGTTCGTACCATTCGTCGGCAGTGTGTAATACGCCCAGGCGACTCGTTGCGTGACGGTCACGGTGAAATCTTGATCGGTCGGACTGCCTCCGCCCCCACCGCAGGTTCCTCCGCACTCGTTGCTCAGTTCGATTTCGCCGCTGACCGTAATCCAGCCCTGCAGGTTGGTGCTCGTCAGGGTCATGGTGTAGTTGGCTTCGCAGCGATTCACGGTGCCATCCACCACAGTTAGCCGATCAGACGTCCGCGTGGGCATCATCTTGAAGTGATAGCACGTCTCAGGCGTCACCCGCAGCGACTTCGAGTAGCCCAATGTGGTGTCGTACACGTTGATGTTCGTTGTGAAGGTAGTCCCTCCCTGCCACGGGATGATGACGTTGATGTCCGCTCCCTGACTGCTGATCGCGAGCATCAGCAGCGGACACACGAATAGAATGGTCGTTGGTTTCATTGTCAGATTATTCATTCTGGTTTCTATTTCGTCTTCGCTCGCAGGTTGGCCAGTTGAGTTTCCAGTTTCTCGGGTGGATACCGATTGAGCAGCGCCCAAAACCGCCGGGTCTCCTGTGTCAGGGGATGAGTGGGGTAGTCGTTGAGCAACTGCTCGTAGCACGCCCACCCCGCTTTCACCTTCGCTTCGTGCAGAAGGTAGCGATTGCCCAGGCAGTACAGCGCCAGCGGCCGTAAACTTCCCGATGGAAAACGATTCACCAGAAACCGAAGTTGCTCCATCCCCTTCTTGGCATTGCCGGTGGCAAACCACATCTGCGCCAAATCGAGGGCCGCTTGCTCCGCCCAACTCGTCTCGGGAAACTCCGTCCACACGCGCTGGAACTGCTGCGCCGCCACCTCGTATTGCTGCAGGTAGAAACTCCGCTCGGCCATCCGAAAGACAGCTTTCGCACGTTGCCTCTCACCTGCCGACGCATCCGCATACCGCTTTGCCCATTCGCGCGACTCCGCCTGCCACCGCGCCCGCTGTTCCGCTCGTGCGCGCTCTTCCGGCGCACGATTCTTTGCCTGTTTCGCTTCCTCGCCTTGCCGTTTCTGTGCCTCCTGTTTCTTTCTCTCCTCCGAATCGAAACGCAGTTCTTTCTCGATCGCAGCGCGAAATCCCGTATTCGGGTAATTGGTGAGAAGCTGGTTCCACCACTCGCGCGCCTTCGGCGTGTTCTTTCGGGTCATCTCGACAAACCCCGCGATATACAATGCCTGTTGCGCCTCGAACGAATTGGGATTGCGATCCATCAACAACCGAGTTGCGCGCAGCCGCAGTTCATCACCCTCGCGCCGGCTCGCCGTCTGGCTCACCAGTTCGACCAACAGCGTGGAGGCGTTGGCGGGCATTTGATCCACTGCCCTCTGCAGCGTCTCGAACGCCTGTCGCTGCTGATTCATCGCCATCTGGCACTGCGCCATCCGCACCACTGCCTGGGGAAACGCTCGCGACATCCCGCCTCGCTCGACCACGCGGCCGTAGAGTTTGCTCGCCTCGCCATACTCGGCCCGGTCGAATAGAGCGTCCGCTCGCGGGAGCAAACTGGCCGCTTCCAAATCGTTGGCGGCTGCCTGCTTTCCACTCATCGCGAGTTGGGCTGTTTCCAACCGGGTTCTCAGCACGGCGTTGGACGCGTGGTCAGGGAACGAATCGAGGAACTGCTTCCAGAATTGGGCTGCCGCTTTGTAGTCCTTGCGGTCACAGGCCGTTTGGCCGCGCTGGAGCAAAACCGTCGCTGCTTCGGTTGCGTTCGGATACTTACTCAGAATCTCCGTACGAAGGTTGTCTGCGCGAGTTGGATTGGTAGTGTTCTCTGCCTCCAACAATAAGGAAGTCGGCACGAACTCACATTTCGGATGGAACAGGCGCATCTGTGCCCAAATGGAAAACGCTTCCGACTTCCGATTATCCTTCAGCCGACAAAGTCCCTCTTGAAATTGCGCATACGCCTTCGTCTCGTCGTCCTTCACCGCGGCCTTCGCCAATCGTTCGTATGCGGCCGCTGCTTCCCTGTATTTGCCGTGGGCGAACAAGTCATCGGCCCGAGATTGGATCGCGTGTGGGTCGGTCGAAAGTTTGTCGGCTCGGAGTTCATGAACGAGCGCACACACCAAGAGTGCAGCACAATACCTCAGCACCGACATGACACCCGAAGGATTTTTCCGATTCACGAGCGCAGGTTATGCACAATGGGGGGGGGGGGGCTTGCAAGAAAAATGAAATCCTTGACAAAACTGATACGAAGAGAACTTGACGCAAATCTCGCAGAACTCGCGAGGTAAACCGATTACTGCAAGACCCGGCCGTCTCAGAAAAATTGTGCCCTCGTCCGCTGTTCAACGAGGGTGAGGCGCGCTTCGCGGCCTGCACCACACCCGCCCGGCGGTCGCGCCCTACCTATCCTCAATCCGCACTTTATGCTCGTCGGAGTTGGCGCGCAACTCGGGGGCGTACATCGCGCTGCCCTTGGCCGGTAACGCGCTGAACTTGCCGGGAATCTCCGCGCGCAGCCGGTAGGTGACGCTGTGTTTGCCGCGGGCTAGGACGCGGCTGAAGAACACGGTGCGTTCGTCGCGGAACTCGACATACGCGCCGATCTCGTTGCCGGTATAGCCGCTGCGCACCTCGACGGCCTCGCAGCCGGCCGGCTTGTAGTCCTCGAAAATCAGGTACTCGTAGTCGTTCTTGCTCTCCAGCTCCAACTCGACCTCGACCAGATCGCCGCTCGTGAGCACGGTGTCGGCGGTCATCGGGATGCGGTTGTATTTCTCGACCTTTTGCGCGACGGCTTGACCGCGACTTCCCTGCACGAGCGACTTCTTGTCGGCGGGTTCGAGCTTGAACAGGCGGCGGTTGACCTTGATCTCCAGCCCGGCTTTCGTGATCGGGTCTTCGAGGGTGAAGTTCGTCAGGTAGGCGTTGGCGTAGAGCGGGCCGCTGCCCTTGCGGACGACCTCGATGGTGTGCTCGCCGTCCTCGACCTCCCGGCCTTCGAGCAGGAAGACGTTGTCGAACACGAACAGGTCGGCCGGCGTGATGCGGACTTCCTTCACGACCTTGCCGTTGAGCTTGATCTGCACGGTCATGTCCGGTTTGTCTTCGCCGCTGGCCTTGAGGTACTCGGCCATCGCCTCGATGCAGAGGGCGGTGTCGCGCGTGCTGTTCCAGTAGGTCGCGTGTTTGCGGTTGTTGAGGATGTATTTTACGAGCCGCGACGCCTTCTGGCCTTTCGGGTCAACGCGATTCAACAGCCTCAAATACCACGCGTGCGCCTCGATCTCGTCGCCGTACCAGCACCACCAGTAACCGCCGTTGCCGAGATTGAGATGGACGGTCTGGTTCTCGTCGTCGCGGACGAGGAACTGCTCGACGTTCTGCAGCAACATATCGCGCTTCTCCATGCGCTTGAGATCATGGAACGCGACTCCAAGCATCGCCTTCGCATAGACTGACAAATCGTTGCGGTCACGATAGAGGAAGTTGGCCATCTCCTCGTTCACGTAATCGGCCTCGGCCAGCACGGTGAACACCAGCGCATCGAGATCGTCGGCACGGCGTTTGCCGTGCTTCTCGTCCTTGATCGAAACGACCTGCCGGGCCTCGTAACTCTTCAGCCACTCGAGTGGGCGTTGGTGGGCGTTGGGGTCACATCTGATTATTCGACATTTGGCTTCCCTTCCCGGCGAGTGGGCGTTGGGGTCACATCTGATTATTCGACATTTGGCTTCCCTTCCCGGTGATGCGCTGGCGGAAGAATCGCGTTATGGCGAGACCATTACGGGTTGATGTGCCGGGCGGGGGGTATCATGTGACAGCGCGCGGCAATGAGCGGCGGGCCATCTTCCTTGATCACCGGGACCGGGAACGGTTTGTGGGGTTGTTGGCGGAGTTGCCGGGACGGTTTGGCGTGCGGGCGCATGCGTATGTGTTGACCCCGTAAACGCCACGGGGCAGGTGTGCAATCACTGGCATGCGTTGGTCGAGACGCCGGAGGCGAACCTGAGGCGGGCAATTCAGTGGGTGC
>CAZOTB010000258.1:0-5544 GCA_964582645.1 uncultured Verrucomicrobiota bacterium | reverse complement strand
TCCGACGACACCGCGCTGTTGTTGGTGAAACGGCAGGGAGCCAGTCTGTTCGTGGTGTTGCGTATGAAATAGAACCATGCGGACGCCCCGGTGTCGTGGGACGGATTACCGGGGCGACCGCCACCCAAACTGTTCCGTCCCGCTCGAAAGAAAGGAGACTGTATGAATGCACTGACTCGTTGGGATCCGTTCAAGGAACTCGATGACCTGCAGAACCGGTTGTCCACTCTCTTCGGGCGCGCGCCGGTGCGCCGCGGCGAGGGACGCCAGGAATCCATCACCGTCGCCGAGTGGGCGCCGTTGGTGGACATCACCGAGGACGACAAGGAATACCTCATCAAGGCCGAGTTGCCCGAGGTGAAGAAGGACGAGGTCAAAGTGACCGTCGAGAACGGCGTGTTGAACATCGCCGGCGAACGCAAGCTCGAGAAGGAGGAGAAGGGCAAGAAGTATCATCGCATCGAGCGCGCCTACGGCAGCTTCGTGCGCAGCTTCACGCTGCCCGATGACGCCGATGCCGGCAAGGTCAACGCCGAGTTCAAGGACGGCCTGCTCAAGGTGCATGTCGCCAAGAGCGAAAAAGCACGTCCGAAACAAATCGAGGTCAAAGTGTCCTGACCGATCCCGTGTTTCTGCCGGCCGCGCCCCGCGGCGCGGCCGGGTCGGAAACGCGGCCGTCACCGGAGCGCCCGCGCCATGAAAAAGCCCGCGCCCAAACTCAAACTGCCCGGCAAGTTCGACCCGCAAACGCGGTGGCTGCTCAGTTACATTTTGCTGACGCTGCTGATGTTGTGGGTCTGGCAGGGATTGTTCCAACAGTTGTCCGTCCGCACCATTCCCTACAGCGAGTTCAAGCAACATCTCGCCCAAAAAGAAGTCGTCGAATGCGCCGTCCGGGAGGATGAGATTGCCGGCAAGATCGAGCCGCGGGCCGCCGGCGACGAGAAACCGGCCGCGCCGTTTTATTTTCGCGCCGTGCGCGTCGAGGACCCGGACCTGGTGAAAGAACTGCAGGCGGCCGGTGTCCGTTACACCGGCCAACGCCCGAGCGCCCTGTCGCAGTTTCTTGTCTCCTGGGTGTTGCCCATCGCGCTGATGTTTGCGCTGTGGAGTTTCCTGGCGCGCCGGTTCAGCGCCGCCAGCCAGGGGATTTTCGGCTTCGGCAAAAGCCGGGCGCGCTTGATCGCCGACAAGAATACCGGCGTCAGTTTCCGCGACGTGGCCGGTTGCGAGGAGGCGAAGGTCGAACTCAAAGAGGTCGTGGATTTCCTGAAAAACCCGAAGGATTACCGGGCGCTCGGCGCGCGCATCCCCAAGGGCGCGCTGCTGGTCGGCCCGCCCGGCACGGGCAAGACGTTGCTGGCGCGCGCCGTGGCCGGCGAGGCCGGTGTGCCGTTCTTCTCGATCAGCGGCTCGGATTTTGTCGAAATGTTTGTCGGCGTCGGCGCGGCCCGGGTGCGCGACCTGTTCCAACAAGCCAAACAGCACGCGCCTTGCATCATCTTCATTGACGAACTCGACGCCATCGGCCGGCAACGCGGCGTCCACATCGGCCCGGTCAACGACGAACGCGAGCAGACGCTCAACGCGTTGCTGGTCGAGATGGACGGCTTCGAGCCGAACAGCGGCGTGATCATTCTCGCCGCCACCAACCGGCCCGAAGTGCTCGACCGCGCGCTGTTGCGCCCCGGCCGATTCGACCGGCAGATCGTCGTGGACGCGCCCGACCTCGACGGGCGCGAGGCGATTCTGAAAGTTCACGCGCGCGACAAGAAACTGACTGCCGATGTGGATTTGCATCGCCTCGCCGCCGCCACGGCCGGTTTCTCCGGCGCCGATCTGGCCAACGCGCTCAACGAAGCCGCCTTGCTCGCCGCGCGCCGAAAAGCCACCGCCATCAATCAGCGCGACCTCGAAGAAGCCGTCGAAAAAGTCGTGGCCGGCCCCGAACGCAAAAGCCGCCGGCTCAGCGCCGAGGACAAACGCCGCGTCGCCTATCACGAAGTCGGCCACGCGCTGGTGGCCGCGCACAGCGCGCACGCCGACCCGGTTCACAAAATCAGCATTGTGCCGCGCGGGCGCGCCGCGCTCGGTTACACGATGCAGTTGCCGGCCGAAGACCAGTTTCTACTGACCCGCGGCGAATTGCTCGACCGCATCCGCGGCCTGCTCGGCGGCCGCGCGGCGGAGGAACTGGTGTTCGGCGAAGTCAGCACCGGCGCGCAGAACGATTTGGAACGCGCCACCGCACTGGCCCGGCAGATGGTGGCGATGTTCGGCATGAGCGCGCGGATCGGGCTGGCGCATTGCGCGCAGAAGTCGCCCGCGTTTCTGACCGGCTCCGAAATCCCGCTCCAACGCGATTGCAGCGAGCAGACCGCGCGCGAGATTGACGAGGAGGTCAAGACGCTGCTCGACCGCGCCTACGCCGAGGCGAAGGATGTGTTGACGGTGCACCGAGATCAGCTCGAACAGGTCAGCGCCGAGTTGCTCGCGCGCGAAACGCTCGACGGCGCGGAGTTTTACCGGCTGGTCGGCAGGGAAATGCCGCGCGTCAAAGAACCCGCGCCGCCATTGCCGGTGGCCGCGGCGAAAGGAGTGTGAGCCATGAATGAAATGGAACGGCTGCACAAGGAAATGAGTCGCTGGATGGAGGAACTCCGCCGCAACGCGCTCGGCATTACCGGCGCCACCAGCCAGTGGCAACCGTCCCTCAACGCCTACCGGCTCGCCGACCAGTTTGTCATCTGCGTGGACATTGCCGGCATGAACAAGAAGGCCATCTCCGTCAAAGCCGAAGCCCGCCGGCTGCACATCGCCGGCACGCGACCGCCGCCGGAACCGGCGCGCAAAGCCGATGAGCCGGCCCAGACGTTGGCGATGGAGATTGATTACGGCCCGTTCGAGCGCGTGTTGGAGTTGCCGGAAGAAGTGGACGCCGAGCGCGTGACGGCCAATTACCGGGAAGGACTGCTCTGGATCACGTTGCCGCTGGCCCGCCAAACCATCCGCGTCACACCCGTCGAGGAGGACACGCCATGACACCGCGTTTCCCGCTGTTGTTGTCGGTGGACGCCGCGCCAACCGAGCCGGTAATCGAGAATCCCGCCGCGCCGCTGCCCGCGCCGGCCGAGCCGCCGCGCATCCCGGACACGTTGCCGATCTTGCCGGTGCGCGACACGGTGTTGTTTCCCGGCACGGTCACGCCATTGACCATCGGACGCACCGGCTCGCGCAAGCTGTTGGAGGAATCGCTGCCGCACAGCAAAATCATCGGCGTGTTCGCCCAACAAGATGCCGCCGTCCAAGAACCCAAACCCGACCAACTCCACCGGGTCGGCGTGGCGGCCATGGTGCTGAAACTGTTTCGCCCCAGCGACGATCAGGTCGTGGTCATCGTGCAGGCGCTCGAACGGATCGCCATCCGCAAGGTGTTGCTGGCGCATCCGTTCATCCGCGCCGAAATCGAAGTGCTGCGTTCCAGCGCGCCACCGAAAGGCGACAAACCGTTCGAGGCCACCGTGCAGGGCTTGCGCGACTCGGCCATCAAACTGGTCGAACTCACCCTCGAAGAATCCGACCCGGTCAAGCTGGTCATCCTCAACCTCGATGACCCCGGCAAGCTGGCCGATTTCCTGGCCGGCAGCCTCAACATCGAGATGGCCCAAAAGCAAAACCTGCTCGAAGAACTCGATGTCGTCGCGCGCGTCCGCGCCGTTCATCAGGCCGTCACGCAACAACTGGAGATCGCCCAACTGCAGCGGAAAATCCAAAAGGATGTGTCCTCATCGTTCAGCGAGCAACAACGCAAAGCCGTCCTGCGCGAACAACTCCGCGCCATCCAAAAAGAGCTCGGCGAAACCGAGGGCGGCGTCGAAGAACAAGTCGCCAACCTCCGCAAACGCCTTGACGAAGCCAAGCCGCCGCAACCCGTCATGGAACAAGCCGACCGCGAACTGCGCCGGCTCGGCCATCTGCACCCGGCCAGCCCGGAGTATTCGGTCATCGTCAGCTACGTCGAGACGCTGGCCGAGTTGCCGTGGAACAAACGTACCGAGGACAACCTCGACCTCGATCGCGCCCAGAAGATTCTCGACCGCGACCATTACGACCTCGAAAAGGTCAAACGCCGGCTCATCGAATATCTGGCGGTGCGCAAACTCAACCCGACCGGCCACGGCCCGATTCTGTGTTTCCTCGGCCCGCCCGGCGTCGGCAAAACCTCCCTCGGCCAGTCCATCGCCGACGCGCTCGGCCGCAAGTTCGCCCGCATGAGCCTCGGCGGCGTCCACGACGAAGCCGAAATCCGCGGCCACCGCCGCACCTACATCGGCTCGATGCCGGGCCGCATCATCCAGGAAATCCGCCGCTGCGGCTCGCGCAACCCGGTATTGATGCTCGACGAGATTGACAAGGTCGGCGCGGATTTCCGGGGCGACCCGGCCAGCGCGCTGTTGGAAGTGCTCGACCCGCGCCAGAACAACGCCTTCAGCGATCATTACCTCGACGTGCCGTTCGATCTGTCGCAGGTCATGTTCATCTGCACCGCCAACATGATGGACACCGTGCCGCCCGCGTTGCGCGACCGGATGGAAGTCATCGAACTGCCCGGCTACACCGACCGCGAGAAACTCGAAATCGCCCGGCGTTATCTGGTCAAACGCCAGCTCAAAGAACACGGCCTGAAAAACGGCCAGTGCAAATTCGAGTTGCCGGCGCTGCGGCGCATCATTGACGATTACACCCGCGAAGCCGGCGTCCGCGAATTGGAAAGGCAGATCGCCGGCGTCTGCCGGCACGTCGCCGCCCGCGTCGCCCGCGGCGAACTCAGCGAATTCGCCGTCACCGCCGACGAAGTCGAAAAGATTCTCGGCCCGCCCAAGTACGTCCGCGAAACCAAACTGGCCACCGCCAAGCCCGGCGTCGTGACCGGTCTCGCGTGGACGCCGACCGGCGGCGACATCCTGCACATCGAAGCGATCCGTTATCCCGGCAAGAACAACATCCTGCTGACCGGCCAGATTGGCGACGTGATGAAAGAAAGCGCCCAAGCCGCGCTCAGCCTCGTCAAAGCCCGCGCCCAAGACCTCGGCATTGCCGGTGACGCCTTCAAAGACACCGACATCCACATCCACGTCCCTGCCGGTGCCGTGCCGAAAGACGGGCCGTCGGCCGGGGTGGCGATGTTCACGGCGATTGCGTCGTTGTTCACCAACCGGCCCGTGCGCGACGACGTTGCCATGACCGGTGAGATTACGTTGCGCGGACTCGTGTTGCCGATTGGCGGCTTGAAAGAAAAAAGTTTGGCCGCGTTGCGGGCCGGCATCAAGACCGTGATCATTCCGAAGCTCAACGAAAAAGACATCCCCGACATCCCCGCCGACGCCCGCGAAAAACTCAAACTCCTGCCGGTCTCGACGGTGGATGAGGTATTGAAGGAGGCACTGACCAAATGAACTCGAAACTGGTCATCGTAACGGATCTTGGTTTGCTGAAAGCCTACCGGCTCGACACGACCGACCGGGGCACGCCCCGGTTGGAGTT
>CAZOTB010000257.1:0-5566 GCA_964582645.1 uncultured Verrucomicrobiota bacterium | reverse complement strand
CGAGCACCGCAGCCTCGCGTGGTTGCATCCCGAGACGCGCGAGAAGGGCGGCTGGGAAGACGGACGCGGGCCGCTGCTCGGCTACTGGGCGTGGGGTGGGGCACATTACACGCCGCCGCAACTCGACGAAATGGCGGTCATGGCCGAGGCAGGCGCGGAGACATGTCTCGGGGACCTCGGCGGGAAACACGTCCCGGCAGAGGTGAAGGCGCTCGCGGAGAAGAACGGGATGATTACTTCGCTGAAGTTCGGCTCACACGTGATGTACTACGCCGCGTTCTCGGGAGCGCCGTTGCAGGACAAGTACGATCCGAAGAACCCGGAGGCCACCGCCGCGGCGTTCGTCGAGGAAATCAAGAAGATCGAGGTCGCCCCAAGTGCCATCACGCGTCCGATTGAGGTGCCGATTTTCCCCGAGCCGTCCATCGGACCGATCTCGCACGGGAATTACCCCGAGTACTACGGCGATCCCGAGTACAAGCTGACGCCCGACGAAGAAAGGTCGTTCAAGGCGCAACTGGAGAAGTTCCTCATCGTCGGCAAGGCGATCCGCAAGAACTGGCCGAATGCGAAAATTCTGTTGCCGTGGGGCGATCCGCTCTATGTCGTGCCGTTTCTTCGGTACAGCGCCGAGGCGCGCGAGTTGATTGACGGCACCGCGCTCGACATGCCCGGCTTCGAGCGGATGCCAGAGCAACAGCTTCATCAGATCTGCCATCATCGCTTGCATCAATTGAAGGAGGAGTATCGCAAGGTCGGCAAGACGCCCTTCCTCGCCGTGCACGAAGGCACGTGCGCTCCGACGCCGCCCGGTGCGCTCGACTTCGACACGCAGGCGGACATTTACACGCGCAACTTCCTGATCTATTTCGCGTACGGAGTCTACCGGCATCCGAGCGGGCCGACGCCGTTCGACTGCGGCAACTACTGGGGCGAGGAACACTACGGCTGCTGCGGGTTGTTCGAGCGGATTCCGTATTGCACGCCGAAGCCGTCGTACGTCGCCTATGCCACGCTGTCTCGTCACCTCAATCGCGCGAACTGCGAGAAGTGGCTGCCGACCGGCACCCTGTCCGTGTACGCATTGCAGTTCAAGCATTACAAGACCGGCAAGCTCGTTCACGTGTTCTGGACGATCCGAGGGAAGCGAGCCGTGACGCTGGCCGTGCCGGCGGGCGCGAAGATCAGTCGTTGGGACGAGGACGACAACGAGACCGTGCTTGCCGAGAAGGATGGCAAGGTGACCTTCACGATTGATTCGTCGCCGTGCTACATCGAGGGACTGACTGCGGACGCGCAAATCGCCCTCGGGGAACCCGATCACGGCGATTCGTTGCCGGGCAAAGACGCGGCGAAGCTCGCCAACCTCGGCGATGGTTCGTGGAAACTCGTCGCAGCCGAAGACAAGGATTACGCCGACAGCTACCCGGTACAGATCGCGCGCTTTCTCGGCAAGATGAGTGTTTCCGTTGCCGATGCGCCGAAAGAGCAGGGGAACAAGGCGTTGGCCGTCCGCCTCGAAAAGCAGGACAAGGAACGCAAGGTCATGCCGTGGTACACGACGCTCGTGCCGAAGAAGCCGGTGGTCATTCCCGGCAAGTCGAGCCACATCGGCCTGTGGGTCAAAGCGGCGAGCGATTGGGGGCGTGTGGTCTATGTGTTGCGCGACGCCAACGACGAGAAATGGGTCAGTGTCGGCACGAAGGAACAATGGAACTGCGACGACACGCATCAATGGAGCGTGTTCAACTTCGACGGCTGGCGGTATCTGCGCTTCGAGATGCCGTCGAACCTGCCCTACGACAGCTTCCGCGAACTCGGCAGCACATGGTGGGGTCACTACGGCAAAGGCGACGGCATCATTGATCTGCCTCTCTCGTTGGAGAAGATCATCGTCGAGCGCCGCACCCATGTCATCCACGTAAACGATCCGCAGCCCGCCAAGCCCGACGATGTCTTGCTTGGCGACCTCTACGCAGAGTACGCATCACCCTCGGACAAGACTGACGAGGTGGTTCGCCACTCGCGCATTCGGATGCCTGCCCCCGAGGGCGTTCCCGCGCTCGGCAACCCGATCAAAGAACTGGCCGCGAAGGGCGTCGGCGAGCCGGTCACG
The DNA here is from genome assembly GCA_964582645.1 of uncultured Verrucomicrobiota bacterium. GTDB lineage: Bacteria > Verrucomicrobiota > Verrucomicrobiia > Palsa-1439 > CAZOTB01 > CAZOTB01. The sequence continues at coordinate 3,450 of CAZOTB010000257.1, read as the reverse complement.
GTGACGCGCGTCGAACCGCCCGCACACGGTTACGACGGCACGCGGTGTCTCGTGTTCTTCGACAAGGTGCCGACCGCTGCGAGCTACAACGTGTGGGTTAGTCCGTATGCCGACGGCAGCGGCGCGCTCGAACTCGGCAAAGGTTGGAAAGAACCCGGCCAGCTCCTTACCGGCCTGCGTCCCGAAGTGGATTTCTATGTGTTTGTCGTCTATGCGGACAAAGACGGAAACGTGTCGAAGCCATCGAAGCCGCTGAAGATTCGCCTGAAGGACATGTTTGGACATAAGTAGAGGCTTGATGAACTCTCAGCACCTGACAACCGACCAAATCTCAGCAAGCTTCGCCCGCGTGCTGGAATCGCCCCGCGAATCCGGCACGTTGGAGGCAATCGTCATTCGTCCCGTTTCAGGTCAGCGCGAGCTTCCGAACCAGGCGCGCCTCACGCCCGAGGGCGGTGTCGAAGGCGACCGGTGGGCGGCGACGAGTTGGTTGAAGCTGCCGGACGGGCGACCCGACCCGCGCGTGCAGGTCGCGGTGATGAACGCGCGGATTCTGCGGCTGCTTGCCGGCGACGAGGAACGCATCAGCCTCGCGGGCGACAACTTGATCGTGGACTTCGATCTCAGCGAGGCAAACGTTCCCGTCGGCCAGAAGCTCGCCGTGGGCGAGGTGGTGATCCAGGTCAGCGATCAGGCTCATACGGGCTGCGGGAAATTCCAGCAACGGTACGGGAAGGACGCCGTGCAATACATCAACGCGCCCCGTGGCCGGGCGCTCCGGCTGCGCGGATTGTTCGCGAGCATCGTGCAGAGCGGTACCGTCAAGTTGGGGGACAGCGTCCGCAAGCTGCCGTGACTCTGGTGGGGCGCACCAAGCAGGCGTGTAGAATTCGTTCCCCGAGCGGCGACCGTCCAAGATCGCGCTTCGGGGAAGCACTCCTACAATTTCAACTGTAACCGGAAGCGACCTCATTCGTCTGCATGGGTGAATGAACAACCAACTGAAAGGAAACCATGAAGACGAAACAGACTAAGACTTGTTGGTGTTGTTGCTGCAACTGCAAGCCCGCACGTGGTCGGAAGGCCGCAACTTGCGCCGGTTGCTGCTGCGAATGCGGTACGTGCAGTTCTGAGCCGCAGCAACCATCACGCAAGGCCGATAAACGGGGACGCTCATGATGAGCGTCCCCCTTCGGCCAAAAAAGGGAGTCTTGTCGAACAGATGGGAAGATTCAAGGCAGCGCGCGTGGAGCTATTGTTTGGAGTACAAGCTTCAGCTTGCGGCTGGTGGATCGCGCCACTGAGCAAGCGGAAGCTTGAACTGCAAACGCTGGCGCGGGGTTCGGCAAGACCTGGTTGAGACGCGGTGTGGTTGGCAGAACGCGGCTGCTCGCGTACAAATACAGCCTGTTGAAAACCATGGAAACGATCCCTGCCAATACCGAGGCACGCCACAAACTGGAGCAACATCTCGTCGCGCATCACGACGCCTTTCTCGGGTTCGTCCGCAAGCGCGTGGCGGACCCGGAGCTCGCAGCGGACGTGTTGCAGGATAGCCTGCTCAAGGCGTTGCGCGCTTCCGACACGATTCGCAACGGGGAGAACGTGGTAGCGTGGTTCTATCGTATTCTCCGTCGCACGATTGTGGACCTGTACCGCCGGCGGGCAATCGAACAGCGCGCACTGGAACGGATCCAACAGGAAGCAAATGATCTGCCTCGTCCGCGAGAGGAGGCGGCTCTCTGCCGGTGTCTGGATTTGCTCCTGCCGACGCTGCGTCCCGGCTACGCGGAGTTGATTCGGGAACTCGACATCGAGGGAGTTGATCCCGAATGGGTGGCGGAACGCCTCGGCATCACTCCCAACAATCTCAAGGTGCGCCTGCACCGGGCGCGAGGTCAGTTGCGCGAGCGCCTGTTACAGTCGTGCAATCTCTGCGCGAAACACGGTTGCTTGGATTGCGATTGCGACGATGCGTGCGAGCAGAAGTTGCGGCAACACGGGCAGCGCCGATGACGGTGGCAGCGCGAGGCGAAACGGAGCGTCACCGGCTGCTCAAAGCGAACACGCTGGTGTGGGCGCGCGAGCAGGGCTACACGGCGTGCGCGTTCGAGACCCGGTTGCCGAACTGCGGCTATCGCGCCGATGTCGTCGCCTACAAACCCGACGCGCGCAAGTTGCCGGTCATTGATTCACGCACGCAACGAACGCGGATGGTGCGTCAACCCGTGCTCGGCACAACGGCGGTGTTTGAGTGCAAGCAGGTTCGCTCCGATTTCGCCCGCGATTCCCATTCCGCCGAGCCGACGCGCGCGCGATTGAAGGCGCTCGACGAACGCCGTCTCAAGCTCGAGGAGTTGCTCAAGGTTCATCACCCGTCGTTGCGCACGGGCGATTCGTTGTTCGAGGGATTCGAGAGTTACGACTTCTCGAAGCTCGAACACAAGACCTATCAAAAGATCGTTCGCGAGATCGGGGTGTTGCAGAACCGGCTGTTCGACAGGACGAAGTTCGAGAAACTGGTCCGCTACCGGTGCGCCAACCTGTTCTATCTCGTCGCGGAGGAAGGCGTGCTCGCCGACCACGAATCGCCGCTGGGGTGGGGATTGTTGCTGCACCGCGGAAATTCGCTGGAGTTGGTGCGCAAGCCGGTGTGGCACGATTGCCCCGAACCGAATCGGTTGTGGGTGCTGCAACGGATCGCGATGGCCGGAACCCGAAGTCTTTCTGAGCCACGGATTGAGCACAGATGAAACACGGATGCCTGCCGCGCCTTCGACGATCCGTGTTTCATCCGTGGCCGCTACTTGCTCTCGCCCGGCTCGAAGTCGCTCATGGCGGCACTGCAGCCATGGTCGATCAGCAACACATCGCCATCCTGGATCAAGCCGATCCCGCGGGCGTAGGCCTTGTGGCTCTCGTGACCGGGTTCGAGCGGTGATGTTTCCACCACTTGCAGGCAATTCTGAAAAGTGCCTGCCGGCGTGACCACTGTCGCCTTGTCGTTGACATGCTCGGCGCGATCCAGCGCGACGCCGGCAGCGATCTCCTGGTAATAGCGTGATCCGTTCAGCGCGCGACCGGGCATGATCAATCCCGCTCGGTTGCCATTCTGTCCCGCCAACCATGCTCCGTCGTGGCTGACGACCTCGCCGTCCTCATAGATGTCCACATCTTCCCCGAAGTAGAAGATGTCCTTGGTGTCGCGGCAGAAGGCGAAGTAGTTCCACGATATCTCCACGAGTTCGCCGTCCGCCCACTCCGACTCACGCACCACCGCGCACCGCACGCCGTCCACCACTTTGGTTTCCGGTAGGACGAAGATGAGCAGCGTGACGATCTCTCCGTCGTCCTCGCCTTCCAGCAAAAGGTAGGCGTTTTGTTTGAGTGGGATGGTAACTACTCAGGTGGCATCCCGCCGCGGGATGCCTCCTGAGTAGTTACGGAAAA
>CAZOTB010000256.1:0-5590 GCA_964582645.1 uncultured Verrucomicrobiota bacterium | reverse complement strand
CAACGAGATACCGGCCGCACGGACGCAGATGGCGGCGGTGGCGTTGACCGGCAAGACGGTGCTGGCCGACGCGATCCACACGCAAGTGGAAACGGGACAACAGATTTTGTATGAGGGCGGCGGCGGCTGACCCCTCGGGTGCGACGGAACGGCCAAAAGACCACCGAGACGGTGTACTTGATCAGCAGCCAGACGTTCGAGCAGTTGACGGCGGCCGGCTGGCTACGGCTCAAACGCGGCTACTGGGTGATCGAGAGCGGGCTGCATCATCCGCTGGACGTGTCGTTGGACGAGGATCGCAGTCGGGTGCGGGATGGGAATGCGGCGTTGGTGTTGGGGCTGTTTCGGCGATTGGTGGTGAGTGTGGGGCAGAGTTGGCTGGCGACGGTGCGCACCCCGCGGACGCGGTGGAGTGTGCGGCGCTTCCCGCAGCGTTTTGCGCATCGGGATGGCGGCTGCGAGCGGTTGCGGGCGCTGGTCTTTGCCAAGTCCCCCGTTTCGTGGCGTTTGCCAAAATGAAAAAGTGCGTCCTGGCGGCGAAGGACATTCTCGGGTTCTGGCCGCAGCGAAAGCTGGATTCGTAACGGTACAGGGCCAAGGCTTGAGGAATGCATTTTCATGGGAACTTCGGAACGGGAATCCCGTCCAACACTTCCGTATGGAAACCACGGAACTTCTTCAACGAGTGAGGGTGGCTTCACCCTGCAACGCCGACTGGAATGCGATGGAGGGCGATGAACGGGCGCGTTTCTGCCGGCTTTGCAGCAAACACGTCTATAACTTCTCGGCGATGCTGCCGGAAGAAATCGCCGGGTTGATTCAGGCGAGGGAAGGAAGGCTGTGTGCCCGCTTCTACCGTCGCCGCGATGGCACCATGCTCACCGCGAACTGTCCCGTGGGACGACGGCGACAGTGGCGCCGGGACTTGTTGGGGCTGTTCTTCGGCGCGGTCGGTCTGCTGGCCACGGCGCTGGGAATTGCAGCGGCCTCCCAGAACGCAGGCTCATGTGCAGCGGGGAGGGATCTTTGGCAAACTCTGCATTATAAACTGCGAACGCTGTTCCAACCGGTGCCCACCCGATGTGGAACGCCGGGGATGGGGAAGCTGGCTGTCCTGGGTGATATCGCCATCGCTCCGCCATCGCCTCCGCCGAGCTCATCCCCCGAAAGCGAAACGCCGGTCGAATGACCGGCGATGCTGGTTGAATGTTGGGAGTGGTCTAGTTGAACGGATCCCATTCCTCGCCTTCGGCTGCCTTGCGCGGATTGGTCTCGGTCGCCCGCCTTGGTTCTTCGGTACGCGGGGGACGATCTTCGCGTCTCGGACCACGATCCTCAGGTCTCGTCGGGCCACGATCTTCGGGTCGCGGACTCGCAGGACGATCATCGCGCCGTGGGGCACGATCGTCCCTGCGGGGGCCGCTCTCTTCGCGTCGCGGACCATGTCCGCCACCTCCACGATAGCCGCCAACGCCGCCACGATCATCGCGGCGTGGGCCGCGGTCGCGGTCGCCACGATAGCCTCCCCCGCCACGATCGTCGCGTCGGGGGCCATGATCGCGATCGCCGCGATACCCGCCTCGATCTCCGCCACCTCCACCGCCGCCGCTTCCAGGAACCGGAGCGTCGGGGCTGGTGCCGGTTAGTTTCTCGGAACCGCCGAGTTCCTGCTTGGCGGCTTCATCCATCTCGGCGAGCGCGGCCTTCCGGCTGAGGCGAACTTTGCCTTTCTCGTCAATGTTGATGACCTTGACCCACATTTCGTCGCCGACGTTGCAAACGTCTTCGACCCGGCCCACTCGAAAGTTGGCAAGCTCGGAGATATGCACCATGCCGTCTTTGCCGGGGAGGATTTCGACAAATGCGCCGAAATCGCGGATTTCGCTGACGCGTCCCCGATACGTCTTGTCCAGTTCAGCCTCGGCGGTGACATCGCGGATCATCTGGATGGCGCGTTTCATCGCCTCGCTTTGGTTGGAGAAGACATAGACGTTGCCGTTGTTGCTCTCGTCAATGTCAATGGTGACGCCGGTCTCGTCGGTGATCCTGCGGATTTGTTTGCCACCGGGGCCGATGAGCGCGCCGATTTTTTCGGGATCAATCTTCACGGTCTCGATGCGAGGCGCGTACTTGCTGAGCTCGGTGCGTGGCGCGGCGATGGTGGCTTCCATCTTGTCGAGGATTTGCATCCGTGTTTCGCGCGCCTGTTCGACGGCGATGCGTGCGATTTCGAAGGTGAGCCCGCGGATCTTGAGGTCGAGCTGGAAGCCGGTGATGCCCTGCCGGGTGCCGGCGACCTTGAAGTCCATGTCGCCGTAATGGTCTTCGCTGCCCATGATGTCGGTGAGCGTGACAGCGCGTTTTCGTTCCCCGTTGGGACCGAACTCGGTAACGAGTCCGATCGAGATGCCCGCGACGGGCGCCTTGATCGGGACGCCGGCATCCATGAGCGAGAGGATGCCGCCACAGACGGTCGCCATGGAGGTCGAGCCGTTGGATTCCATGATCTCGCTGGTGACACGGACGGTGTAGGGCCACTCTTCTTCCGAGGGCATGACCTGGGCGATGCTACGTTCGGCCAATGCGCCGTGGCCAATCTCTCGACGACCCGGCGCGCCTGTGCGGCCGGTTTCGCCGACACTGAACGGCGGGAAGTTGTAATGGAGGATGAAACTCTTCTCCGACCTGCCCCCGGTGTAGGCGTCCATCTCCTGCGCGTCGGATTGCGAACCGAGCGTGGTCAAAACCAGCGCCTGCGTCTCGCCGCGTGAGAAGATGGCCGAACCGTGTGTGCGGGGCATAACGCCGACTTCGCAATGGATCTCGCGCAAGTCGCGGAGGCCACGACCGTCCACGCGTGATCCCTTCTCCAAGATGTGATTGCGATAGGCTTGTTCTTCGATGGTCTCAAACGATTGTAAAATCTCGAAGTCGGTAATGCCGTCGAACTGCATCTTGAGTTTGTCACTGATTTCCTTGTGCAGCGCTCCCACGGCGGCGGCGCGGTTCATTTTGCCCGATGTCAGGATTGCAGGGAGGATTCGCCCTTCGGCGACCATTTTGGCGGCCGCGAGCACTTCGGGGCGCGGCAATTTGAGGGTCGGGGTGCGTTTCGGTTTGCCACACTTATTCCTGAGCTCGCGCTGCATGGCAATGATCTGCTTGCAGTAGCCGTGGCCAAATTCCATCGCCTTGAGGAACTGCTCCTCACTGATTTCATGGGCGCTGCCCTCGATCATGAGGATTTCCTCGTCCGTGCCGACATAGACGAGGTCAATCGTGCTCTCCCTCATCTGGGTATGAGTCGGATTGACCACGAATTCGCCGTTGACCATCCCGACGCGGCAGGCTCCGATCGGGCCGTCCCATGGGATATCTGATAACGTGAGTGCCGCGGACGCTCCGACAAGGTTCAGGATGTCGGGGTCATTCTCGCCGTCCGCACTCAGGAGAATGCCGATGATCTGGACTTCGTTGTAGAGCCCTTTCGGGAACAACGGTCGCAGCGGGCGATCTGTGAGACGGGCGGTAAGGATTTCCTTTTCGGTTGGACGTCCTTCGCGCTTGAAATAGCCGCCCGGGAACTTGCCCGCAGCCGAAGCTTTTTCACGATAATCCACCGTCAATGGGAAAAACGACTGTCCTTCCCTCGCGTTAGCCGCCATGACGGCGGTGACGATGACTATGGTTTCGCCGCAAGCTACGGTGACGGCTCCGTCGGCCTGTTTGGCCAGTTTGCCGGTCTCGATAACGAGATCCTGGGCTCCAATACGAGACACAATGCGTTCGTGCATAAACACTTCACGCGTGAAGCAAAGAGAGCGGCTGGATGAATGGAGTGACGTAAGCGCAGGCGCAATGTCCTGCGCTCACATCAATCCACTATCCGCCGCCTTCGGCGCTAAACGCGTCCTTTCTTTCTACTTTCTGAGGTTTAGCTTCTTGATCAGCGTCTGATAACGCTTGGCGTCTTTTGACGCAACGTAATCCAAGAGCTTCCGCCGCTGACCGACCATCATGATCAAACCACGCCGGGAGCTGTGGTCCTTCGGATTCGCCTGCAAGTGCCGGGTCAAATCATTGATTTGCTGGGACAAGAGGGCAATCTGCACATCCGCCGAACCAGTATCTTTTGGGTGAATCTGATACTCTGTTTTGATTTTTTCCTTGATGACAGTTTCCATGATTGCGTTTTGGGTTAGTTATTTAACTTATTTATTCCAAACGACTTTAGAAACGGGCGCGACTATAGGGGTTACCTCTGGTCTTGTCAAAGAGATTCCCGAATCGGGCCCGTATGATGTTTCGACACCAGAGCGACGAAAACGTTGCGTCAATTTGTCAGATGCCACACAAGCCAGAAAATACCTGCCTTGAGCGGCAGCCGTCCAGCCCGTCGAGACGGGAATCGAACGCATGCTTGGCAACGTGTAAAAAGTGTGCATCCTTGGCCCGAACCGGCCACTTCCGACCGAATCAGCCGATGAAGCAGAACATCGTCAGCATCATAATGGCGGCTGGCAAAGGGACCCGAATGGGGTCCACGACCCGACACAAAGTCTGTTTCGAGATCGCCGGCGTGCCGGCCATCCACCGTGCCATCGAGACCTACAACCTCTGCGGCGTTAAACGCCACTGCATTGTTGTAGGGCACCGCGCAGGTCAGGTCATCGAGACTGTGGGCAGCCGGTTTGGCAATGTCTTTTTTGCTTATCAGGATCAACCGCGCGGCACCGGGCACGCTGTCAGCGTGGGCGCGAAGGTGCTTGAAGAGATGGGGTTCGTGGGTTCGGTGCTCGTTGTGGCGGGCGATAAAGTGATCCAACCGCGCGCTGTCAATCGGTTGCTCCAGGTTTTCCGGGAAAAAGATTGTGATCTAGCGTTCATCACCGGCCCAAGGCAGTTTGCACCCGATTCGGGCATCGTGATCTTCAACGCGCGAGGGCGCGTCGTGGCAGACGTCGAGGTGAAGGAATTACGCAACGCGCGTGAGGAAAAGCAGGCCTTCCAATTCGCGGCCGGCGATTCGTTCACGGCACGCGAGGTGGACGAGAACTTCAATGACGCCAATTTGTCCGTCTATCTGTTCAAATCCGAGGCGCTTTTCACCGGCCTGAAACGAATCCCTCCCGCAACCGACAAGCGCGAGCAGTATTTCACCGACATCATCGAAGTCTTGGCCGCCGATCCGCGTCGCGTGGTTGAGGCGGTTCATGTGCACGACCGCACCGAGGTCATGGCGTTCAACAATCCGCAGGAACTGCTCGAAATCCAGGACGTTTATCGCACTTCTCTCCGCAAAACCCGAGTCCACGTCGGCGAAGAACGATGGCCGCTTGCAATGAAGACGGCGGAGAAATGGACAGCGACGTTCGCGCAACCCTCGCGTCGAGTGAAGAGTCTGTTCCACCAGATATACGGAGCAATGCCTGATCTCGAGCGTTACCACCGGCTCGCGCACGGGTTCTCAGAGCAATTTGGCGCGAAAACCAACTTCGCCATTATTCGTTCGCCTGGCCGTGTCAACCTGATGGGCCGACACATTGACCATCAGGGCGGCGAGACCAACATGATGGCGATTGACCGCGAA
>CAZOTB010000255.1:0-5615 GCA_964582645.1 uncultured Verrucomicrobiota bacterium | reverse complement strand
CGGAGACGGTGTTGGGGCTGGGCGGGGCGGGATCGCGGGGCCAACGAGGGCGGGGTGTGGATGTTCTGTGGGCGTCGGAAAGGATGATGAATTCCGTGCGACCGGAAGAAGGGGGACAGTGAACCAAATGAGTCAGAACAGCCGCCAGAGAAAATGGAATCTTGGCGATCTTCTGGCTTTGATCTTCTGTGTAATTGGCGCGGGCTTAGCGTGCGTTTTCTGTAGTGTTCACTATGGAACTTGGGCGGGTCTAATCGCGTTAGCTGTTGCCCTTGCGATCTTCCCAATAGTCAGGGTGTTCATTCGAATTGTAGGTCTATTGGCTGTCGCACGTCTCGTCGTCTGGATCCACGAGTGGGGCGCAAAACCGCAGATTAAGAAGCGTGACACAGAAAAGGACGATGCAAGAAACTCCCCCCCCGTCTAGTTTTTCTCAAAGGGAACGGAATCAGGGTCAGGTCTAAATATTCAAGAGTGTTCTTGATTCTTGGGGGCTGGCTTCTGGCAGGCGGAGGCTAAATTATTGAAACTTGAGACCTGACCCCGATGGCTTGATATGACGTTGCGACGGTCTCAACTCCGCTTAACAACCACACGCGGTCGCGACTGCGTGGTCGCTCCCACATCAGAGGTGCTCGTTCAAGCCGCCCCGCCGGTAGCCCTGCAGGTCCACAGTGACGTGGGCATAACCAATCTCTCGAAATCGCGCCGCCGCGCGTCCGGTGAGGCCGTTCTCCAGAAATCGGTTCAGTTCCTCGGGCCCGACTTCGATGCGGGCGAGCGATTGTTTGTTGCCGAGCGTGTGATGTCGGACGCGGACATCGTAGAAGCCGGCATCGCGCAGGAACGCTTCAGCCGCTTCGATCATGCGCAGTTTCTCCTCGGTCACTTCTTCACCGAACGGGATCCGGCTGCTGAGACAGGCCATCTGCGGTTTGTCTGCGGTAGGAAGACCGAAGCGACGGGAGAGTTCCCGTATCTCCGGTTTCGTCAAACCGACTTCCTTGAGCGGGGCTCGAATCTGAAACTCCGCTGCCGCCTGCGCGCCCGGACGGAAGTCGCCGATGTCGCTGGCATTCTCACCATACGTGATCACGGGAAAGCCTTCGCTGCGCGCAAGCGGGACGAGTTGCTCGAACAGCTCCGCCTTGCAGAAGTAGCAGCGATTGGCAGGATTGCTTGCGTACCGTGGATCGCTGAGTTCGTTCGTTTTGATGACTCGGACCGGAAAGCCGAATTGCTCGCCGAGCGCGAGCGCTTCCTGAAATTCGCGTCGCGGCAGGCTCTCGCTGTCGGCAATCACGGCCAGCGATCTTTCGCGCAATACGTCGAACGCGACTTTGGCGAGGAATGCGGAATCCACTCCGCCGCTGTAGGCCACAATGGTCGAGCCGTAGGAACGCAGCAGCGATTGGAGCTGGATGAGTTTGGATTCCGAGTCCACGAATGGATTCTACGACTCCGGTTCGACGCTGTCGAGGGCGACGGCGAGGCAGGAGAGAGAGTTACTCCAACTCTTCGCCGAGCTCGACGTTCCAGTACGCGAGATCGAGGAAGTGTTTCCAGCTTTCCTCTTCGGCCTTGTGGACAGTGACGCTGATGAACGGACGCCATTTGGGCCGCTTCGGCTTGCGAATGAGGTGCATCCCGACTTCGTTCAAAGGACGGTTGCCCTTCTTGGTGTTGCAGGGGATGCACGAGCAGACCACGTTTTCCCAAGTCGTCTTGCCGCCCCGATCGCGGGAGATGACGTGGTCAATGTTGAGATCGCGACGGTCGAACACGTGACCGCAGTACTGGCAGGTGTTCTTGTCGCGCTCGAAGATGTTGTGACGGGTGAACTTGACCTCTTTCTTCGGCAGCCGATCGAAAAAGAGCAGCAGAATCACTTTCGGCACGCGAATCTTGAACGAGACGGTGTGAACGTAGTCGTGGTGGCTGCCCGGGATTTGCCCCCCAAAATCGCGCCACTCGCTGAAATCGTACGTGTGAAACTCCCCGCCCGCGGTCGGCAAAACAACCTCGGCGTGCCCCTCGAACAGCAGCGACAGGGCGCGGCGGACAGAACAGATGTTGACCGCTTGCCAGAAGCGGTTCAGCACCAAAACTTGCTTGCTGAGTACAGACTCCATAGGACTCGAATCCCCCGAAATCTGTGGAAATGGTAGCAATAAGTGGCGCCCATGTCAACCGGCGCGCTCCACTGGCTGGCCTTGATCCGGGGGTAATTGGTCCACCCGCACTCGCAACACGCGCCGCGTGGTCGGACGAAGTTTGAACGGTTCGGCGATGCGATAGCCGACGACCCAGCAGATGTCGCCGTCCTCATTCACGAGCAACGGCACTTTGTGACGCTCACGCGCGGCGATCTTCTCGTCCACGAAAATGTCGTGCAGCTTCTTCGTCCCGTGCAGGCCGATGGGCTGGTACCGGTCTCCGTCGCGCCAGTTGCGGACGGACAGCGCCTCGCCGAGTTTCTCGAGGTCGAAGTACTCGACGCCCTTTTCCTGCGCGATGGGCAGCGAAAGCGCCGCGCTGGTTTCGATGACCTCGGCTTTCACGCAGACGCCCAATTCGGGCACGGCGGTTTCGCCGGGAACGCTGAGCGGGCGATGCACTTCGAGCAACTCATGGACAAGGGGATCGCCGATGCGGAGGTAATCGTAGTCGCGATAGACGATTCGTTTGTTCGGCAGATCCACCGAGCCGAACCCGCCGGTGGCGCGTCCCGTGAGCGCGCAGATCGCTTCGACCTGATCGAAACTGGGAACGACCGGCACGGTCAACGCAGCGAGCCAGTGCCGGATGATCCGGCGTTGCATGGCGATGTCGTGCAGCACCAACCGATGCACACTCAACGCTTCGCCGACGAGACATTGCTGGTAGGCGTCGCGAGCCAGTGCGTCAAGCAACCGATCGTCGTCGCCCACCACGTCGGCCATGCGAAGGAGGATGTTCTTGATGTTGGGATTGTACTCGGTTTCGAGCATCGGGATCAGTTCGAGACGGACCCGGTTACGCAGGAACGACGGATCGAAATTGGTGATGTCGGTGTGGTAGGTCAGCTTGCGCTCGCGCACGTAAGCGAGAACCTCCTGTTTCCAGAAATCGAGGAGCGGACGGATGATGATCAGGTCCTTCATCCGGCGCTCGGGTTGCATGGCGGCAAGTCCGCGCAAACCGGCGCCGCGCAGGAGGCGGAGCAACAGCGTCTCGATCTGGTCGTCCGCCGTGTGGGCCAGGGCGAGCTTGCGAATGCCAAGCTCATGGGCCACGTCGCGGAAAAACTCGTAGCGCATCAGGCGCGCCGCGTCCTCAAGCGACAGCTTCTGTTCGCGGGAAAATTGACGGACGTCGCCGGACCGTATTTCGATCGGGAGCTGATATTGCTTTGCGACCTGCGTAACGAACGCCGCGTCCTCGTCGCTGTCCCTGCCACGGAGATGATGGTTGAAGTGGCAGACGACGAGTCGGTTATCGTGCGAACTCGCCCACCGGGTCAGCAGATCGAGCAGACAGACCGAGTCGGGTCCGCCGGAGACGCCCACGAGCAACGGTTCACCATTGGAGATGAGATGCTGCTGCTGTACTGCATTGTGAACTCGATCCAACACACCAACCGCCCCTCACGCGGCGGAGAAATGTTACCACGAAAGCGTTGGAAGCAAAGAGAAAGTTGGACGGCGTCCTTGGCGAATTCGAGACCGCAGATGAAAGAAGGACTTGAACAGAAATGCGTCACGTAGCGAAGAATGACGCGATCACGACCTAAGCTAACTGTGCGGCGCACCGCGGCCGGCACGCCTTCTGGTCCCGTTCTCATCCGCGTAATCCGAAATCTGCGGATGGTTGCATCCGTCAGAACTTCACCGTCGTCATTACGAGGCTCGCATGGCTTTGCGCGTCCGCGAAGCCGTCCATTGCGCGACTGTCAAGAGTGGCGTTGATTCCGGCTGCACCACGGCTGCATCCATAGAACAAGCAATGCTTATCGCTTGCCTATGGCAACCCAGCCACAGTTTGCGGCAATAATCGGCGAATTGGCGTCATGTGCTTGCACCACCATTTTGAATCCTTTGGTGGTGATTTCAGCCTCGGCGATAGAAAATAGGGTGACTGCCTCTCGTCCATCAGCACTAAGATATCTGAGGCTTGCAAGAACGTTGGGGGTTTCTCGGAACGGTGAAGCGAAGGTTACTTCGTTAGTGATTGCTCTCCAACCACCGCCTATCTCTTGCCAGGAGGGAGAGTTGTAGACCCAAAGATTGCCCACCTCGGCATCTATCCGCTTCGCGGTATTCTCCGTTGTTTTCGCATGCAATTCCTTGAGCAGGAGGAAGACGGCGGTATCTGGTGCGTCTTTGTTCCTCCCTGCCAAGGCGCTTGGGGAAGACTGCAACCCCAGAATCATCGCGGCACCCAGTGCCGCGCCGGTTATTCCGTACATCCATGCTTTATTCATACTGGTTCTCCATTCTTGTGTTTGTTGTTGGTTATAGTTTTCTACGACAAGCAGTGCACCCGACCGCAGATTCCAATACTCAAAGTTCGTTTCATTTAGAACGAGTCCTGTCCCTCGAGCAGGAACAATATGACTTCACCGCCTTTGATCTTCTTTCTGACGATTGGTGGATAGTCAACGGGCCTCCCCAAAGCATCCTTTCGTTTCAAGAGCTTGAACCCGATATGGTCATCGGGGCCACCGTATAGGCTCCATGGCCCGGCGAATCCGCGGTTCCACATCTTCGACTGAACTCGTGGACTTTCCGGAGCATCCGCACCGTTTCCACCGCAGCCCCATTTGCCAGGATACTCGACGATGAATCGCCCCACATGCCTAGCAAGCGATCCGTTGAAAATCTTCTTTGTCTCCGGGTCCTGGAGGAACTCGCCGAGATTCGGGATCTCCTGCGGATCCCAAGCCCGCCGAACCTCACCCTCAAAAAGCCCGTGTGAACGCGCTGTCTTGGCTTCGGAGTTAGCCGGTGTAAAGCCGAATAACCCCGTGGCCGTGTCATGGAGGTCAATCAAGAACTGCGTCCCGCCCGATGCGATGTCACGGTAGTCGTTGTGCGCGTTACCCGCAAAGCCGTTCACATTTGGCCAGCCGCCATACCCGCGGCCACCGGCGTTGGGCCAGAGTTCGTTCGACTCTACCTCCATGTAGGCGACAGGCCGACCATCCTCGATGAAATGCTTATACATCGTATCGCCCCGCACGAAGAACTGTCGCCCGTGATTGAAATAGATGGCGTGAATGATCCGTGGATCATCAGGGTTGGTGGCATCTACGCCAAGGTCCAGGCAGAGCCAGTCGGCATCGTGGCTGCCAAAATGTGCGGTAAAGGTCTCTATCGTCTCGTTGTAGGTGAGGAAGACGAAGTATTGAACCGAGTAAATGTGGGTGAGCTTTGGCCATGGTCGCCACACCCGCGCGAACACACCTTGGTTCGGGTTGCTATCGATCGTGCACCAGTCGTTGGCAGGGTCGCCCCAAGCGAGATTGCCACCGTGTCCGGCTCGTTTGTCCCTCCAGGCAAGGCACTTCTCGAATCTTTCCTGGCTCCTCAACGTTTTCAGTGGGTGGGTGGGTATGGTAATCGGGTGGCATGACA
>CAZOTB010000254.1:4161-5698 GCA_964582645.1 uncultured Verrucomicrobiota bacterium | reverse complement strand
CGGTCAGCAGCATCAGCCTGACGGCCGGCAACAACGTCATCACGGTGACGGCGCGCGACGCGGCCGGTAACACCGCCACCGATGCCGTGACCATCACCTATCTCAATAGTCCATCAGCTCCCAGCAATCTTGCCGCGACCGCGATTTCCACAAACCAGATCGCGCTCTCTTGGTTCGACAACTCCGACAACGAAAGCGGCTTCAAGGTGTTTCGATCCTCGGATGGGGTGATCTACGGCCAAATCGCCACCATTGCGGCAAACTCAACCACCTACACCAACAACAACCTGGCTGCCGCGACCAGGTATTATTATGAAGTCGCCTCGTACAATGCCGCGGGCACCTCCAGCTACGCCGGTCCCGCCAATGCTACCACGCTTGCGGGAGTTACAATCACCGCTACCGACGCGAGCGCATCTGAGCCGGGCAGTGATACGGGGCAGTTCACCGTCAACCGCACAGGCAGCACCGCGTCGTCCCTGACCGTCAGCTTTGTTGTCTCCGGCAGCGCCGCTACCGGGTCCGACTACACGTCCATCGGTACCTCCGTCACGATTCCCGCGGGTGCCTCATCCGCTCCCATCATAGTCACGCCTCTTGATGACAGCTCGGTGGAAAGCAATGAAACGGTGATCGTGACCCTCAGTGCGAACGCAGCGTACAGCATTGTTTCCCCCTCGAGCGCGACGGTGACAATCGCGGACAACGACTCCACTCTTCCTGCGGTTACGATCACTGCCAACGACGCCAGCGTCTCGGAAACGAGCAGCAGCACGGGGCAGTTCACCGTGAGCCGGACCGGAAGCACCGCATCGTCTCTTACAGTCAGTTTTGGTGTGAGCGGGAGTGCGAGTTCCGGCTCCGATTACACTTCCATCGGCACCTCAATTTCGATTCCTGCCGGCTCTGCATCTGCCGCCATCACCGTTACACCGGCAAACGATACCACTCCTGAGTGCTCCGAAACGGTCGTCGTCACGCTCAGTGCCAACGCGGCCTACTCCATCGGCTCGCCCAGCAGCGCAACTGTCACGATTGCAGACGATGATCTGCCGGCAGTCACCGTTACCGCCAACGACCCCAGCGCTTCTGAGGCTGGGCCCGACAGCGGGCAGTTCACTTTCTCTCGTACGGGTTGCACCGCCGCGTCACTCACGGTGAATTTCAGCCTCAGCGGCTCTGCTTCTCCCGGTTCGGATTACACCTCGATTGGTTCCTCGGTCACCATCCCTGCCGGTGCTTCCTCGACCACGGTCACTTTGATGCCCATTGACGACACGTCCGTCGAAGGCAGTGAAACCGCCGTCGTCACGGTCACAAACTCAGCCTCCTATGCCACGAGCGTGCCCAGTTCGGCGACGGTAACAATCGCGGACAACGACACCGCGCTGCCGACCGTGACTATAACCGCCAACGACGCCAGCGCTTCCGAGACCGGCCCGGACAACGGGCAGTTCAGCGTGACACGCACGGGCAGCACGACATCCTCCTTGACCGTTAACTTCTCGGTCAGCGGCAGCGCTACCAGTGGCTCCGA
>CAZOTB010000254.1:0-4061 GCA_964582645.1 uncultured Verrucomicrobiota bacterium | reverse complement strand
TGAGCAGCAGCGCGTCCTACACGATCGGTTCCCCGAGCAGCGCCACGGTGACGATTGCGGACAACGACACCGCCTTGCCGACCGTCACGATCTCCGCCAACGACGCCAACGCCTCCGAGACCGGTCCGGACAACGGACAATTCACGGTGACGCGCACGGGCAGTACAACATCGTCTTTGACGGTAAGCTACTCGGTCAGTGGTAGCGCTACCAGTGGCTCCGATTACAGTTCCATTGGCACCTCCGTGAGTATCCCTGCCGGTTCGGCTTCGACGACCATCACGGTAACGCCGATCAACGACACGACGGTCGAGAGTAGCGAGACGGTGGTGGCGACACTGAGCAGCAGCGCGTCCTACACGATCGGTTCCCCGAGCAGCGCCACGGTGACGATTGCGGACAACGACACCGCCTTGCCGACCGTCACGATCTCCGCCAACGACGCCAACGCCTCCGAGACCGGTCCGGACAACGGACAATTCACGGTGACGCGCACGGGCAGCACGACATCCTCCTTGACCGTTAACTTCTCGGTCAGCGGCAGCGCTACCAGTGGCTCCGATTACAGTTCCATTGGCACATCATTGACCATCCCCGTCGGAGCTGTTTCTGCGACCCTTACGATAACGCCGATTGATGACACGATTGCGGAGGGCACGGAATCGGTGGTTCTGACATTGGTAGCAAACGCTGCGTACACGTTAGGATCGCCAGTTAGTGCCACGGTCAACATCACCGATAACGATGCGGCAGCGTCCCCGCCCGAACTGATTGGTTTCCTGCCAAGCGTCGGTGTAACGCGTCACTCTGTCGTTAACGGGAACTACTGCTTCATAGCGACTGCAACATACGGCCTATCGGTCGTGGATGTGCGTGACCCGCAAGCTCCGGTCGTCGTAGGCTCGTCGGACTTACCATTTGATGGGAACTATGTCGCAATCTCCGGCACCCTCGCATGTGTCACCGGGCAAAGGTTATTCCAACTGGATGGTTCCCAATTCAGCACGTTCGGGTTTTATGTGATCGATGTCTCGATTCCATCAACCCCGACCGTGCTCGGTGCTATCGAGAGTACTTCCATCGGGTTTAACGGTGTTGCCATCTCGGGTAACTACGCCTATGTCGCATGCGGCGCATCGGGCATCAAAGTCATTAACATCAGTAATCCCGCCGCCCCCGTCATTGTGGGTACCTATGATTCGCCTGGTTGGGCACAAAGCCTTACCATTTCTGGTTCCTATGCGTATCTGGCCGACAGTTCGCAAGGCCTGCGCATCGTCAACATCAGCGACCCGGCCGCGCCGTTCAGTGTCGGCTTCGTGGACACACCTTCGACTGCCAAGGACGTAGCAGTAGTCGGCACCATCGCCTACGTCGCCGACAACACTTCACTTCAGATCGTGGATGTCAGCAACGTCGCAGCTCCGTGGGTTCGCGCGTCGATCGCCATGACCGCACTTGAAGTGAAGGTACAAAACAACACTGCGTATGTTGCTGCCTCCAGTTCAGGCTTGATTACTGTCAACGTAAGCAATCCTTCAAGCCCCGTCCTTCTGGATAGCCTCCCGCCTTGGGGTGGCGCGAACGCGGCGACGGTGGGCGTCAGCCTGGGAAGCAGCATCGCATACCTCTGTAATTCTGACGGCGGACTCGGAATCGTCAACACGTCCAACCCATCCGGCCTCTCACAGTCAGGCAGCCTGATGGAGTGGTTCGATGGGGGCAAGATCGCGGTCAAGCCCGACTTTGCTGTGATCACCGGTGCCCAATACTGGAACGGTGGCCAGAACAGCATCAACGGTATCCGTGTGCTCAATATCAAGAACCCGGCGGTGCCGTTTGTGGTCGGATCACTCGACAGTTCTGCATTCGGATTTTGCGGAGTGGCTGTCGCCGGAAACTACGCCTACGTGGCTTGCGGTGGAGCCGGGTTGAAGATCGTTGATATCAGCAATCCTGCCGCGCCGACGATTGTCGGGACGTACGACTCACCCGGTTGGGCGCAAGGCGTGACCGTGGCCGGTAACTTGGTCTATCTTGCGGACGGCACCCAGGGTTTGCGCATCATCGATGTCAGCAGCCCTACCGCGCCATTTAGCGTTGGGGTGTTGGACACTCCGGGCAACGCAAAGGACGTGGCCATTGTCGGCACTACGGCTTATGTGGCGGACAATAACTCCCTCCAAATTGTGGACGTGAGTAACCCCGCCGCGCCGGTGAATCGCGGATCGTACACTGCATCCGGGTTGGTTGTACTGGAAGTCAAAGTTCAGAACAACCGGGCATACCTTGCGGCTTCGAGTGGAGGCTTGATCATTGTGGACGTCACCAATCCTGTCAGCACGGTTCGACTGGGTAGCCTCCCGCCATCCGGTGGTCCCAACGCGAGTACTCAGAGCATCGCCGTTAATGGTTCCTCCGCCTACCTCGCCAACTTCGACGGCGGACTCGCGATTGTGGACGTAAGCAATCCAAGTCTGCCCGTGCGGCAGTACTCGGTGTTGACGGTGGGCAGCGTACGCGGTGTTGTTGCTGACACCGCTTGGATTTATCTTGCCGATTCTTTGGGCACGATCGATACCGTTTACAGCGGTAACTGACACTGAGTTGAGCGGCGCCAGCACTTCCTATTGAACCTCCGCGCGTGGTTACAGCGTGCACTGACATGGGGTTGAGCGGAACAGCCCATTCCTTAGTTCTTCCATTCAGGGCATTTCCGCCTGATCCATCTTATTCGTTTTTTGCTGAGATTTTTTTTGATATTCTTCTTGCTTCATTCTGCTGTATCCCTATAGTTGCCGACATCTTTGAGGTGGATAGGGAGTCACCTCGGATACTTGAAAATTGGCCACCTGGGAGGCCGTAACAACTAAGGAGAGAAAAGATCATGAAGAAACAATCTTTTATAAGAAGGGTTGTATTGTTGTGTTGTATCGGGGTTGCATCCACGCTTATGACGCGAGCCGACACACTCAATGAGCTGTTCGGCGGCGCGGTAAGTCTGGATGGTGACATCAGTGATTTCTTTGATGCAGGAGGTGCTGCTTTGCCCGGCGTGTGTGTGACCAACGACTCCGCCCCTGCCATCACCGGCGTGCCGGGCTCGGAAGGACTGGGCGAACCACCGCTGGCCGCATCGGTTACCGTTGACGGTTTGGCTCATCCCTCCGGCTTCAATCAGCGCCGTATCATGTCGGCGTACAACCCCAACGTGAGCGGCGGCACCATTTACATCGGTGTCGACCTTCCGGGTGGGTCGGGTAGCACGGCGAATCCGGATTATTCCGACAGTCTGATCCCCGTGCGGGGTTCGATTCTGCCGTTCGATGCAGACGCCAACGGTGAGCCTGCGACCATCGGTCGCACGGCTGGCGGTGGTAACCTGGCCCGTTGCGGTGATGCAGTGGCAGGCGACATTGTGGACGTCTTGAACTGTACCGTGGGTGGCGCGTCGGGCTTTACGGACGCAGCCACGGACGTGGGCGTAACCGAGAACTATGTCGTGCAAGTCATTTTTGGTAATGGGACAACCGTAGAGGTAGATTACCGGGAAGATCTGACCAGCGGAGCTGGGAATGCGAGGATGCTGTTGACGCAGAGCGGCACCACTTTCGGCGCGCAGATCAGCACCTCCACGCTGGGAGTCGGCAATGGTGCGCCTCAGGGCCGGGACGTTGAGTTCGCGATCACGAACGTGAATGCGAACGTGGACGCCTGCAATCGGCTGATTCAATCAATCGTCGTGGACTCGGGGTCGAACCGCGACGGATCGGCCAACGGCGAGGACAACAACGTGTTGCAGTGCACCTACGATCTGCCCGCGACGGTTGCGTGCGAGGTTCTCTTCTTCACGAATAACGTTCAGGTCACGACCAACCTCTGCGGCACGGGTGCTCCTGTCGGCGTGCCTCAAGGTACGGACGTGGAAGTGCGTGTGACAGTGACTGCGAGCGCGACGAACAAGCAGGATGTGACGAACATTACAGTCACAATTCCTGGATGCGAGCCGGTGGTCATCGCCGGTCCGCTGGCGCCCGGCGCGTCCACGAATGTTCCTGTTT
>CAZOTB010000253.1:0-5910 GCA_964582645.1 uncultured Verrucomicrobiota bacterium | reverse complement strand
CAGGCGATGGAGGCATTCGCGTTCCAACCCCCGCGATAAAACCAGTTGAAAAGTGATCGCGACCTGCTTACAGTCCCGCGCCTCGATAGTGATGATGCGGCGTTAGCTCAATTGGCAGAGCAAGTGACTCTTAATCACTAGGTTGTAGGTTCGATTCCTACACGCCGCACCAATCTTCCAACGGAACGACAGCTCATAAGCTTGAACGCAGGCGTGAAGGCTCTCTTTCGCGTTGGAGCAATGTTGGTCACACCCCGTTTCCAGATCCTCAGAAATACGGTTGCAAACTCTGGGGCACGCGAGCACGCTCTTGGCCGTTAGCCAACGAAAGGACAGCGAGCAATGGACATCACGTTCCCTTGCAGCAAGTGCGGACAAAGGCTCGTAGTGGATGAATCGGGCGCGGGGGTACAGGTGCAATGCCCGAAGTGCGGGCAGAGCCTAACCGTTTCCACGCCGAGTCGCCCAGCGGCACAATCCGTGACGCCCCGCGTGCAGCCCGCGCCAATCATCGTATCACGCGATCCACCAGATATTCTCAATCCTCGCACGTCCTCCGCCCAAGACTCGCAAGCCACACCTCGGACGCGCGTTGGGTCGCAAGGAAGTCCGCCAGCGCTCAGGAGATTAGCGTGCCCTGAATGCGGCAAGGATGATGTGATCCAAAAAGTCAGTGCCGTCTATGCTGCCGGAATATCCAGAGGTGCACCATCAGTGGCGGCTGTCGGCCTCGGTGCAGAGTTAGGTTCCAATAACCCAACATTGGCGGTAGGGGTGCTCAGTTAAGAGGAGCCAGTCAGACCGAGATAAGCCGAAAACTCACTCCTCCCGCCGAGCCTATCGTGCGCGTACGCCGACACGTTGCGGAAATGCTCGCTGTGATCGTCCTCCCAATGTGTCAGTCCTCATGGGACTTCTCCCTGAGAATGATAGTTTATGGAGTTGGGAAACCCTTTCCAAGGCCGTTCTTCTCGCTGTTATGGTGGTTGCAATAGTCGCGTGGAGCAGGGCAAGCGAACGGGCGTTTAAGCGGCGTGTTCAAGCCGCCGAACCGGATGAAAGAAGATGGCAAATTGCCAAGAACAGGTGGAACGGGCTGTACTACTGCGCCAGAAACGACTGCGTCTTCGATCCGACTACGAACGAATCTGCGCCGACAGACCAGTTGCACGATCTCTTGTTTCGTCACACTTGATTCGGGGTGAAAACTGCCGCGGGCCACGGCTGCG
The DNA here is from genome assembly GCA_964582645.1 of uncultured Verrucomicrobiota bacterium. Lineage (GTDB taxonomy): Bacteria > Verrucomicrobiota > Verrucomicrobiia > Palsa-1439 > CAZOTB01 > CAZOTB01. The sequence continues at coordinate 4,681 of CAZOTB010000253.1, read as the reverse complement.
TGGCTCTGATCGCAATGCTCTCAATGCGCCTTTCGGCGTTGCAACCGCGTGCCGTTTCTGCCATCGTGAAAGCGCAGTCAGCCATGAATCGGGTGTGCGGGACCTTCATCCTCTGCGTGCTCGCCCAGACGATCCTCGGGCAAGTGTCGCCTTCGATCCCCGCCACCAACGAAGTTGACCTCGCGGAACTGGCCAAGAACAAGGCGGACTGGCCCGCCGGGGTCGCGCTGACTGAGAAGATGACATGGCCCGTTATCGTCATCGGGGTACACATCACAAAGACGGGCGATGAAGTCCGTGTCCACGGCAGTCCATCTGGCGGCGCTGCATTTTCCGAAAAAGTAACCATTGGCTTGTTCATCCGCCTCGCGTATAGTCTTCGGCATGAAGAATCTAGGTGTCCGCATCTTGCCGCTGAACGAGTAAGTGACCTGCAAATCTCAGCGCGAGAATATCGGCCTCCATCTGGAATGGGATTGGGGGAGAGACGTGGCTACACGCCGGGTCTATTTCACTCCATGGGGACTACCGGCAGAATCAACCGCGATGGATGAGAACGGGAAAACGCAAGGTGATTCTTTGAGCATGGCCGATGCGATTCTTCTCTTCGTTCCTCTTCCCGAGGAGGAACAAATTCGCATCGCCTGGCCGACGCCGAACCATCATCTGTTCGACATTCCCGAGCAGTTCTTCGCCCGCACCGTCGCGAATCCCGATTACGGGAAGCCCGGCTTCACGCGCGATTGCGGCAAGCGTTTCCATCGCGGGGTGGACATCGCTCCGATCTCCGCGACCGCTACGGGGAAAACGACGCGCGTTGTGTTCACCGACTGCGCCACGGGCCGTGACTACGAGAGCGAGCAACCGACCTTCGTGCCCCACGATGAAGTGTACTGCGTGTACGAAGGCGTCATTCACGAACTCGTCAACGACGAAGCAGTATCCGATTTCGGGAGGCATATCGTGGTGACGCACAAGTGGCCGGGCTCGGGGAAGCGGTTCTTCACGCTGTACGGGCATTTGGCAGAAGTTATCGGTGATCGGTTATCGGTTCTCACCGGCGGACAGATCGGGAGAATGGGACAGACCTCGAAAAGTGCCGACGCCCGGAACTGGATGGCGATCGCGCCGCACTTGCATTTCGAAGTGTGGAACGAGGACGGACAACCGTATGACCCGGTTCTGTTCCTCAAGCGATTCCTGTAGGGGCACACGGTCGTGCGCCCCTACCGGCCGGATTCGCTATTGCCTTGAACGCCTCCGTCGCTACAATACTCACGAACTCATCAAAAGGAGCACATCATGAAAACACGTTTAGCCGCATTGATGCTCGCAGCATCACTCATCGCTGCTGACGCCGCATTCGCCCAGTCCACCGCCAAGGAGGAATCCTGGCATATCAAAGCGTCGTACATCGAGGCGTGCAGTTGCGCGTTGTTCTGCCCGTGCTACTTCAACACGGCGCCGGACAAGGATTTCTGCAAGTTCAACAACGCAATCAAAATCAAGGAAGGCCATTACGGCAAGGTCAAGCTCGACGGCATGAAAGTCTGGATGTCGGGCGACCTCGGCGGCGATTTCACCAAGGGGATGAAGTCGTCGTACTACACCTTCGAACCGTCGGCCACGCAGGAGCAGGTGGACGCTGCATTGAAAGTCTTCGCGCATGTGTACCCGGCGAAGTTCAGTGAAAGCGGGGTGGATCGTGCGCCGATCGTCTGGGAAAAGAAAGGCGACACCGCGCATGCCAAACTCGGCGATGGACAGGGCGAGGTCCACCTCGCCATCGTGAAGGGCAACGACAACAAGTCGCCCGTCGTCATCAAGAACCTTGCGTACTGGGGCGCGCAGAAGAACGACGGGTTCGTCCTTGCGAAGTCCAAGCACCACTACAAGGGGCACGGTCTCGATTACGCGTTCAATGACGCGAACGGTTTCCTCATCGAGATCGAGAGCTCGGGCGGACCGAAGCCGAAAGGAGAATAGCTCCCCGTTGTAGTGGCTGCCGTCCCCGGCAGCTTCCGTTTCGGCCCTGCACCGCCGGCGCCTGTGGGGGGACGCCCCTACAACGGTGTCAGTATAGAGATGTGTCCCGGCGATGCATTCGCTTCCATATCCTCTTTACGTTTCTCCTTTCCCGTTTTACGTTCTCTTTGATGGCCGACGGCGTCACCAAACAGGTCAAGATCACGTGTCCCGGTTGCGGTCAGCACTTGGACGTGAGCGAACTCAAGCCGTTTGAGATCGTGCCGTGCGTCTCTTGCGGCGAAAAGCTCCTCGTGCCGATGCAGCTCGGCAATTACCGGCTGCTCTCCACCATCGGCGGCGGCGGCATGGGCATGGTGTATCGCGCCGTGGACACCTCCCTGGGCCGGCAGGTGGCGGTCAAACTCCTCCGCAAAGACCTCTCGGACAGCAAGGCATTCGTGGACACGTTCACCCGGGAGGCGCGCGCGGTGGCGTCGTTGAACCATCCGAACATCGCCACGCTCTATTCCTTCGGCGTCGAGGACGGGCAGTATTACCTGGTGATGGAACTCGTGCCGCGAGGCAGCCTCGACGACATGATCAACAAACGCCGACGCATTCCCGAGGTCGAGGCGCTCGATATCGGCATCCAGATCGCCTCGGGGTTGCGCCACGCGTATCAACGCGGCCTCATTCACCGCGACATCAAGCCGGGCAACATCCTGTTCAGCGACGCAGGCGTGCCGAAGATCGTGGACTTCGGGTTGGCGGAGTTTCACACCGAGACGAAGAAGGTCGAGAAGGAAGGCATCTGGGGCACGCCGTACTACATCTCGCCGGAGAAGGTTGCCGGCGAGAAGGAGGATTTCCGCAGCGACATCTACAGTCTCGGCGGGACGTTGTTTCATGCTCTCGCGGGACGCGCGCCGTTCGAGGCCAACACCGCGACGGACGTGGTGGTCAAGCACCTCACCACTCCGGCGTTGTCATTGAAGACCTTCGCGCCCGACGTGACGGAGGAGACGTGCCGGGCCGTGGGCCGGATGCTGGTGAAGAATCGCCAGGCCCGTTACAACTCCTACGATCAGTTGATCCAGGAACTGCAACTCGCCAAACAGCACCGAGCCACGCGCGGGGTGCATCGGGTTTCGCAGGACGTCCAACAGCAGGTACAGAAGAGCAACCTCCAGGCGGCATTCATTATTGGTGGAGTCGTTCTGGCCATCGGCGTCTGCGCGTACCTCCTCTGGACGCAACGCCACCAGATTTTTGGCGATCAACCGGTCGCCTCGACGACCGCCACGAGCATCCCCGTGCAACGTGGCGGCGCGACCCCGCCCCCCTCGCAACCCGCCGAACCGCCTCCTCCACCCTGGAAGACGCCGCTCGCCAGCGCCATCAGCGGCTTGAACTCCGGCAACTATTCCGCCGCCATCTTCCAGTACAACGAGACGATCAAACGGATGGATGAACTCAATCCGATGCGCCCGTGGATGCAGGCGCAGATTGCCCTGTGTCACATGCTGGCCTTCCAGACCAACAACGCATTCGATGCCTACGCGGCGTTGATTCCGAGCAATGCCCCGCCGGTCCTGATCGAAGGCGAGGCCAGCGCCGATCGCCTGCCCCGTTGGATCGCCGCCGTCGGCACCGGCCGCGTGCCGACCAAAGACCTGCTCTCGAAGCTCGACACCATGCCTGACTGGTCAAAGGCAATCGTGCAGTTTCATCTCGGGGCCATCAGCCTGAGCCGGGAGGAGTTCACCATGGCGCAGAAGCTGTTTTCGGACTACGACGCTACGCCGCCCCCCGATGAGCCTGACTGGCGATGGGTGAAGTCGTTCGAGACGCGCGCGCGCACACTGGCGCTCGAATGCGAAAACTTCAATCGCGACCTGCCGACGGTGCTGGGTTATCAGAAGGACCGCGACTTCGACTCCGCGCTCAACCGCCTCCAGGCCATCCGTAACTCGGTGACCTATCCCACGTTGGTGGCGAAGGTACAGACGCTCCAAGCCGAGATGCAGAAGCAGGTGGCTCTCATCGCCGCGGAGAAACAGCAGGCCGAGCAGTTGCGCCAGAAGGAGATGCTCGAGAAAGACAAGGAGTTGATTGCCAGGATTGACGCGACTGTCCCGCCCTACATGGCGGCGTACGTGTTCTCGCCGATCGCCACGGCCTACAAATCTGCTCTGGAGAAAATGCAGACCGAGGAGGGCAAAAAGGACGCCCAGCAGCGGCTCGATCGCTACCAACCGCTCGCGGACTTGAAAGCGTTCGCCGTCGCGGTAATTAATCAGAAACCATGGACCGGTGGCTCGGTCAGCACCCGCACCGGGGGTGAGATCAAAGGCACGCTCTACAAGGCCGACGAAGACAAGCTCTATTTCAAGATCGCCTACGGCGAAATCCCGCAGCAGTGGCGCAACCTCGCCCCGGCGCAGGTCGCACGGATTTTCCAGGTGTGCATCGCCGGCGTCACGGATGCCGACCAGAAGGCGAAGCTCGAAGCCGGTTTGGGAACGTTTCGGGAAGAGTTGAAGGTGAATTGAAAGCCCGGCGATTTCGTGGTCGGCCTACCATCTTCGCTGATCGGAGCCCGCATTGTAGGAGGCGTTCGCCGAGCGCCGACCGTGAAATTCCTCGGTACCAAACTACGACTTCGGCGCTTCGGCGGCGCCTCCAATCGGCGGCGGCTGCGGCTGTTGCTGGG
>CAZOTB010000252.1:0-5926 GCA_964582645.1 uncultured Verrucomicrobiota bacterium | reverse complement strand
TCCGTAACTACTCAGGAGGCATCCCGCGGCGGGATGCCACCTGAGTAGTTACGATGGCGGAAATCCATGTATGCCCACACGTGAGTACTTCGACGCCCGGCCGCACTCCGACGGCGAACAGGCCGGCATGGATGGCCGCGGTGCCGGAGCAGACCGAGAGACAGTACCGGCTCCCGAAATGGCGCGCGAACGAGTCTTCCATTCGCTTGATGATCGGCCCGCGTCCCGTGTCGCTCAGGTTGCGTGTGAGGATCGCTTCGGTCGCCGCGTTGACTTCTTCGTAGCCGACGGAAGGATAGGGAGGGAACGGAATGGTCACCGCCTTGGGTCCGCCCAACAGGGCGAGTTTCGCAGATGCAATCGGAGATTTCATGGTGCGCGCGAGCTTGCCGATTTCCACGCGAAAGGCAACCGGAAAAGAAAACGGGGAACGCACCGAGTAGGAAAGATATCGCAATCATCTCGGCTGGCCCGGCGGTCCAGCCCTACCTTCCATCCCTCAACCCTCAACTTTCAACCGTCCGCCTACGCTTGCGTGACGCTGCACGCAAACCACATCGTCTCCCACGGGTTGGCTGCGTTGTCGCCGACGGAATTGGCGACCGTGGTCCCGTCAATCGCATCGGCCAAGGCCCACTGGTTGAGCGGGAAGCCCTGGAACGGATACGGGTCAGGTCTTCAAATTTCACAAATGGATTTTCTGACTCTCACATCGTCCCCTGGTTTGTGATGTTTGAAGATTTGACCCTCATGGCTGCTTGATTGGCGCGGTGCGGGTGGTGGCGGCGGAGGAACGCTGGCGGCAACGGCAGCAGGTAGGAGGAAAGTGGGTCGAACAGGAACAACACCGTTCGTGGCGGTGGCTGGCGGACCCCACGCTGGACGGATATGGCGCGGAGGTGATCTGGTGCATTGGTCATCGATGCTGGGGCGTGGAGAACCACGCGTTCAACGAACTGACGCAGCACTACCACTTGGAACACTGCGGGCATCACGACCCCGTGGCCATCCTGGCGTGGTTGCTGATTCTGGTATTGGCGTTTGTGGTGTTTGAGTGGTTTGCGCGACTGCACGGCAAACTGAGTCGGGCCGGGGTGACGCTGCAGGAGATTGCGCGGCAGTTGGTGGTGGGCTTGGCGCGGTGGGAAGAACTCGAGCCGCTGTGGAGCGGCTGAGCGCCAGACCCTGTCAGTTCCTGTTCTTTCCCATGACGCAACGAGAGGGATGAGGCACCACGGATGAGGTGTCGTGACGAACGGGCGGTTGAGCCGGAGGAGGGTTGGCGCGCCGGCACGGCCGCCCAAAAAATGGCCCTCCCCGTTCTCGGACAAACAAATCACCCCACCTTGCGGAATCGCTGCCCAAGTTAGCGCTTGACCTGATAGCGGGCACTTTATAAAGATAAACTCAGCATCATTGGAGAACCGCGTTTGAGCCGGACGGCGGAATTCAACAAGTCAGCGAGAAAAGGGAGATAATGCTATGACTAAGAATCGAACGAAACGGGTGTGGGCTGTCGTGGGGTTAATGCTAGGCCTGCTCGTGTCCTTTGGCGGTTTTGCCCAAGCCACGGTCATGATTGACATGACTACCGTGGGCGATCCGGGTAACCCGGCGGATACGCTGGTCATGAACGACAACACCACCGGCTACGGGTCGGTGGGGTACACTTTCAACATCAGCAAGTACGAAGTGACCAACGCGCAATATGCGGAGTTTCTCAACGCGGTGGCTGCCACCGACACCTACGCCTTGTACGCCGACCAGATGACGAGCTCGGCGCGTGGTGGGATCCAGCGGTCGGGGACATCCGGGTCGTACACGTATGTTACGAAGCCGTACATGGATGACAAGCCGGTGATCGCGGTGTCGTGGTTCGACGCGTTGCGATTCATCAACTGGCTGGAGAACGGGCAGCCGGTCGGGTTGCAGGACGCGAGCACGACGGAGGACGGGGCGTACACGTTTACCGGGGCGTCGAGTGTGGGGGGGGCGCAATAGCGGGGCGAGTTTCTGGCTGCCGAGTGAAAATGAGTGGTACAAGGCAGCGTATTACGACCCGACCAAAGACGGAACGGGCGGGTACTGGTTGTATCCGACCCGGAGCAGCAGTGTGCCGGCGGAGGCAACCGCGGATGCCTTCGGCACCATCAGCAATCCGGGGAACGTGGCCAACTATGACTTTGTGGTCTGGGGTGGTGCTGAAAACGTGACGACGGTGGGCAGCGCCGGTTTGTTGGGTGCGAGCTACTACGGCACATATGATCAAGCGGGCAACGTATGGGAATGGAACGAAACGCTCGTCTACAAGACGGAGCGCGTGCGGCGCGGTGGTGCGTGGAATGGCAACCAGAACTTCTTGCCGGCCTCGTTCCGCTACAGCCTCGCGCCGTTCAACAACTTCGACAATACGGGTTTTCGTGTGGCGGGTCTTTTCAGCGAGGTTTCCAACGTCCCCGAACCATCGACGGTGTTTCTCCTGTTGATGGGCGGGATAGCATGCTGGCGTTGGGGATCGCGGGGGTCACACATGAAAAGTGAAGTCAAAGTACAAAACCCCCAACCGAAAAAGCCCTCAACTCTTGTCGGAGGGGTCGAGGCTTGAGAGTCCGTTGAAAAAGAGTCAGTAGCGTCCCTTAACTGGGCAGAACTGTCCTGTCACCCTCCGTTGTGCGAGGGTTTTTCCATGCCATGCCTAACCTCGTGCATGCAGCGAGGGTCATGCATGCAGCGAGGGTTACATCTCTTTCTTCTCGATATCATCAACGTCCATCGATTCCTGTTATCTCTAACAATAGGCTATCAGCATTGATGTGATCAAGCCAATGAACAGACAATCCAGTTCTGCGCGAGTCAAATCGAGAAACGAGAGTGTGACCCCGCTGCCGGGATGAGCATCAAACAGACGGCGCGCGGCGCACAAAGAAGGGTTGCGACGCGGTATCCTGCGCGCTGAGTGTGATTGCAAATCCCGCCAGCATCCACTAACCAAGCCGCTCGAACCATGAAAATCTTCTTCTACGATCTCGCACGCGAGCAATCCTGGGTGGGCCACTACTGGCGACGCATCCTTCCGGACGTGCGCGACCTCGGCTACGACGAAGTCGCGCTCTATGTCGAGCAACGCTTCCATTTCCGCTCCCTGCCGGCGCATCGGCCCTGGGGCGGGATTACTCCCGCGCAGGCTGACGAGGCGCGCCGGCTCTGCAGGCGATTCGGTCTGCGGCTGCAGTGGGCCACCAACACCCTCGGCCACTTCGATGGCCTGTTGGCGAACGATTACTTCCGGTATCTCGGCGAAGATATCGAGGAAGGCTCGCAAATCTGTCCGTCACATCCCGACACCCGGCCATTGATTCGCCACATGCTCCGCGAACTGGTGGCGTTCAATCCCAGCCCCGTCCTTCACATCGGCGGCGACGAAGCCTGGGCGCTGAATCGTTGCCCGCGCTGCCAGAAGCGTCGGCTCAGCAACGGCGAACTTTATCTCGATCACATGCGCTGGGTCATCCGCGAGACGAAGCGGCTTGGGAAACGTCCCGGCATCTATGGCGACATGATGCTGGCGCACCCGGAAATCATCCCGCACCTGGATCGCGACACGTTAATCTACGACTGGCATTACGAATCGGGCTCAGCCGACACCATCCGACTTTTCCAGAAACACGGCTTCGAAGTCGTACCGATGACCGCCACGAACGAATGGTCCACACTCTTTCATCCGTTTCGTTCGCGCACGATGGCGATTGAGCCTTTCATGAGCGAGGCGCGGGAACTGGGCTGTCGTTCGATGTGCGTGAGCTTGTGGGAACTGACCAGGGGCAGTCTCGGCGACAATCAATGGGAACGCATCGCTGCTGCTCCGGCTGCGTTCGAGGGGAGGCCGCTGACCGGTTTCGCCCGGCGGTTCTTCGGTTCGGCACGCGCAGACCAAGGTCGCCTGCAGCCGATCCTCGATGAAAGGAAACTCAAACGCATCCATCCGCTGCTCGCCGGCTGGGACCACGGGCGGCAGATCCGGTTGCAGTTTATGGGGACCGACTCGATCATTCAGTTCTACGCCACATTCGGCCAACCGGACACGCGTCGCACGCTGGCGAAAGTGATGCAACTCGTCCGCCGGACGCGTCCCATCGTGCGCGACATCCAGCGCGCTGCGAAACGTCGCCTTGACCGGCTCGAACAACTCGACCTGACGCTGGAGTTGTTCGAGACCGCGTACGATCGTCTCGAAACCATGTCCACGGTGCGCGCGACCGTGGATCGGACGTTCCCCCACCGTCTGTCGAATGTGAAAGGGACGAAGTTGTTGTGGCAGACGGTGCGGCAGTTGAGCCGCCACATCGCGCGGTGCGAATCGCTGGCCTCGCGCTTCGAGCAAATCCAGCGCACACGAGGCGGCACCCATCTCGACGGATTGCGGCTGCGGAAACAAATCGGCCAGCTCAAGACGTTGCGCCGGTACGTGACCTATCACGCCAAGACCTACGCGAAAGGCGTGCCCGTGCCGACGCATGAGTTGTGGGGAGTGTAATCCCCAACGTAGCCGAAGCGTGACGCCCATCCAGATCATCGTTGTGCTGTTGATTCCACGGGCGCAGCATTCGGCTCGGCGAGGTTGGCTTGAAGAGGCAGAATAGGAATCATTCGGCTCAGGAACACTCCCTCGCTCTCCAACGGCGCCTGAATGGGATTGGTCGTGATCTTGGTTGTCAGGGTGCGTCCGGCTGTGTCAAAGACAACCGTGCCCTCTTCGATGCCCGGCGCCGCATCCTGGTCCACCACCAGGCATTCCTTGTCGGGGAATCGAATTCGGAGTCCGCCATTCGGGGGCACGAAGCACTCCGGTTTCTCCATCGAAAACAAGACCGGCCTCCAATCATTGCCCTTCGCCCGATATTCGATTTGCATGCTTTCCAGGTCTTCTCCCGTCTGAAAGACTGTGCTGATGATCGCCTGTGGCTTCTGCATGCGATACGACACGCCGAGGGGTGTGCTCTGCGCGGCTCCTGCGATGGTAATCGCGCCGTCTTCCGTCAACTCCATCGTCTTTCGTACGAACTGCTTCGTGTTGTTGCCCCATCGCTCAATCCCTGCTTCGCCCTGCAGTTTCAGCCGTCGGTCCGAAGGTTCGCCGACAATCTTGAAAAGGTGCGTGCCCACGTCGTCAATGCTCCCTCCCAGGATTGGACAGCCTCTCGCGCTCGAATCGGATTCCACATGCAACAGTGGCTTCCCCTTGTGGCGGACCTGGCGAATCTGTCCGTTCAACATGGTCGGTCGGCCCGGCGAGCAAACGGCGGACGCCCGCCGACGCCGAGCGACCCCGAGAAGCAGGCGCTGCGGGAACAGAACCAGCAGTTGCAGGAGAAACTGACGGCACTCGAAACGTCGCTGGAGATCCGCCGCCTGGGGGACAGTCCTGACAAAAAAAGGAGTGAGCGAATCGAGGAGATCATGAACCGACTGACGCAGTTGCAGCAACAAGTGGGCTGGCCCGCGCGCAAGCTCTGCGAAGCCATCGGGTTTCCGTACTCGACGCTGCGACGTTGGACACGGCGCCGACGCCAGGGCCAGCCCGTGGTCGAACCGCCGGGTCCGAAGCCGGTCGCGCCGCTTGATCTGGATCGGCTGCGAGTCGCAGCGGCGCGACGGGACCTGATCATCGCTTCGACACAAGAGCGCTTCCCGCGAGTGTCACAAATCGCTGCGCGAGCGCGATTGTCGTTTTCGCGAACGGGCGGGTTGATTGCGGGACTGGAAGTGATCCATGCTGTCCGGTACGGCACTTTTCGTGAGTGTCAGGAACCGCTGATCGAGTGCGAGTCGCCATTGCGCGACAGCGAGCGAGCACGGCTGTAACGCAAGGGTTCGTTGCGCGGGCGTCACAGACCCCAGATGAGGTGGCAAGCATGAGAGCGTGCGA
>CAZOTB010000251.1:0-5944 GCA_964582645.1 uncultured Verrucomicrobiota bacterium | reverse complement strand
CTGATTGGGAGCACGTCGGCGTCTATACCTGCCGGGTGCGCGGGGCGATTCGCTTCAACCGGGAGGAGATTGAACGAGGCGAGTTTCATGGCACCGGCAGCATTGCCCGGTGGATGGAGCGTTCGGAAGGCCACTTCGCATCGGGCTTCGTGAGGATTTTCCGCGAGTTCCAGCAACGTGCGTGGAGATGAGGCAGAATGATTAGGGGCAGAATCATTCAGTGTCCTGGAGTTCCCAATCATTCTGCCTTCTTTCTGCGATGACCAGTGCCAACAAATTCCTCGCCTACGACGAGACCCGGGCCGACCGGGTCGAGCAGCTTTTTTCCCGCATCGCCCGCCAGTACGACCTGATCAACGACCTTCAGAGCTTCGGCCTCCACCGACTCTGGAAACGAAAACTCATCAAGCTGGCTCAGTTCGGTCCGGGGCAGCGCGGACTCGATCTCTGCTGCGGCACTGGCGACCTCGCGCTCGGGCTGCGTGCGTGCGCGATGGACGACGTTCAGGTGATCGGGCTCGATTTCAGCGCACCGATGCTGGAACTGGCCCGGCAGCGCGAACCCCAATCGGGTTTGGCGTGGGTCCGCGGCGACGCGATGCGCCTGCCGTTCCCGGCCGGGTCGTTCGACGCGGTCACGATGGGTTACGGGCTGCGCAACGTGGCGCATCTGGCCGGTGCGCTCGAGGAAATTCGCCGTGTGCTCCAGCCGGGCGGGCGGTTGCTGGTCCTCGATTTCGGCAAACCCGATAATCCCATTCTGCGCGGCCTTTACTTCACCTATCTGCGAACCGCTCCGCCGCTCCTGGGCAAGTGGCTCTGCGGGGACGCCGACACGCATTCTTACATCTACGCCTCGCTGATGGGCTATCCTGCGCAGCGCGGCGTTGAGGTACGAATGCAGCAGGCCGGTTGGAAGAATGTCCGCGTCCACAACCTCCTCGGCGGCATCATGGCAATCAATTACGGGGAAGCATAGCCCGGCGTCCACTGTGCAATTCTCATTCACGATCGTGAACGAGAATTGTACACTCGACCTGCCGCCATTCTGAGGGCGTGGTGACTCGTCCGACCGTGACGCCCGATACCCTAGCGGGATCACCTCTGCTTGGCACCTCGGATTTCGGTGATTTCAGGCCGCGTTTTGCACCTTGGAGAGTGCGTCGTCAACCGATGCGTTGATGGGAGAAGCCGTCAGCTCAATCCATATCGCTCCGCGAGCAGTCCGATACGCGTTGCGACGATGTACAAAACTCGTTCACGATCGTGAACGAGAATTGTACAGCGAGGAATTGTCGGTGGTTCGAACAGTTGGGCGGTTACGGGGACGTGAGAAAGAACGCCTCGACGGGATCGGTGAGCGGGTTGCCGGACTGGTCGGTGATCTCGCGCGCGAGATGGAGTTGATAGGTGGTCAACGGCTGGAGTGGCTTCGCCGGACGGAGCAGGACGGCAGTGCTGCCGGAGGTCACATCCCGACGACACCGGATTTCTTGATGCGTCACCCAGTCAATCAGCCGGACCGTTTGGTCGAAAATGGTGGATGGATCCAGCGGCTTGTCGAACTGGATGACCACGACGGTGTTGACCGGGACGGATGTGTCGCCGTCACGGGGGCTGATTGAGGTGACGGTGAGCGATGTGCCGTCGGTCGCAACGGATGCCATCGGGGCCATGTTTGTTACCACCGTCAACACGACGTTCGTGGCGGTGTAGTCGGTCTGGAACATCTTCCCGTTGCCGATGTCCGAGCCGGTGACCGTCGCAAACTGGCCGGTGCGCGAGGCGAAGGTCATGATCTCGAAGGTGTCGCCGAGATTCGGCTCGAAGCTGTTGATCAGGGCAAGCGAGAGCGTGCCATCGAGCGCGACGTGGCGGGTGGCGTTGAGGCGGCTGAATTCCGTGCCCGGGGTCGTGCCGCCGATGTGGAGGTGGAGGACGCCGCCGACCTGCTGCGTGTAGGTGCCGCCGACCGAGAGGGTGCCGACAATGTTCAACGGCTGCGGCGGGTTGCCGGGAGTCAATTCACCCGCGTTGACGAGCGAACCCCACGAGACCAACAGGCTTCCGCCGTTGGCCGCCTGCATTGTGCCCTCGTTGATCCACGTCGTGTCGCCGCCGACGTCGCTGATGGCGATGGTTTTGCCGGCGACCTCGGACGAGATCGTTCCCTGATTGACGAATCGGTCGAAGCCGAAGCTGGCGCTGAGGAATCCGTTGTCGGCGTTGTGGATGGTGATGCCGGGGGCGAACGTGAGCGCGGCGGCGCCGCCTTGCGTGCCGTTGCCCTGGACGTAGATGTGGCTGCAGCAACCTCCCGCAAACACCACCTCGCCGGTGCCGCCGAGCGTTTGCGTGCCCTCGAAGACCGCGGTCGAGGAGAAACTCATGTTGGTCGTGTTCAGGCCCAGGCGCAAGCTCGCGCCCCCGAGCGTCAGACCCTCGCGCACGGTCAGGAAGCCGTTCGGCACATCGAGATCGGCGTTCAAGGTCACGCCTTCGAGGATGCCGGCCTCGCCGGTAGGGATCAACAAGGCCGCGCTGTTTGTGGCCGTGATGGCGCCGCCGCGGATGGTGCCGTTGCCGCCGCCGAGGTTCCATGAGCCGGTCGTCGCGTTCAATGCCAGCGTGGCGCTCGTGTTGTCGAGCGTGCCGAGAATGAAAACGCCGCCGCCGCTGTTCTGGACCGTGCCGAGTGAGGCGGTGAGCCATTGGCCGACGAGCCGGATGCGGCCCACGGTCGCTTGGATTGTTCCCTGGTTGATGAAACTTTGATTGGTGGAGACCTCGCCGCCGTTGACGCTGATGCCGGTGATCCCGGAGACGACGGTGTCGGCGATGATCCGCCCTTGATGGATGATCTTGCCGGAGTTGGCGTTTTCGGGGACGACCTCGCCCTGCTGGCCGTGAATGAGAATGTCCGGCCCGATGGTGAGGGTGCCGAGTTGCGCGCGAACGCTGGCGCACACACACCCCGTTTCGGTGAACTCGATCTCGCCCGTGCCGTCCAGCGTTTGCGTGCCCTGGAACGTGAGTCGGGCCGACCCCGTCGAGGCCAGCGTGATTTTCGAGTTCAAGGTCAGGCCGTTCAGGATGGTCAGGGCGCCGTTGGGCACTGCCACGTCCGCCTCCAAGGTGACGCCATCGAGCGTTCCCTGTCCGCCCGAGGCGACGGTGACGCCCTGCCCTTCGGAGCCGGGCAGCACCGTGGCATCTTTCAGCGTGCCGCTCTCGATCGTGAACGTGTTGTTGACCTGGAGCGTGGCGGCGACGGTCAACGTCCCGCCGGACAGTTTGAGTTGAGCCGACGATACGAGGCTGCGGATCGAAGCGGCACCGCCGACTCCGACCGTCACCGTCTGATTGGTCTCGATGTCAATGATCACGTGCTGGCCCGGTCCGGGCAACACGCCGCCCTGCCAGTTGGTCGCAGTGAACCAGTTGCCGCCGCCCGGGTTGACCCACGCGATGACGCCCTCGCTGACGCTGAAGTGGCTGACGATGTTGGTCGGGGCGAGCGCGTTGCCGACGCGGTCTTTGAGCATCGGTCCCGCGAGAACGATCTGATAATCGCCCGCGCCCAAATTGGCGTAGCGGAGTTGGACTTCGGCGTTGTTGTGACGAAGCTCGATGCTTTGCGCCGTCACGGTGGCGTTGGTGAGGACCAGCCGGACGCTCTCCGCGGTCACGGTCGCCGGATCGAGCGGCTCGGAGAAACGGACGCGCGTCAAAAGCGAACCCGTGCCGCGGGCGCCGCCGTCCGGCGGCTCGGTCCCGACGACCGTCGGCGGTGCTGTGTCCGGCAACAGCGTGATGAGGATCGAGCCGGAGGTCCCGGCGTTGCCGCCGGTGTCCGTGGCGCGCACCTCGACGGTGACGTTGCTCGATCCCGCCGAGAGGAACGGCAGCGGGGCGGTCAACTCGAACGGGAACGACACGTCGTTCTGGGCCGCCGCGCCGTCCACGAGCAACTCGACGTTGCGCACCTGCACGTCGTCGGTGACCGTGAAGGGAATCGGCAGCAGCGTGCCTTCGATGACGTTGGTGTGGGAGGTCGCGAGCGTGACGACGGGCGCGGCGCCGAGGTTGTCGAACGGGAGATAATTCACCACCTGCAGCCCGCTGGTGCCGTCGGCCACGAAGGCGATGCCGGAGCCGATGGCCACGCTGGACGGGTCGGCCGGCAAGGTGAACTGCGCCAGAAATGCCGCCGTGTCGGCGGGGTCGGACACGTCCAACACCTGCAGGAAATTCCCGAGAATGCCCGGGCTGCCCACGGTGACGGCCAGGCCGGAGCCGTTGGCCGCGACCGCTTCGCCGGCGATCGAAGTGTTATCCGCGCCGCTGATCAGTGCCAGGTTGTCGGGATCGGACACGTCCACCGTCGCAAACCCGCCCGGCTGGGCGACCTCGTTGGCGACGTAGGCGATCGCGTTGCCGACGAACAATTTGCCGCCGCCGTTTGACAGCGGCAACGAACCGCGCGCGACCGCAAACAGGCCGCTGATGTCAATCGCGCGCAAGGTCTGGCTGGAGTCCATCGTGTACAGGAACGAACCCTCCCGGGCCAACCCGTTCAACGTCGTGCCGCCGAGCGTCAGGGTTTGCAGTTCGATGCGCGCCGCGACGTCGTAGGAATGAAGATCGGCCCCGACGGTCACGTACACGTTGGCGTCCGCGATCTCGACCTGGCTCGCCGCGACGTGGATCGTCTCCAACAGCGTTGGCTGCATCGGGTTGGAGACGTCCACGAAGTGCAGCCCGCCGTTGTTGGCGGCCACGATGGCAACCTGCCACGCCGCGTCCACCGCCACGTCGGTCGCAACACCCGGCAGGGCCAGTTGGCCGAGCAGAATGGGCATCTGAAAATTGGAAGCGTTGACGAGGGAGAGCCCGGCCGAGCCGCACGCGACGTAGGCGGTTTGTTGTCCAGGGTCGTTCGTCGAACCCACCAGCACGATTTCCATGGCCTCGCCCGGCAACGCCAGCGCGGCGATGATGCCGGTGGGGAACACGCCGCAACCGGCCAGATCGAGCCCTTGCTGCATCTTGGCCAGATCGCTGATGCCGTCATCACAGGTGCTGAACTTTGCCGGGTCGGTGCCGATGATGTCCTCGGCCTCGTCCGAAAGCCCGTCTCCGTCGGTGTCGGGGCTGGACGGTTCGACGAAGATGGCGGCGGGAATCTCGAACGTCGAGCCGCTGACGCTGCTGCGAAACACCGTGGTCGCAACACGTCCGTCGCCGGGATGGACGTACTGCACCGCGAACAGGGTCTCCGGCGCGACGAACAACGAATCGAACCGGCCGTGGCTTGGCACCCGCCCGCGCTGGACAAAGCCGTCCGCCAGATTTGTCAGTTTGTAGAACGTGTTCCCGACGAGCGCCGTTTCCACGTCCGCCTGGGCTGCGTGGCTCGAGCGCAAGACGGAGGCGCCCGCGCCCAGCGGGGTCACGCCCAGTGCGTTGTGTTGCTCCTCGGCCAAGGCGGTCATCGTGCGCAGGTATCCGTCCACGGTGGTTCGCCAGCCGCGCTGTTTGAGGATGGTGACGACCTCCAACAGGTTGCTCGCCGCCACCGAGACCGCGGCCAGGTCGAGACCGCCCGCCGGCGTCTGACCCTCGAGGATTTGCACGTACCGATCGATCAACGCATGGACATCCGAGGTGCTGAGGTTGCCGGGCCGGGCCAGCAACAGGATCGCATCCCGCTCCCCCTGCGTCACGCCGTTCCCGCCGTCGCTGCCGGGCTGGAGGTTCTCCTGCAAACGTTCCAGGATGCGGTGCGCCTTGGGGAAATCCTCGGGGTCGAGCGTTGTCCACTTGGGATTGCCAAACACCAGGGCATAGAGGTCGTTGGCGGCGGCCCAGAGGGCGGCCTGTTCCGCGAGCGGATTGGATGGAATCTGCGCGGCGGCGGCGGCTTGTGCCGACGCGAGGCAGT
>CAZOTB010000250.1:0-6032 GCA_964582645.1 uncultured Verrucomicrobiota bacterium | reverse complement strand
CTCTGGTGGGATGCCGACCGCGAGAACGCCGCCGTGGACGCGCTCTACCGGCATCCCGCCCTCGCCCAAGCCACCGACGAAATCCTCGGTCCCGGTTACGACCGCCTCCACACCCTCATCGCCTACAGCCTGCCCGGTGGCACCGGCCAGGCGTGGCATCAGGATTGCCGGGCTAAAGACCCGGCCAAATTCAACGTCAACCGCCTCGTCTATACCCAGCACACCACCCGCGAAGACGGCGCGGTGGTTGTCGTCCCCGGCTCGCACAAACTTGACCTGCCGGTTGGCGGTGAACAAGACGACCTGCCCGACCAAGAGATCATCTGCCCGACGGCCGGCACGGTGGTGTTCCTGCACGGTCGTTGTTTCCACCGCGTCTTGCCGAACCGCAGTGCCCGCCGGCGCGTCTCGGTGAATTTCCGCGTCAAGAGTCCCGGCACCAGCGAGAACATCCTCTACCGGCCCGTCTATCGCCACATGACGCTGGCGGAACGAGAACAGTTCAACGCCCATTTCCCCCAGACCGACTGACCGCGCCGTTGAACTGATGGAAAACTTCGCTGTTGACCATCGGTTTCCGCTCAAATTCGTGACGGAAATCAGTGGGCATGGTCACGTCCCAGGTCCGGCAGGTGTCCTGCCAGCGTTGTTCGTGGTCGCGGTCGCTGGTGTAGAGCGGCTTCATCGGCAACGGGCGCACCTCCGTCGCCGCAACGTGCGCCGGGGCTGACCGCGCGCGACGAAACGCAACCCGCCACCGCCATCCACAGGATCAGCCTCATTCTCATACGCAGCCTGTATCACTACAGGAAGCTCAAGCCGTTCACGACCTTTTTGCGATGAAATGCGCGCCGCATAAGCAAGGCTTGTCGAAACGACCCCGGCAACCTACACTGCCGCGCAACCGGAGTTGGGCCACGAATGCACACGAATCGCCCACAAATCTCCGGGGAGGAATGAACTGAGAACGACGAACCGATTAGATAACAACAACCAAATTTCGCGTAGCTTCGGCTGCTGTCTGTTTTGCTTCTCGGAATCCAGCCCGACAGTGCCGAATCGCACACGCGAGCGAGGAAAGCCTTGTACCCAACTGTTCACGAAAAACAGGTCATCTCCCGGCAACGGGTCGCCGATCATGGCGAAGTGCTGACCGGCGCGCGCGAGGTCAACGCCATGCTCGATCTCGTCAAACAGGAGACCGAGCGGATTGATTCGCGCTTCCTTGAGCCAGCTTGCGGCGATGGGAATTTCCTCGCCGAGATTCTCCGACGAAAACTCCGCGTCGTCGAAAGCCGGTATCGCCAGAGCCAGTTGGAATGTGAGCGGAACGCGGTTCTGGCCGTGTCGAGCCTCTACGGCATTGATATTCTGGCGGACAACGTCGCGGCCTGCCGGAAACGGCTCTTGGAGATTTTCGCGCAGGCTTACACCCGTCTGTTCAAGAAGAAGACGAAGCCGGACTGCCTTGCCGCAGTTGAATTCATCCTTTCGCGCAACATCATTCACGGCGACGCGCTGACGCTCAAGACGGTGGGCGAGAAACCGGAATACATCGTCTTTTCGGAGTGGTCGCCGGTCAACGGCAGCCTGCTCAAGCGACGCGACTTCACCTTCCACGGGTTGCTGACACACGAAGGGATGAAGGAACTGCCGCTCTTTTCCGATCTCGGCGAGGACGTGTTCATCCCCACACCGGAGAAAGAATTCCCGCCAACGCACTTTTTGGAGATCGCTTATGTCCAACAACGCTAGTGCGACGACGCACTTGATCCCCAGGGTAGGGCGCGACCGCCGGGCGCGCCGCAACGTTCGCGGACGGTCGGCCCGGCGGTCCGACCCTACCAACGACTCTGCCAATCGGGTGCGTTCTCGGTTCTTGGAGGTTGCGCATGTTGAATCGTGAAGGCTACAACCCCGATGTCCTGAGTTGTCTCGCCAACCTGAGCAGCGACGAAGTGTTCACGCCGCCGAAACTGGCCAACGAGATTCTGGATCAACTCCCGCCGGAAATCTGGAAGAACAAGAACGCCCGGTTCCTTGACCCGTTCACCAAGTGCGGCGTGTTCCCGCGCGAGATTGCGCGTCAGCTCATGGTGGGGCAGAAAAAGCGAAATTCTAAACCGACGGCGCGAAGGCTTACCGGCTACGGTTGTTCTGCAGACTCACCGAAGAGTTCCCCGTTGTCATCGTCAGCATTTTCGCGCACTCGCCCGGAGGCACTTGGGGGTTTGACATCAATTGCGGGCGCTTTCGATTGGCGCCCAAGATGAAGCGAGATTTGCGCTTCTGCTTGAATCTTGTTCTTTAGCCCAGCGAGAAAATCCTCAAGCGGTGGTATCCGCTGGCCGTGACGTAATGCATCGAAAAGGTCGTCCATCGAGGCCGAGACTTTACGGCTCGCTCTGAGATCAAAACACTGTTTGCCAGGTATGAGATCGTAGAGAGCAAACACCGTTGAATGTTGTGGCTTGTGCGTCAAACGTTGTAAGCCGTACTTCGACTCGAAAAACTTGTACACGGGTTCTTGAACCACCCAATAAATCTTCTTCTTCCAGTTCTCCATGATCACCCCCTTATTCAACACTTGCGTAAAGGTGCGCTTCCAGATGTCGAAGAAGTTCAGGCCAAACCCATACGTTTGGTAAACGATGCTCTTGCCGGCCATGAAGTCCCGCAATCCTTGAACCAGCTTGCCGGTGTTCGTGGTCTGACCGGTTTGAAATTCAATCGCCACAAAATCCTCAATCTCGGCTGACATAGGCTTGTGCTTCACCATTACGAAATCGAAATTGCCGATCGCGGCCAAGCCGACCTCTGAGAAAACGAGAATGTCGCTCGTTGTTTTGAAATGATGCTGCGCGATGTCGGTAAAAACGGTATGGCGGTCGAGGAATCGGCGCGGACACAGCGCAATCTCCTGATCGTTGGCGTGTGCTGTGCAAACTCCAAAGGGGTAGTCAATCAGCCGGCTTTGCTTGTAGCAGACTTTGTCCACGAACGGACACCAATGCCTCGCCCGGATCTCTTTCGCTTTCGCTGTCGTGTTGTGATGTGGAAACCCGAAAATCTCCGAAAGGAATTTTGGTCGTGCCATCTTTCAATCTCCGAGCGCGGTTCGCCATAGGCGCTCAATCTCAGAATCTTCAAGGCTGCGCTCCAAGCACAAACCAAGTAGGCGCGCGCAATCTCGGCAGAAAGCGAAACTGTCATCCGTCTTGACGGATTCAATCAACTCAAAACGATATTCATCGGCGGCGAGGTCAGCCGGCTGGAATACAAGAATGGAATCATGTTTTAAGGCATTCAACTGGCGAATGTGAACAGAGATTGGATTCTCAGAATGTACGGTGAACGTGTTGGCCAGCCTGAACCGTGCTGCCTTCAACGCGAGCGTGAGTTGAATCCACGCATCAGCCCGCCAATGATGGAATGTGAAAACGAGACGCCCATGCGGTCGCCGTAGAACTCGGTTCGCCTCACTGAATATTGCACCGAGGACTGTCCGGTATTTCTCCGCTTCATTTTCCGTTTCGGCAACGGCAGAGGAAACCGGCGCGAAATGCCAGTCAGCCTCATCGGGCAAGAACCATTGCAGCCACACACGAAAGAAGTGGGACAGATCACTATACTGAACGCTGTCGAAATACGGCGGGTCGGTAATGACAAAGTCCACCGAACTGTCGGCGAGAGGCATTTGGGAGGAGTCGCGTTGTTGAGCGATGAACCGTTGAGTGTGCTCCTTAAACCCGCCGACATCGCCGCATAGAACGCCGCAATCCGTCTCTCCGAATATGGTCACTTTTCGCCAGCCCTGCGACGTGGGCTGGCGTTCGATGGGCGCAACCGCCCACTCGCCGGCATCTTTTACGCGATCGTCGAAAAGCCGCCGTAAAGTGCCGGAAGTCTTTTGTGAGAAAACTGGATTGCTTTCTAAAAACGTGTAAGGGAACGAATACGCATGATGCGAAAAGACGTGACGAATCGCGCCAGCCCTTCGCTTGTCTGAGCCTTTGTAGCCGGTCAGAATCGAGTTGAATTCCAGTGACGTGGAAACGAGAAGCGCCAACCATACGCGATGCGTTGACTCTATCTCATCGAGCAGTTTCTTCGCCGTCGAGATGTAGAGAAGTTGTCTTGGGGTGAACAACTCCGCGTAGCTTGCGATGTTCTTGCTGAGCAGGTCACCGGATTTTGGACCGCGCACAATTCGCAGCGAATCAGAGTTTGGCAGAGCGGCGCGTGCTGCTGCTCTCCGGGAATTTTCGATAGCCTCTAATTCTTCTTTGGCGACGGCCTTGAAGAACTGTCCGTGTGATGAACAGAATCCGACCGTGATAAGCGGCACGTATCGCTCCGCAAAAGCGATGTCATTGCAGTTTACCATCGGCTTGCCGCATACCTTGCATTCAGCGTTTGCCTTTTCAAAAAGCCGCCAGGATTTCCGGCCTCGCTTGACCTTTAAATCCGGGAAGAAATCTTGAACCACGGTATGCTTGTGCTTTTCAGTCGGTTCTTCCCTCAGCAGAAATGAATCAATGACTAGTG
This sequence comes from uncultured Verrucomicrobiota bacterium, assembly GCA_964582645.1. Classification (GTDB taxonomy): domain Bacteria; phylum Verrucomicrobiota; class Verrucomicrobiia; order Palsa-1439; family CAZOTB01; genus CAZOTB01. Next base: position 1,484 of record CAZOTB010000250.1, on the reverse strand, counting down.
CTTCCCCGCAGTCGCACGACCGGCGCACCGCGTGGAGAACAAATTGAATTTCGCACGGTTCGCCGCACGTTGAGCAGGTAGTCTTGAAATAGGGTCGCAATCGCTTTCCCAACATTCCGACGAAGTTCTCGAATACCCGCTGTTTTTCCTCGACCGGCACGTTCTGCAAAGAAGCGCGAGCCTGCAACACGGGAATCGGATCAAGGTCATATCCGATAACGTTCGCTCCGAGGCGTATCGCCTCGTGCAATGTCGTGCCGCCACCCATCATTGGATCGAGCACCGTAATGCCTTCAAGTCCGCCGGGGGCGTAATAATCGCGGCGTTCGGCATCCGGCACGAGTTGCTTGAGGATGAAGCGAAATGTTACGCCAGACCGTCGCGCCCACCACTTGTGCAAGTAGGTATTCGGACGAAACAGATTCTTGTTGTACGACTCCAGTTTAGCTAGCTCGTTCGCCGCCTCTTCCGGGAAAGATTCGTCAATCGGAACAGCAGCCGGTGGTTGCTGCGGTTTCCGTTCTTTCTTGACGAATTGAAGTTCTTGCTGAAGCACGCCCATCGCTTGGCAGTATGCCCGCGTGAGCTGGTGAGCGCAAGTCTACCGTTAGTAATCGCGGCGCGTTCATGGAAACGACAGTTGACAATCTGAAGTTGGGGGCGCAGAAGCCGCCGATGCCGTTTTCGGATGCCCGGCTGCTGAATCTCTTGTCGCACACATTCTGGTTTCTGCCGAGTGTCGCGGCGTGTCAGGCCATGCAGAACTTGCTGGCGAAGCGGCAGAACAAGTTTTACCACGACTACAAAGTGATCGTAGCGGCGGGAAGCGCAGCCGGGATCGGCGTCGAAGCATTGCCGCCCGTGCTGGAGGCGATGGATGATCCGTTGAAGACGAGAACCATTACGCTCTCCTGTGGGAAGTTGACGACTGGCGTTACGATCAGGCCGTGGACGGGCATTTTGATGCTGCGGAATTCGTCGAGTCCGGAGACGTATTTCCAAGCCGCGTTTCGCGTCCAGAACCCGTGGACGATCAAGAATCCCGATGGCACTTCGCCGAATGAGGAGCAGATCATCAAGGAGGAGTGTTACGTCTTTGACTTCGCGCCCGACCGGGCGCTGCGGCAGATCGCCGACTACAGTTGCCGGCTGAATGTGGATGAGTCGAACCCGGAGAAGAAGGTCGAGGAGTTCATCAGTTTCCTGCCGGTGTTGGCGTATGACGGCAGTTCCATGAAGCAGATTGACGCCGCCGGTATCCTCGACATGGCCATGAGCGGCACGACGGCGACGCTGCTGGCGCGGCGTTGGGAAAGCGCGTTGCTGGTGAACGTGGACAACGACACGTTGCGGCGCTTGATGGACAACGAGGCGGCAATGAAAGCCCTGATGAGCATTGAGGGATTCCGCAGTCTGAATCAGGACATCGAGACCATCATCAACAAGTCCAATGCCGTCAATAAGGCCAAGCAGAAGGCGAACGA
>CAZOTB010000249.1:0-6144 GCA_964582645.1 uncultured Verrucomicrobiota bacterium | reverse complement strand
ATCGCCCAACGGCAGGCGATGGGGCATTCACGCCCTACAACAACTTCCAGATGCGTCCTCCCGCGCCAGCGGATCACAGCTCGCGCGTTTGCCGGTAGCGTCCGGGCGTGGAGCCGATCAGTTTCTTGAAAGTGTGCGCGAAAAACGCCGTCTCCGCGTAGCCCACCTCGACCGCAACGGCGTCCACGGTCATGTTGGTCTGACGCAGCAATTGGCAGGCGCGCTCCATCCGAAGCTGGCGAAGATAATCCACGGGCAGCATCCGCATCGTCCGCAGGAACACGCGACGAAACTGGGATTCGGACAAGCTGCATCGTTTTGCCAGCTCCGGCACCCAGACGGGACGGGACAGGTTCTTGCGGATCAACTCCAGCGCCGGCAGCAGTCGTCGCAGGTCCACCAGCTTTGCTTCCTGCGGCTGGGCTTTGAGCCACGAGCCGTGCTTGTGAATGAGGCGGAACAGAAGCCGCACCGCCAGCGCTTCGAGCGCGCGAGCCGAGCCGGCGGGCCGCAGCGCATACTCCCGACATGCTTCGTGCAACATCGCCTCGAATGCCCGGTCGCCACCAAGATGAAACACATCGGGGAAATCCAGCAACTCGGCCAGCGTCAACGACTCGAACACCGTCGCGGTGTAATGGAACGAGATGATATGGATCGGGTTCCGTGGATCGGTGGCCGCACTGTGAAGCGAACCACGGCGGAAGTGGGCGCAGTCGCCGCGCTTGAGGGTGGCGGTGCGCCCATCCACTCGAATGAACATCCGTCCCTGCGTGACGAATAAAAGCATGTCATCCCCTATGCGTCGCTCGGCGAGGGTCCAGATCGGTTTGCATTGGAACAAGACCGCGGTGACGCTCCGTACAGTTAGTTCGTCCAACAGCCGGGTCAGCCATTCCTCGTGGGATTTGGCTGGAAACGGCTCAAACTCTCGCTTGGCGGTTTCCCGATTCGGGTCTGGCTGTGGGAATGGAACTGCCGTGCTCACGTCCGCCCAGCATAGTTGCCATGGCGGAAAAAGACAGCAAAATGACAGTTGGAAATCTGGCGTTCTCGCAGGGCTGGGACTAGAGTGCGCACGATCAAGCACGGAGAACAACATGACCCAATACATCACCGACCAGCAATGGACGCAGTATGAACGCGACGGATTTCTCAAACTCGGCAAGTTGCTCAATGATGCCGACCTGAAGGCGTTGCAGCAACGCATTGACGACATCATGCTCGGCAAGGCGAAGGTAAACTATGAGCGCATGCTGATGCAGCTCGACAGCGCCAGCGGCAAGTACGAGGACGCAGGCGCCCAGACCAAAGGCTTCAAAGGCGCGACCTTGAACTATCGCAAGATTCAGGAGCTCGAATTTGATCCGCTCTACCTCGCCTACATGCAGCGACCGATTTTTCGTGAGATCTGCGCGCGCGTCTATGGGCCTGCGACACCCATTGCGGCGTTTCGATCTATGTTCATGAACAAACCCGCGCACAAGGGAACGTTCCTGCCGTGGCATCAGGATCGGTGGACGTTTCTCGATCGCGATCCGCTGATCACCGTGTGGACCGCGCTGGATCCAGCCACCATCGGCAACGGCTGCGTGCAGATCATCCCCGGCAGCCACCGGGCGGGACTGATCAATCCCTCTCACGTTTCCGGTTTCCTCACTCCCGAACAGGCGAAGCAGTGGTGTCCCAAGGAGAAGACGATCTATCTCGAGCTCAAGGCGGGCGAAGTGGCGTTACTTCACAATTACACGTTGCACGCCTCCGACGTGAACAAGACGGACATCCCGCGCCGCGCCTTCAGCGTCTGCTATATGGATGCACGCACCGTGGCGGCGAACGGCGAGAAATTCTCCGTGATCTTCGGCAACGGGGCGTTGGAAGTCGAAAAGCTGGCGGCGTGAGCGACGTGTTGTGACCCACGAATGGTAACCGGCTGGTTTCACCCGGCAGGGATTGTGTCCCCCTGACTCCGATTCCGGCGCCAGCGTTCGTAGCTCAAGCTTCAGCTTGTCTGCCTGAGCTTCGCCCCTCCACGGGAGCAAGCTGAAGCTGGAACTACGAACGCAAGCCAAGCCCCACCCGGCAGGCGATCACTCTATAGTTGGCTACCGGCGCAACCTAAAGTTCAAGCTTCAGCTTGTTCCCAGGCAGACACCGGAGAAACCCTGAGCCAACAACTTCGGAGTGCGCTTGAAGTGAACAGGCTTGACGCGTCGCGTTTGGCGCGAATGATGGGTACACCATCTTGGCGGCGTTCAAACGCAGAACGCAGGCTGATGTTTCGTCAGCCGGGTCCACATGGACTTGCAGAGAGACAGATTCGAAGTCACACTTCGGGCAAGATGGCGCGAGCGCCCCGCGCCCGGTGACGGGCGCGGGGCCGCTCGCACGTTCCGCTCATGAGCTTCACGGGCAAACTCAAGCGATTGTTTGGTGGGGACGAATCGGACAAAGGCCACGGAATGGACGAGCTCGCCCGTCGGCTGGGACTGAGCGTGGCGGAGTTGGATGCGGTAACAGTTGGCTACCGCGAATTCACGATTCCGAAACGCTCCGGCGGCACGCGGAAGATTCTCGCGCCCGAACCGAAGCTCAAGGAGGTCCAACGTCGCATCCTCCACCGGCTGCTCGGTCGGCTGAAATGCCATTGGGCTGCCACGGGCTTCAACCGCGGCCATTCCATCGCGACCAACGCGGTCTGTCATGCCGGCAAGGCAGTCGTGGTCCGCCTCGACGTGAAGGATTTCTTCGCCAGCACGACCGCCCGTCGCGTGCATGCCTATTTCCGCGCCATCGGCTGGAACAAACAGGCCGCCGATACGCTGGTGCGGTTGTGTATGCACGACGGTGCGTTGCCGCAGGGCGCGCCGACCAGTCCTCGCTTGAGCAATCTCGTCAACTACCGGCTCGATGTCCGCATGGCAAAGCTCGCGGAGAAATACGAGGGCGTGTACACGCGCTACGCCGATGACATCGCATTTTCATTCGCCCGGGAAGATCACGCGAATGCGAACACCGTCATCCACATCGTCCGCCGGATTCTCGACGATTTCGGCTACGAGTTGCATCTGCGGAAGAAGCTCCAGATTCGCCGCCGCCACAATCGTCAGTTGGTCACCGGGCTCGTCGTCAACGAGCGGGTGAACCTTCCGCGCGCGACCCGGCGCTGGCTGCGGGCCGTCGGGCATCATCTCGCGACGGGCCGCTTGGCCACGTTGACCCCCGCGCAGCTCAACGGTTGGAATTCTCTCCGCAAAATGATCGCGAAGCAAAGCGGCGCCGCGTCGCCTTAAGGAGGACAGCACCATGACAGACTATCAACCACTCGACCTCACCAAACACTGCAACATCGGGACGAAGTTTCTCGGCCCCGGCGTCAAAACTTCCATCGGCAAGCAGACTTTTCACGGGCTGCCCTTTCGCATCGGCACGAGGGCGGCCCGGTGCTTCATCGGCTTCGACGGCAGGAAACGCAAGCCGGTGACGATCCCCATCGGACGGAAAGCGCGCCACGTCATCTTCGCGCACGCGTTGCTCGAATCCAAACTGCTCTCCGACAACGAGGACGTCGGACGGGTCATCGCCTCCTACGTATTCCGCTACGCCAACGGCACGTCGACGAGCGTTCCGATCCGGGAGCGATTCGAAATCTGCGTCGTGCCCACCGCGTGGGGACAATGGCCGTTGCTGTCCGTGCCTCATCAGAAGAACGGGATGCACTCTCGCTACAGGGGTGAATGGGCGGGCGCGGGTTGGCGTCAGACCGAGGCGTTTCAAGGCAGCGCGCAGTCGTATTACCTTTGGGCGTGGCCGAACCCGCAGTCCGGCGACGAACTCGAAGCCGTGACCATCGAGCCCGGTGACCGAAAGTTCCTTATTGCGGCGATCACTCTGGGCCACGCGGGCGAACCGCCGTTTGTCCGCGCCGCCAAACGCGAAGTGAAAATCACATTGCCGCGTCGAGCCGACGCGACGAAGCCGTTCCAACTCGAAGTCGAGGTGGACCGCGGGGTGGCGACCTGGCCTTACGCATTGCCGGAGAAGTCGCCTGAGAAGTTCATCTGCGACGAGCGCAAAGGTTTCGGTGAGAAGCTGAACGAGAAATCGAGCCCCGCCTACGTTGAGATCGCAGCGAATCCATCGGCCACCATTACAGTCAAACACGATGGCGAGAAACTTGGCGCGACGAACTGGGGCAAGTTGGAAGAGAAGGGCAAGGTTACGCAACGCCGAGTCGAATTCGAGATCGTGGACCGGGGACGGAACTGGGTTCACGTCACGGTTGTGGACGACGAGTCGGGCAAGCCGGTGCCGTGTCGCGTGCATTTTCGATCCCCCGAGGGGATCCCCTACCAACCGCATGGATTCCACAATCACGTTTATTCCAACCTCAACTCCTGGCACGTGGACGTCGGTGGCGACCTGCGGCTCGGGCAAATCACGTACGCGTACATTGATGGCAAGTGCCAGGGCTGGCTGCCGCGCGGGGATGTGATCGTGGACGTCGCGCGCGGGTTCGAGTACGAGCCGCTGCGGAAGAAGGTGCGAGTCGAACGCGGTCAGCGGGAGTTGACGTTGCGTCTGAAGCGTTGGACGAACATGAACGAGCAGCGTTGGTTCAGCGGCGACACCCACGTCCATTTCCTCGGAACGCAGGGCGCCCATCGCGAGGCGCAAGGTGAGGACCTGAACGTGGTCAATCTGCTTCAGTCGCAATGGGGTCACCTGTTCACCAACTCGGAAGATTGGATCGGTCGGCCCACGGCCAGCGAGGACGGCAGGACGATTGTTTATTGCAGCCAGGAAAACCGGCAGCACATCCTCGGTCATCTGACGCTGCTGGGACTCAAGGAGCCGGTGATGCCGTGGTGCAGCGACGGCCCGAGTGAGGCCGAACTGGGCGGCAACCTCGAAGTGACGTTGTCGCACTGGGCGGATGCCTGCCACAAGCAGGGCGGCACAGTCGTCATTCCACACATCCCAAATCCGAACGGCGAAACGGCGACATTGATCGCGACGGGGCGGGGCGACGCGACGGAGATGATTGATTTCAGCTCGTACAAGCACGGCGAGTGGTACCGCTATTTGAACTGCGGCTACAAGCTCCCGCTCACGGGCGGCACCGACAAGATGAGCAGCGAAGTGCCCGTCGGCCTCTATCGCACGTACGCGTACATGCCTGACGATGAGTTCAACTACGACAACTGGCTCAAAGCCGTGCGCGCAGGACGCACCTTCCTCAGCGGCGGCCCGATCATCGGCCTCACGGTGAACGGGGCGCAGGTCGGCGACACAGTTCGTTTGCCCGGCAACGGCGGCACAGTCGAGGTCGAAGCATGGGCCGACTCCATTTTCCCGATTCGCACGCTGGAGCTGGTGCAGGCGGGAAGAGTCGTCGCGAGCACGCAGGAGCGAACCGGCGCGCGACGATTGCGGCTGAAGGCGACGCTGAAGGTAACGGAACACTCCTGGCTGGCCGCGCGATGCGGCGGCGCCAAGTACGACCGCGACGCACATCACGATGTCTGGCAACGCGGGATGTTTGCCCACACCTCGCCGATCTATCTCGCGGTCGGCGGCGATTGGTGGATGTTCGACACGGGCACTGCCGAGTACATGCTGACGTTGATTGAGGGCAGTCTTTCTTACATCCGCCATATGGCCCCCCAGCATCCGCCCGGAACCGTGACGCACCATCACGGCGAAGAGGATCATCAAGCGTATCTGGAGCGTCCGTTCCACGAAGCGCGCGAAGCGATCCATCGAAGGATGCATCAGTTGGGGATTCCGCATTGAGCACCCCGGCCTGCGCTTGGACGCACCTGACATGCAGAAGATAATAAAACTCCTGTCGTCGGTCGGTATTGGTTTCTTGACGGTTTGCTTGGTATGGATGCTCGTAATGCACGGCTTGACCGGGGTGGCCTGGTTCATCTGCTTTTTGGCGGTGATCTATTGTGCAATCATTGCTCACGAGTTCGCACATGCAATCGTCGGTCATGCTCTCGGAATGCACATCCACACGGTATCCATCGGCCGAGGTCCCAAGCTCTATTCCGCGCGGCTTTGGGGAGTCGAACTAGCCTTTCACCTACTTCCACTCGGAGGGGAAACTCTCGCGTCGCTCAAGGTGATACCTGGGTT
>CAZOTB010000248.1:0-6194 GCA_964582645.1 uncultured Verrucomicrobiota bacterium | reverse complement strand
GGTAGCGAAATTCCTTGTCGGGTAAGTTCCGACCTGCACGAATCGTGTAACGAGTGGACCGCTGTCTCGGAGAGGAGCTCGGCGAAGTTGTAGTGGCGGTGAAGATGCCGCCTACCCGCAGTAGGACGGAAAGACCCCGTGCACCTTTACTGTAAGCTGGTATTGAGTTTTGGTCTGCGATGCGTAGCGTAAGTGGGAGCCTGCGAACCCTCGCTTTCGGGTGAGGGGGAGGCGCAATGTGAAACACCACTCTTCTCAAACTAAGATTCTAACCCCGCGCCGTCAGCCGGTCGGGAGACAGTTCCAGCGGGTCAGTTTGACTGGGGCGGTTTCCTCCCAAAGAGTAACGGAGGAGCACGAAGGTTCCCTCAGCATGGTTGGCAATCATGCGTCGAGCGTATGGGTAGAAGGGAGCTTAACTGCGAGACTTACAAGTCGAGCAGGTGCGAAAGCAGGTCCAAATGATCCGGTGGTTGAATGTGGAATTGCCATCGCTCAACGGACAAAAGGTACGCCGGGGATAACAGGCTTATCGGATCCAAGAGTTCATATCGACGATCCGGTTTGGCACCTCGATGTCGGCTCATCGCATCCTGGGGCTGGAGAAGGTCCCAAGGGTCCGGCTGTTCGCCGGTTAAAGCGGTACGCGAGCTGGGTTCAGAACGTCGTGAGACAGTTCGGTCCTTATCCACTGTGGGCGCAACAGACCTGAGGGGTTCGTTCTCTAGTACGAGAGGGCCGAGAACGACGCACCTCCAGTATTCCAATTGTTTCGTCAGAAGCATCGTTGGGTAGCTGTGTGCGGAAGGGATAAGCGCTGAAAGCATCTAAGCGCCAAGCCCATCCCAAGATTAGGTCTGGCGGACGCAAGTCCCTAAAGGTCCGTGGAAGACCACCACGTTGATAGGCGGGATGTGTACGAGGAGTAATCCTTTAAGCTAACCCGTACTAATAGACCGTGCGGCTTGATCACTTGTCTTTATGGCAAGCACCAACTTCATAAACCGCTCGTTGTAGTCCCAACTCCTGGATGGAACCTCGCGATTGTTATTCGTTATCAAGTACCTGCGTCTAGTTCTTGGTTGCGAAGTAATGAATTCGCACCGCGAATTTCCTGGTGACCATACCGCGGTGGCCCCACCCGTTCCCATTCCGAACACGGCCGTGAAACGCCGCAAGGCCGATGGTAGTGCCTGTATAGCTTGCGCGAGAGTAGGTCGTTGCCAGGTTTTATCAAAGACCCGCAGTCGAAAGGCTGCGGGTCTTTGCTCTTCGGGGTTGCGTTACGGACGCTTGCCCTCAACTCCATCTCCAAACCTCCGCTTCAGGTTTTCATACAACGTCCGCTGCTCCTCCTCACTCAGTGCTTCCAGATACTGATTCACGATCTGCTTCGCCCGATGCAACTCAGACCGTTTCACCGCTGCCTCGAATTCCTGCTCAGTTTTCCAGTGACTCTCTCCGGATTCGAACATCTCCCATGTTTTGGGACGCATGTTACCATCCTTCCGCCGGTATTTTACCCCGTCCACCACCGATGACCGCCCAACAAACCGGTAACTCCGGTCAAAGAACACCTTGTCCACTCGGATCTCTTTGGCGAGATCGTCATAGCGCACCCAGAGCGTGAACGACGCCACAAACCTTCGCTTGCGAATCGGATATTCCCGAAACGTCCCCATATCGTTCTCGGGATTCTCCGAGCGGCGCGAGGCCTTGATCGAGATCTCCACCGTCCCATCGGTGCACACGATCGCGAGGTCCGCGAGACGATTCTTCTCTCTGCCTTGGACGCCGAGGTCGAGATGCTTGTCCGTCAATCCGGTGATGTGCCGCTTCAGCGACGAACACAACCCTTCGATCGCTGCCTGTTCGAAATTGCGCCACACTGTTGTGTAACTCGTCGTGTGGGCAGACGCTTTCATCGCTTCCGTTACCTCCGAGACGATCTGCTCACGCAGCGAGTCCATCCTCTCCGCTACCTCGCCCGCTTTGAGCTCCGGCTTCGCTTGGCCCGAAGCATGGAGTGCAACCAATTCAAGCCCTGCGATCAGTGTTACGATTATTCCAATCTGACACAGGGCGAACCTTGCATTCATACGCTAAGCGTTTCCTTTCCTGTCATGTAGCCGATTCCCGTCGCGCCGAAGCCGTTGCCGGTGTACCAGAGACGATACTCCTCCCGGCATTGCAACACGCTGGCGTAACATCGCTGCTGGTCGTCGAACGCACCGGAGCCGCCCACGCCCAGGTCGCCGTCAGAATCCGAGGCGACGCACGCCCACTGCAACCCGTCCGCGCTGACCAGGCTGCGAACCCGGTAAGCGTGGCCGAATGTGCTGATGAACATGCGCCAGCCGTTCTGCTCGCGCAGCACGAATGGCTTGGAGTTGATGTACTCGTAGGGATCGGCGTCGAAGCCGCGCGGCGCGACCATCCATTGATCGAGCGGTTTGCGCCACGTCATCCCGTCATCACTGACGGCGTAGGCGATGCTGATCCGGGGAATACGGTCCCCGTGGCCGGTACGCACGCCCGCAGGACAATCAAACCATTCGGCAATGGCAGTGTAGTACATGCGATACTTATCCCCTACCCGCACGACGCTCGCGCTGCCCGTACCGGCCTGATCGTACTTCCGGTCCAGGGACAAAATGGGGTTCGCATCGTGGTAACGCCAGGTCAACCCGGCATCGTCGCTGACTGCAAGGCACGTGCGGTTGTGCAGCCTCCCGTCGGCGCTCGGCTTGCCCCAACTGCAAAACACCATGTGCCACCGCGGTCCCTCCACAGGAAATACAAATGGAAAGCTTGGACCGCCACAATTGTGCTCGGTGTCCGGTTGCGGGCCCAGCAAAACGTCTCCGACCGGTTTCCATTCATTCGGACTGGACGCAGGAGCTTCTGCCATCAGAACCACGTTTCCCTCCCGACCGCTTCCCCAGTAGTACATGCGATACCGGTCGCCAAGGTCGAGCACGTGGCCCGCTGCGGCCCGCTGCGCATCCAAGGCTCCGTGCAACTGCCCGGGGTGGATCACCGGGTTGGCTGAACCGGCCTGCCAGCTTATGCGAGTGGGCATCACGAGATCAGGCAGTCTCGGGTTCCGACCTTTCCTAATTTGTGCCGCTGTCCACGCCCGCGTCCGGTGGTGGCAGCGATGGGCTCTCCGCATTGCCGCCGGCCGGTTTCGCCCCATCGCTTTTCAGTTCGATTTGAGTGACCGTGAGCGTCTTCAGGTTGCCATTGATGTCGCGCACCTTCAGTTCGCGCTCGATATACGTCGTGCCATCGGGACGCTGCATTGTTTTCTCGACGACGACCTCCGTGATGACAGGGGCGCCAAACTTGTCGTTGCGGGGGTATTCCTTCGTAACCGTGATCCGGTACGGCGCGCCGCTGTAGTACGTGCCGGCCGTCGTGGTCACGATCTTGGACTCGCGCAATCCGTATGAACTGTCGGGTTTCTTGACCACCAATTCGTTCACCACACCGTTGGTCGCGCGCAGATTGCGTTCTTCGAGTTCGACCCGGTCCAATTTCACATCGCCGCTCGTTTCGATCCTCTTGATGATTCGCTCGATGGTTTGTTTGCCCCAGAACTCAGCCGATTGACGCTCCACCGTTTCCTGCGTCGGGCGCACATTGCCATTCCGATCGTATGCCGACTCGACCGTCCGGGTCCGGCTTGCGCCGCTGCTGTACTGCGTCGTCTGGGACTCCACTTTCTGCTTCGGTCGAAACTCGCCGTCGCTGGACCTGGTTTCGAACGTCCGCTGATACTCCGATCCGTCGGACTTCTGCTTTCGAACTTCGACCATTCGTCCGGTGGTTTTCATCTCGTCGGAACGTCCCTCCTGGAATTCGGTCTCGGTCTTTACCGTGTCGGAGGCGACCTGCGTTTCTGTGGTCACGGCCTTGGACTGGGTCTTTATGTTGCCCGCGCTGTCGCGCACCTGCGTGCTCGATTCCGATTTACGGACGCTGGGCGACGGTTGGGTGGTGATGACCGTGGACTCGCGCTGCATGGCGATGCGATTCTGTGCGTCAATCTTGGATGCGACAGAACGCATCGCCGAGCTGTGCCGGGTTTCGACCGACTTCGTTTGTGCCGACTCCTGCACGATCGGTCGTCCGTTGCTATCGTAGCGAATGACGACCATGCTCGACGAATCGGCCCGCGCCATCACAGTCAGGCTGAGCCAGAGAATGGAAGTTGTCAGCGCCCTGGCGTTGATCTCCACATCCGCAGCGTACTTGACCGAGCAAACTGCGTCAAAGCGAATCACCCCGGCGAATCCTCTTGTGACGCGCCCTGTTCTCGTGCATTCGTTCGTGCATGTGGTGGCGCCCTCTTTTCCTGGTTCTCGTGGCATTCGGTCTGGCCGGTTGCGCCACGGCCAATCCTTTTGCTGGTTACCGCCTCCCTCAAATGTCGCCGGACGAGTTGGCCGGTTACTACGACTACCCGCGCGCACCGATTCAGCAGGCGATCCGCGAAAAGGAGACCACTCGCCGCTGGACTCGTCAGGTCGTTGAGTTCGAGCTGCAACTCCCGGCCGGCATGAATCCCGCCCCAATCGAGCGTGCGCGCCAAAGGGCCGCCACGGCCAACAAGCGACGCGCGCGCGACCTCTCCCTCGAATACATGGTGCGTTTCGATTACTTTCGCCCGAACCTGCCCGGCCCCCGCCCGCTCGTGGTCGTCAGCCCGATCCTCGGGGGCAACACACTGTTTGCCGACGACTTCTGCAAATACTTCGCTTCTCATGGATTTTGCGCGGTGCTCGTCCATCGCAAACGCGCCAGCGTGCGCCCCGAAGAAGGACTGCAGAAGGTCGAAGACGACCTGCGCAAGTCGGTGCTCCGTATCCGGCAGGCGCTCGATTGGGCGGTGCAACAGCCGGAGGTGGACACGAACAAAGTCGCATCGTTCGGCATCAGCTACGGTGCCATTGTCAACACCATGGCCGCCGGCGCCGAGCCGCGCATTCGCTACCACATCTTCGCCCTCGGCGGCGGTGACCTGCCGAAAATCATCCTGAACACCACCGAACCCCTGATCCGCGGCCAGGTCGCGAGCGTGTCGCGCGACAACGGCTGGACGCGCGACCAACTGCGCGACGAGTTGGAACGGACGCTCAAGTCGGACCCGCTCAATTCCGCTCCCTTGCTCCAACGCGAGAACGTCCTCATGGTCGTGGCCCAGTTTGACAACATCGTGGGTACGCAATACGAGAACCTGCTCTGGGACCGGCTGGGTCGTCCCGAACGGATCGTGGTGCCGCTCGGTCACACCACCACCGTGCTGGCACTGCCATTTGTCAAAGGAGAGGCGCTCCGCTTTCTCCGCCAGAGATTCGGCTGGCGTCCCGACCCGGCGGACTTGATCCCCGATTATCAGTTCCACAGTTCGAAGCGATACTGAGCCGCTGGCGCCGTGCCGGGCGCCCGGCACCTGCTATCGCCCGCACCAGGTGAATCCGGGCCAGGTCCCGGCATTCTTCATTTCGATGAAGGCGACGTGGCCGTCCATGAAGAAGATGTTGACCCGCACGGGAGGAGATTTCTGAGTGTGCCAGTTCCACGCTTCGATCGAGTAGCCGAATCCCATCAGCGGATGAGCGAACGCGGCGTAATCGCCCATCAAGTACGCGTCCGTAGCGACGCGGATTTACGCCAGTCGGACGCCCGTGTCCGTCCAGTTCGAGTACCCGCGCGCCCAATCGCAGCCATACGGGTTGAAATTGTTGCGCTCGTTGTATTCGTAACTGTTGCCTGCTCCCAGATAGTAGCTCTGGTTAAATGGAGACGTCTCTGCCGGATGTCCCTTGTCTGCGCGGCACCGCCACGCGGTCTTGTCGTTGCCGACGTAGCGGTTCAGGAGGCGCGGGTCAGTTGAGATGCCCCGCTCAAGCCCGGCGAGCCGCCGTATTGCAGGATCCCCACGTTGGGCCGCCCGTCGAACGGCAGGTAGCCACCGTGGTCTTCGACGTAGAGGTGAACGCCGAGGCCGATCTGCTTGAGATTGTTCGCGCAACTGGCGATCTTCGCTTTTCCCTTCGCGCTCTGCAGCGCCGGCAGAAGCATGGCGGCGAGAATGGCGATAATGGCGACCACAACCAGCAGTTCGATCAGAGTGAATGCTATGTTGCCTTTGAAACAACAAACCCGCCTCCCACGAGGCATGAAAG
>CAZOTB010000247.1:0-6282 GCA_964582645.1 uncultured Verrucomicrobiota bacterium | reverse complement strand
GGACGGCCTGGACAGCACCGGCTACTTCGGCGCGGTGTTCGATGGCCGGTATGTCTATTTTTCGCCCGAGCAGCACGAATCGCTCGATACCCACGCGGTGGTGCTTCGCTTCGACACGCACGGCGATTTCACGGATCGTCGCAGTTACGCCGCCTACAATGCGAGCAGGACGGCGGGTCTCGACGTGCGCGGATTCTACGGCGCGGCGTTCGACGGGACGTTCGTGTATTTCATCCCGCGCCAGATCGCGATGGCGTATTACCACACGCGTTTCCTGCGACTCAACACGCGCATGGAGTTCAAGGACCCGGCCGCGTGGGATACGTTCGACGTGGGACTGGCTCAATCGGCGCAGAGCGCGGCGTTTGATGGCCGGTATCTGTACCTGTGCCCCGGCTTCACGGGCGATCCGAACAAGGAGAATGAGGATTGCGGCAACGTTGTCCGGTACGACACGCACGCGCCGTTCAAGGATCGCAACAGTTATGCGACAGCGGACATGAAGAAGCTGCTCGGTCCGACGGCGGGATGTTTCGACGGCGGGGCGTTCGACGGGCGCTACATTTATTTCATTCCGCTCTACAGCGGACTCGCAGTCCGTTTCGACACGCACCGGCAGTTCAACGATCCGAGCGCGTGGCACCAGTTCGACCTGAAGCCGCACGGCGGAGGGATGTACGTCGGCGCGGTGTTCGACGGGCGGCATCTCTACTACTGCGCCTACCAAAACGACGCCATCGTGCGCTTTGATGCGACGCGTGACTTCACCGATGCCGCGAGTTGGCAATCCTACCGTTGCGACCACACCAAGGGTCTTCGCACGAACGGTTTCGACGGCGGATTTTTCGACGGGCGCTTTGTGTACTTTATCCCTTTCGTGCACGGATCAAAGGCCGAGGGATACACGTTCCACAGCAACTTCCTGCGCTACGATCCGCTCGGCGGTTTTAACGATCCGAAAAGTTGGGACGCACACGACGCATCGAAGGCGTCCGGGCTGGACTCGGTCGGCTACAACGCCGGCGCGTTCGATGGCCGCTACTTCTACTGCGCGCCTTGGCGCCGCGGCGCGTGGAACGGAACTCATTGGCGCGCCAAGCCGGGCGTGCCCGGCATCCACGGGACGATTCTGCGTTGTGACACGCTGGGCAACAACGGCTCGTTCAGCCTGCGCTATTGCGACTACGGCCACAACGGCGGACTCAACGCCGCCGTTCCCGGCCCGAGTTTCCTCGTGAACACCGAGAGCGGCGTCCGCAGCGTGGCCGCGCACCGGGTTCTGCCGCCGGGCCGTCATCACCTGAAGGGGGTGTACGACGGCAAGCGTATCCGGTTGTGGATCGACGGGAAACTCGCCGCCGAGCGCGTGGCATCGGGCCGCATCGTGAACAACGACCTGCCGGTCACGGTGGGTAGAATTGAGAGTGGGATTGGCCAGTTTCGAGGTGTGATCGAGAACACCGAGTGGTCTGCTACACCAAGCGGATCGCCGTCCTGACCACACTCGTTACTTCGTTGCCCCCTCGGTGATATTGCGAATGGCATCGGATGCGAAGAACCGCAGTTCGTATTCGAGTTCAGAACGACCGGTATCGTCTGCGAATTGAAGACGGTTGTTGTTCGGATCGAACGAGACCAGCGAGAAATTCTCATTCGAGAAGGCGCAGAGACTCGTGCGTGCCTTCGTAACGAAGCGAAGAGGAGGGGCATTCTCCAGTTCCTTCAACTCAGTCGCCGCCTGCGCGAAGTGCATGCGACCCCGCCTACCCTTCTATGTGAGCGCGCGTTGTCCGAGGTCGGGACGACCGCAACGATGCTTATCAAGCACCCAGATGTCCTCGCGCGGCGCGAGGCTGGAGGAAATCAGGAGCAGCAACGTGGTTCGGGTGACAACGGAGTGATGCCAGACGTTCTCGAAACGCACGATTAGGACGTGCGGCTGCGCTATGTCCGGGCGATGAAACGCCGCCCTCCGAGGCGGTGATTCTGTTGCGACCGTCTCGGAGGCCGGCGATCTGGTGCGCGGTATCACTTCCCCACGGGTTTGCATAACAGAACGCCATGTAGCCGGTGAGCGACGTGGCGAGGCGCACAGACGTGCTGTCGGGATCACCGAAGGGGAGTTGGCCCCCTTGGTTACAGCTCCACGTACAGCGAAGGCGGTTTCAAGAAGGCGGGCGTGTATCTTTGCCCGCAGGTCGAGAGAGATTTCAAAGTCTATCCCGGTAACGGACAGAACCGCTCCGACGTGCAACAGGACCATGCCGTGTCAGTCCTCGTTGGCGAGAGGTTTTGGAGCGGGAACTGGTCGCCCGAGGTATGCACCTTGAACGAGCAACCGCGCCGTCGTTCGGATATCAAGTCTCCGAGCAAGCCGTTCCTCTCGGCTGATGCGCCGATGATTCTGGATACGACCGCCTATCCTCCATACAACCTATACCGTGTGACGCTGATAGGATACGCCCACGATCGGATGCTGGGCAACCGGCAGACCTGGGGAAACACATGGCTGCTCGACACGATGACGCACGGCGGCCCAAACATTCTGTTCTGGGACGGTCACGTCGAGCGCTACATCCATCCCCGAGGTGCGAGCTTTTGCGGGCTCTTCCCGCAGAAGCGGTACACCGCCGAGGGCACGACCTTCTGCGTGTGTCCGTGAGTCGTTCGTAATACCGCCTTCCGGCGGAATTTTCCGGTCCACACAGACGAAGCGCCGACCGACCCGGAAATTCCCATCCGCTTGCAAGTTGCCTTGCCGTTCTCATTCACACCCCACTTCAGTGGGGTGTTCGGCAGACGCAACATCGCACGAACCGCTTCAGCGGTTTTGGCACGGCGATGAAAACCGCTGAAGCGGTTCGGTCCATCTTCGAAGCGTTCATCACCCCACGAAAGGGGGGTGTCAATGAGACAGGCCATGCCTTCATCACAAATACTCGCCTGCCGAGATGACCACGACCTTCCCCGTGAGCCGCGACTGATCTGCTTTCTCCGCCAGCAATGTCGCCGCCAGCCCGGCCTCCAGGCTCGACTCGGGCGATTTGCCGCTGTCCATTGCCTTCACGAACTGCCCCAGCATCCGTGTATCCGAGCCGCCGTGGCCGCCGGGCGACGGACGCGCGTCGTGTTCAATCACCCTGCCGGTGCGTGAGATCGTGACGCGCACTAGGTTGTCCGCGGTGCTCGCGTCGAGCCGACCCAACTCGCCCCAGATGTGCGTTTCGCGGAGTCCATGGCGCTGGAATAATTGCAGGTTGAAGTTCCCGCGCACGCCGTGGTCCCATTCCCAGATCACAGTCTGGTTGTCCACGATGTCCTTGTCGTCGTGATAGACGCACAAATCTCCGCCGTACAACGCAACCTGCCGCGTCTTGTGGATCGGCAACTTCCCGCGCACGGGAAACACAAAGCCCGCCTGGTCCCGGTACGGACAGGCCCGAAGAATTTCGCGCGGACACTCCGAGCAACGCGCGCCATGGCCCTTCGGTCCGTGTTTTGGAAGGAACACGTTCGTCCCGCCAAAGCTCGCGACTCTGCTCACGCGATGCTCATGCCCCACGAACCACTGCATGAAGTCCAGGTCGTGCGAACACTTCGTGTTGAGGAAACCGCCCGACCGTTCGCTGTGCCGATGGAAGCGTCGCATGAACGACGCGCTGTGCGGGATGCTGAGTTGTTCCAGGCCCGACACGTGGACGAGTTGCCCGAGCACGCCTGAGTCCGCGACTTGTTTGATGCGCCGGTGCAGGTTCGTCTGGCGCATGTTGAACCCGAGGTAGGCAACCACCTTCGAGCGCCGATGCGCGCGAATGATCGCCCGGCAGTCCGCGCTGGTCGGCGCCATCGCCTTTTCGAGATAGAAGTGCTTGTTCGCCCTGATCGCCGCCAACGCGCATTCCCGATGCGCGAACTCCGGCGTCGTGATGATCACCGCGTCCATCCCCGGCTGGCCGAAGAACTCCTTGGGATCGGTGAACAGACGGGTGTTCTTGATCCCGCAGTAGTCGCAAAACTTCCGCAGCCGGTCTTCATCCACGTCGCAAATGCCGAACAGTCTGGCTCGCCGGTGGCCCTTGGAATCCAGCGTCCGCGCAAACGTCTCCGCCCGTGCCCCTGCGCCGATGACTCCGATTTGATAGGTCTTCTTCATGAAAAGATCGGTGTACCGACTTTAGTCGAAATCTGGAATCTCAACGCAGCCGGGTAAAGTCGGGACACCGAACGCATTCACGATATCGCTTCGAGTTTTCTCCGCACCATTTCGATCGCCTTCTCCATCGCTTCCTTGCCCAACGCCTCCGTGGCTTTGCAGGGATGACCTCCGAACCCAACTCCCAACGCCTGTGACCGCTCGCCGTCGGGAAACACGGACAGATCCACGCAATCAGGTCGCACGTGCATCGTGATGGAAGTTTCGTTCTTCGCGGCGTGATCCACCATGTACGGCCATTGCTCTTTGAGGTCGTCCGTCGTTCCCAGCAATTTCAGGCCGAACCGTTTCTCGTTGGCCGGGATGTTGTTCACCCAGAGCCGACGCGATGGACCGTGCCCGTCGGCAAAGACCGCTTTGAACCCGGCGCGCTTCACTTGTTCGAGAATCGCATCGAGCAAGCGCAGGAAGAATTCGTCCGCAACCCAATACGCGCTGCCGGCAAGTTGCTGGTGTGGTTGAGTGCTTTCGTGCGTGTCCATCCCCACGAGATAGCGGCCGCCCTCGATTTCCTTCCGCTGATCCGGCCCCAGGAACAACGGCGGCAGCACGATCCCGCCGAACCGCCGCGCGCATTCCACCATCAACGCCTCGCTCTGGATTGCGTCCGCGCCAAGCGGCAGATGTTCGCCGTGCCACTCCAGCGTGCCCAGTGGCAGATACGCCACCGGCTTCTGTGTCAACCGCGTGCGAAACTCGGCGGGACGCAACTCGATGTATCGGACCTTCTCCATGCTTGCGATGAGACCTTGTAGCGTCGGCTTCGATTCAGTTCAACGGAGAATGCGTCGCAATCCAGACAAACATTGCCGCAACTTCGTCTATCTCTTTTCCACGAACAACCAGATAAGATGGACAATGTGAGATGTGCTGTCCCTGCACTTGTGGTCGCTCTGGATTGTTCCGTCATTGGACGGCACGGGAAATCCCGGGGTCAACCACAACGGATCGAGGAATACGCCCAGCCGGCGTACTTCGTTCCGCGCCATCGGTCGGTCAAGAACACCGGCAGATTCAACATGCCCGTGCCGGTCATTCGCTGCAAGACCGGCGATCCTGTTCTGAAACTCGATCTGGGCGAACTCGCGCCGAGCCTCTACGCGGTGCGCGTCATCGGCGCGGTAAAAACCAAGAGCCTCGAAACCCATTGCAAACCGCTCACCCTGCGCATGACGGTCAACGACGGCGCAAACGGTGAGTCGAGCCCGTACCGCATTCGCATCGGGTACGTGGACGAATTTTGTTCGGTGGTCGAGTTTTACTTCCACGCGACAGCGAAGCGAAAGTACCGTGCGGAGTTGTCGGTGGACGCCGGCCGCGTCATCGAGTTGCTCGTGCACGACGTGGATTTGCACGACGTGCTTGCGGGCTACGAACGGCCCACCGCGGCTCATTTGCGACAAGTGAGCCTCTTGCAAAATGATTCGTAACGACTTGGGCACACGAACGTGGCAGGCGGTTCGCAGGGGCAAAATCGCCCCGCCCAGTCCTCTTACGACTACAACCGCTTTTGCGTGTGCGGCTTCGACGACCGCGCACGCAAACACATCAGCGAGCCGGGGTCAGGCTGCAACGCGTTCTCCAGCGCGGACAATCAGACGCTGGCGGATAGGGAAATCCGTCATCGGAGCACCGTGAAGGACCACGATTGGTGGCGCTTGCGGAATCGGACGCGGCTCTTGCAAGCATGGGTCGAGTTGGGTATTGCGTTTAAGCGCAGAACGTAACCGCGATCCAATTCACCATGAACACCGGCAAACAAGTCCGCCTCAACCGACTTTTCTCCCATCCATCCGGCCGCCTTTGCGGAATTGCGGTGGATCACTTCTTCAACTACGGCGCGGAGCAAGTCCCGCCCGGCCTGCGCGCCATCGGGAAAACCCTCGCGCAGATCGTGGCGGGCCAGCCGGACTCCGTGACCATGCACCGCGGCATCGCAGCCACGGCGTGGAAGCCGTTTGCTGGCAAAGTGCCGTTCATTCTTCAGAGCTCGATCGTTCGGTACGACGATTCATGCGAGGAACAACTCGCCGATCCCGAAGACGCGGTGCGGCTCGGCGCGGACGCGT
>CAZOTB010000246.1:0-6378 GCA_964582645.1 uncultured Verrucomicrobiota bacterium | reverse complement strand
CTCTCCGGCCTGATCAGCTACAGCGTCGCTGGTGTCTTGGGCGAAGAGGGTATGGTCGGCGACATCAAGGAGCAGCTCCGCCTCGCCGGCAAGGACAAGGACGTTAAGGCCATCGTTGTAGTGGTGGATTCCCCGGGCGGCGAAGTCACCGCCTCGGACGAACTCTACCGCGCGGTCCGGCAGGCGCGTGACAAGAAGCCCGTCGTGGTGAGCATGGCATCGCTCGCGGCGTCGGGCGGGTACTACGTCGCCGTGGGCGGCACCCATCTGATGGCGAGCGAGTCCACCATCACCGGCAGCATCGGTGTGATTCTCCAGACGCTGAACTACCGCAAGCTGCTCGACAAGGTTGGGCTCGACATTCTCACAATCAAATCGGGCAAGTTCAAAGACCTGCTCAGCGGCTCACGCCAGACCACCGAAGAGGAAGTCCAGCTCGTCGAGGAACTGATCATGGAGTCGTACGATCAATTCGTCGGCATCGTCGCGAAGGAACGAAAGATGAAAGTGGACGATCTCAAGGATGGCCTTGCCGACGGACGTATTTTTTCCGGCAGACAGGCAAAGAAGGACAAGCTCATAGACAGCCTCGGTTACTACGAAGATGCGGTGAACAAGGCGAAGGAACTGGCGAATATCCGGGAAGCCCGGCAGATCAAATACATTGCTCCTGTGTCTCTACGAAAGTTGCTTGAAATCCTCGGGAAATCGGAGTCGAAGACGGTCAAAGTCCAGGTCGGCCCCGAGACGCTCAAGCTGCAGAGTGGCAAGCTCTATTACGTGGCGGAACAGTTCGTGCAATGAGGGCAGAGATGGAAGGGTGGAAGGATGGAAGGTCGCCGTGACGGGGGGATGGGCTGATGGGCAAACGAACCACCCATTCTCCCAGTCCTCCAGTCTTCCAGTCTTCCGTCCGCGTCCTCTCTCATCCGCTCATCCAGCACAACCTCACGCATCTCCGCGACCAACGAACCCGCCATGAGGAGTTTCGACGGCTGTTGAGCCAGACCGCGGCGTTGATGGTGTACGAAATCACGCGCAACTTCCCGCTCAAGCCGGTAAGCGTTACCACCCCGGTCGCCCGGACGCGCGGCAAGGTCGTCACCCGGCCGATCGTGCTCGTGCCGGTATTGCGTGCGGGACTGGGCATGCTCGACGGCATTCTCCATCTCGTGCCGCACGCCACGGTGGGACACATCGGCCTGTTTCGTCGCAAGAAGACCTTCGAGGCGGTGAAGTACTACACCAAGCTGCCCAACCATCTCGGACGCAGCGCCGTCATCTTGATCGACCCGATGCTCGCCACCGGCAACAGCGCGACCGCCGCCGCAGGCGTGCTCAAGGAACATGGCGCGAAGGAAATCAGCCTCGTGTGCCTCGTTGCGTCGCCCGAGGGACTGTCGAAGTTGCACAAGGCTCATCCCGAGATCACCGTCTATACCGCCGCCGTGGACGAACGGCTCAACGCCCACGCGTACATCGTGCCCGGTCTCGGCGATGCGGGGGACCGGTTGTTTGGGACGTGAGGTGGTTTCGAATGAAGTTCGAACTGATCGGGGATATCAGCAGGACGGAAATCATCGCGACAGGTGCTGGCATTCGGAATTTGCGTCATCTCCGCAAGAACTACGGAGCTGGCCGCTGGCGTAAACTGAAGGGAATCGCGACGGTGCGTCTGGCCAACGACGCGCTTCGACGCGTGGAGTTGCATTGGTACGAAGCGCACGGTATTGGTAGGCGTGACATGAAGATCAAGCGGTATGTTGATCAGCTATGAAAACGACGAAATTTCAATTTGCGTTGTGTCTCGACAACACTGACTATGCGGCCTCTCTCATACCCGGCAAGGTCTATCGGATGCTGGCCGACCCGAGGGCTTCCGCTGATGATCTCGTTCGCATCGTGGACGAAAGCGGCGAGGATTACCTCTACCACAAGAGCTTGTTCGTCGTGGTGGATTTCCCGAAACAGGTCGAGAAAAGGTTGTTGGCAGTGACTGCGGCTACTTGATGTTGTCCCAAGCTTTGTGCCCCAATCCGGTTACGCGATGTTCCGCGGACCGAGTCGTGGCACAAACATCCCCGTCGTCTCGATGTACTCGCGGTATTTCTCGCCAAACTCCCGAAGCGCGTCTGCCTCCTCCATTCGTGCAAGCCGGTAGTACGTCCAGCAGAGCACGGGCAACATGCACACGGTGATGATCGTCGGCCAGTTGATGATGCTGCCAATCAGGAAGAGATAGAAGCCGGTGTATTGGGGGTGGCGAATATACCGGTAGATGCCGTCGGTCACGAGCGTTCCGTTGCTGCGATGAATGCGCCGCCAGCCGATCACCGCCAGCACTGCGCCGAGGATGATCAGCGTTTGCCCTATGACATCACACACGATCAGCCAACGGAGATCGTCGTTGCCGAACAAGAGCGGCCAGAGGTGACCAAGGAAGTGCGTTTGTTCCACCTCGGCGTGGGTCTTTCCAATGAATCCAGCCAGTAGATACATCGTCAGCGGCAGCCCGTACATCTCGGCGTAGAGCGCGATGACCCATGCCTGCGCGATGCCCGCGCTGCGCCACTCGGTCTTCTTGCGAGGCCGCAAAATGCCAAAGATGAACACGCCCACAATCAAAACGTAGAACACGACGAGAAACCAGTTGTAGTAGCTAACGTGAAAGAGGTGTCCCATGGCTCATGAATCGTAAGGGTTCAGGCTGTTATTGGATGCAGTTGCGCAGGCGGGGATTCCAGCCATACGTAACTGCCGCGTGGCATTGGGGTTGCTAAATTTCTTGGGAACGTATCGCCCCAGAATGAGACTCTCTGAAACCAACGCCAAACCGGACGCGGACAACTTCTTCGTCTTCTGCAAGACGCTGAACGCCGCCACGCTCAAGACCGTCCTCCGCGAGGCGCGCATGGTCAACTTCAAGGCCGGTAGCATCGTCTGCAAACAGGGCGGTCCGAGCGACACCTGGTTCGTGATCAACGAAGGGGGCGCGGAACTGGTGTTCACCGGCAAAAACGGTACCGAGCCCAGCGTGATCGGCAAGCTCAAGAAGGGCGAGTTCTTCGGAGAGATCGGTCTGCTTACCAACACCCGTCGCAACTGCACCGTGCGCGTACCCGAGTCAGCCGATCTCTTGTTGTTCACGCAGTCGGCGTTCGACCGGCTCGTCAAGCAGGTGCCCGAGTTCCTGCAGTTCCTGAGCGCGCACATGGCGCGTCAACTCCAGGAGACGACCACGCAGCTCGCGGTGATCAGTCAGATCAACGATCTCGCCGGCGACCTGAGCAACTTCGACCTGACTACGATCTTCCAGGCCATCTCCAACTCCGGCCAGACCGGGGTGCTCAACGTCCAAGAGGAAGGCCAGCTCACCATCGGCGAATTCTTTTTCGAGAAAGGATTCCTGCGTGCGGGACGCTGGCGGCACATGCAGGGGCCGGAGGCGCTCTGGCAGTTGTTCCAGGAGGAGGTCAAGGGATCGTTTTTCTTCCTCAGCAACGACATGCTCGAGAAAGTGCCCGGCTTCGAGATCAGCGGCAGCACGACCGAGTTGCTGATGAACGCGCTCCAGAAACGCGACGAATTGCCCGAGTGGCGCGACAAGTTCCCACAACGTGACAAGCCTGTCACCCGCAAGACCGCCATGATCAACTGGAGCGATCCCGAGCTTGCCGCGTGTGCGCAGGCGGTCTGGCAGGCCTTGATCAAGCAGCCGATGACCGTGGCGCAGCTCCAGCAGGCGATTCCATTCTGTGAGATCCACATCTACAAGACCGTTGTCCAGCTTTTCGAGAGCGGCCAAATCGTCGTCACCGAGTTGAAGTACTACGAGATGGTCCAGAGCGGCAGCCGGTAGCTGTTCGTCTCCCAGTCACCGGTCAGTTGCCTTCAAGGCTGGACCGAGAAGCGAACGAGTCCACAAGTTCCCATCCATTCTTCACTCCGTTGCTCCCTTCAATTCTCTTGCGCCAATCTGGCTGCGCAGCTATATCTTGAAGGTTGATGCTTCCCGATTTGGAAAAACTACTGATTCTGCAAGAGCGCGACCGTCGCATCCTGCAGTTGCAACAAGAACTGACGCGTATCCCCAACGAGCGCCGTGAGATTGAGCAGCGATCTGCGGACGAATCGGCCCGCGTCGAGACTTTGAAGCAGCAGACCAAGCAGATTGAGTCCGACCGCAAGAACATTGATGTCGAGGTCGAAGGCAAGAAGACGCAGATCGCCAAGTACCAGGTGCAGCAGTACCAGACCAAGAAGAACGAGGAGTACCAGGCGCTCACGCACGAAATTCAGAAGTGCAAGGAAGAGATTGACGAGCTCGAAACCAAAGAGCTGGAGCTGATGGAACAGGCAGATGTGGTCAACGCCGAACTGAAGAAGGAGAGCGCGAAGCTGGCGGAGTTGCAGAAGCAGTTCGAATCGCAAAAGGCGACGCTGGCCCAGCGCGAGGCGGCGATCAACAAGGAACTCGGTGAACTCAAAGCCGAACGCGAGACACGGAGCAAGGAAGTGTCGGAGGATGTTTACGAAAGGTACGAGCGCCTCCGTCGTTCCAAGGGCGGCACCGCGGTCGTCGGGATCGAAAGCGGGAACTGCCAGGGATGTCATCTCGCCGTCACGCCAACCGTCCTGCACAAGGCCAAGAGCGGCAAGGAGATTGTGACTTGCGAGAACTGTGCTAGGATTTTGTATTGGAACGAGTGAGGAGTTGTTCTTCGTTCTTCGTTATTCCGGTGTCGGAGGCTCGAAGAACGAATAACCGATAACGAGTAACCAATAACGATTTTTCGGAAAGGCGGATAGTCGCTCGGTTCTTTGGCAACGAAGAGACGGGAGGAAAGTCCGAACTCCACAGGGCAGGATGCCGGGTACAGCACCCGGGAGCGTTGGATGAAAGTCCGGCGCGACAGACAGTGCCACAGAGAACATACCGCCCCGAGCAAGCCCGCAAGGGTGCGTCGAGGGGTAAGGGTGAAAAGGCGGGGTAAGAGCCCACCGCCCGGAGAGTAATCGAAGGGGCACGGAAAACCTCATCTGGAGCAAGACCAAATAGGAGGCAGGCTGGCCCGGCCGAGATCCCCGAAAGGGGAACAGCCTCGGGTACCGGTCGCATAGACAAATGACTATCGCCCGTGAGAGAGATCGAACGGGTACAGAATTCGGCTTACAGCCTTTCCGAATTACACTGTCGGGCGTCGCAGGAGAATCAGCCTGCGGCGCCCGATCCAATTTTCCAGTATGGATCGAACACTTCTCTGGATCGCTGAAGGTCTCTACCTCATCAGCTTCCTTGTTTCCCTCTTCTTCATCCGCGCACGACTCGGTTCACCGTATCCGACCACGGTGGCCATCGTGTCGGCTGGATTCGTTGCCCACACCGCCGGGCTCTACCTGCGCGGACTGAAAATCCGCGGTTGCCCGATTTCGAACGAATTCGAAACCTTCCTGTTCATCGCATGGGCACTGGTGCTCATCTACCTGGTCGTCGGCGCCGCCTTTCGAGTTTCCTTTCTCGGCACGTTTGCCATCCCGCTCGTGGTGGCGCTTGGCGCGGTCGCGCTCATCCTGCCGCTCGATCAACCGCACGACCTGACGCCGTTCAAGAGCCCGGCTCTGGGCATGCATGCCTCGCTCTCGCTCGTCGCTTATGGCGCGTACGCGCTCGCGTTCGTCACGGGTCTGATGTACCTGATCCAGGAACGGCAGTTGAAAACCCACAAGCTCTACCCGCTGTTCCATCGGTTGCCGCCCATCGAGAACCTTGAGGTCATCAATTACCGGCTCCTGCTCGCGGGATTCTTGTTGCTCACGCTCGGGATCGGGTTCGGGTTTGTGCTGGGGATCCAGTTCCTGAAGACCGACCCGCCCAAGACCGCTTGGTCGCTCCTCGTCTGGGCGATCTACACGGCGCTGGTGGTGGTGCGCATGACGCAACGGGTGCGCGGACGCAAAGTGGCGTTCGGCTCGATCGCGCTTTTTCTCTTCGTGATGATCACCTTCCCGCTCATCAACATGGTCTCTCCGCAGCATTGAACCATGCACATTGTCGTCGTCGGGCTCAACTACCAGACTGCGCCGATCGAGGTTCGCGAGAAACTTGCTCCCGCGCCCGGCACCATCCCCACCGCGCTCCAATCACTGGTGGCAACCCGGCGATTGAGCGAGAGCCTGATCCTCTCGACCTGCAACCGCATGGAAGTGTACGGCGTCGCGCCACGGCCCGAGGACGGATTTCAGACCATCGAGACGTTCCTGCGCAACGTGCCCTTCAACCAGAGAGGCCGCCGGCGCCTGTCGGCAGAAAAAATCGCGGTCGACCGCTTCCCCGCCATCGAAATCAAGGGGCAGATGTCGACGCAGGCGGGCTTCGGC
>CAZOTB010000245.1:0-6418 GCA_964582645.1 uncultured Verrucomicrobiota bacterium | reverse complement strand
CATTGACTTCGAGTTCTACATCATCCCCGACCGCATCACGCTGGGATTGGTGGTCTTCGGGTTTTTCTTCTCGATTGCCGTGCCCGAGCTTCATCCGCGCCCGTCGTGGGTGGATTGGATATTTTTCGCCGAACGAGCGCCCGCACTGGCAAATCTGTCACCGCGACTTCATGCAATTCTGAATTCCATCCTCGGCATCATCGTGGGCGGAGGTTCGCTGTGGTTCATTGTCGAGATGGGCAAGCTGGCGTTTGGCCGATTCAAGATGCCGCTCGAGCCGGGCACGCAAGTCGCGATCGAGCCGACCAGGCTCAAGCTGCCCAACGAGGAGATTCCGTACGAGGAAGTATTCTATCGCAGATCCGACCGCATCCGTTTTCACGCAAAGACGCTCCAGCTCGGGGACAAGTCGTTCGAGAACGTGGACGTGAGCATCTCCGTATCGCATCTCGCAGTCGCCGGGCAAGAGCATGCGCTCGCGGATCTCAACAACTGCGTCGCCACAAGCGAACTGCTCGTGATCCCGCGCGAGGCGATGGGATTTGGCGATGTGAAGCTGATGGCCGGCATCGGCGCGTTTGTCGGTTGGACGCCGATCTTTTTCATTTTGATGACCTCCGCTCTGCTCGGCTCGGTCGTCGGCCTTGCGTTGGTGGTGCTCCGCATGCGCGAGTTGCAGGGGCGGATTCCCTACGGCCCGTACATCGCGCTCGCGGCTGTGATCTGGCTATTCCTCGGACCCGACATCTTGAACTGGTACTGGAGCTTGTCGGAAGCGCGAGCGGTTCCTTGAAGCGGCGCATCCACGGGGCAATGGCCTGCGTGAGCGAGAATGGAAACGGGCACTTAGCGAAGCAGGCTGTCACTTCCGAGCCGACACCCCCACCGTGCGCACCTTCACTGCTCTTCGTTCTCGCCCTCGCGAGTCCTCGTGCGCCATGTCGCAGTAGGCGATTAGGAACCGATCGCCGCCCAATGGGAGCAGACTGGTGTAACCGTCTTTCTGCAACTCCACGCGCTCGGGATCGGCCTGCAGAATCTTCTCCCAAGTCCATTTCCTCCCTTTGGGAATTCCCGTTGCCAGCACCTCGACCGGCTGCGTCCACGTGCGACCGCTGCCATCGGGCGAAAACGACAGATGGACGCCCGGCCTCCCGAACGAAAGGGCAAGCACGCCGTTCTGTAGCAGCAGCAGAGTCGGCAACACGCCGTGATCGAACAATGTCTTCGGGCTGCTCCACGTGCGACCCGCGTCGTCGGAATGCGTGACCCACATCGGAAGCTGCAGGCGATGGGTCGTGCGGACAACACAAACCAGATCACCCCGGGAGGTCCGCGACATGGCCGTCTCGGTGGGCGGCACTTTCCCGGTCGGATCGCTCGCGATCAGACCGCGCCGCCGCCAGCTTCGACCGTTGTCCGTCGAGACCATGCACCAGACTTCGAATCCGCGCGGGGCGGTGCCGTCATCGTGCCTGTAAGCGACTTTGTAGTTCGCGTCGAGCAACTCGGTGCCGAACCGAACCGGCGCGTATTCCAGGCTCGTGCGCGACCACGCGTGGCCGACCATGCCGCCGCCGTCCAGGCGCAGGAGAAAGTCGCGCACGTCCCAGGCGATTTGTTCTTCGGTCCATCGGCGCGTGCGGGGCGTCCAACGCAGACCGCGCAGGTGGCCGAAGTACTCTTTCACCGACGGCGGGAAGCGGTCGAGCCGATGGAACGAGCGGGGAATGTAATCCGTCCACTGTGACACGGGACGCTGGAGCGCTCGCTTGGGAAGCTGGGAGGGACGGAAGCCAAGCGGCATCGGAACGCAGAGGAATTCGCCGTTGAACACTTCCGTCACGGGCGAGTGTGCGATCGTCAGCCCTTTCTCATCAAGGTCTGCAGGATGCCACGACTGCCCATCGTCGTGCGAGAGCCATGCAGGCGCGGCATGGCCGTAACAGAGATCATCGTCCTGGTTGTTGTTGACGGTGAGCAGGATGTCGCCACCGGGCATTCGCGAGATCGTTGGGAACTGCCAGTAGCCCCAGGTGCGCTCGGCTGGATCCGCCATCGAGACGACGACCGGCCTGCCGAGCGTAACCTTTACAGCGCTGGAGGAGATGGGTTTGATGGCTTGGAGTTTCATACACCGAAGGGTTTGTAGTAGAGCGCTTCAGCGCGGTCAGTAAGAAACTGCGTCAGACAGCAAGCCCGCGCAGAAGCGCTCTACTACGAACAGTCAACCTGCCGCTCACGTCTCACCCCAGTTGCCGGCCTTGAGCCTGCGAAACTCCCGCTCCGACACGAACGACTTGCGCACGTCGCGCGAAGGCTTGTTCTTGCGCATTCGGGCGATGGCTTTCCGATAATCATCTCGTTGCATTGCCGGCTGCACGCGCTGCAACTCGCGGTCGCACGCACGAACCGCCTGCTTCGACGGAGTGACCGGGATATCAATGAATCCCGTCGCGATCTGATCCAGCCCCCATCGGTAGGCGACGATCTCCCCCTTGCTGATGACCTGCGCCATGCCGACGTTGGCCTGTACGATCGGGACGCCGTTCTCGCGAGCCCGGGCGAGGACCGCCTTGGTTTGCGTCTGTTCCTTCGAGCCGAACGTGGGGATGAGTAGAAACTGCGCACCGTCGAGCACGAGGGTGCGCGCCAGCAGCGGCATCCATCGGTCGGAGCAGATGAGAATGCCACAACGTCCCAGCGGCGTATCAAACGCCCGAACGTGGTCGGCTTGCCGGGCGAAGTTCCATGTCGGATGCGTCGTCTCAGTCACCTTGTGATGGACGCCGCAGATGGTGCCGGTGTGGTCAATGAACGCGGCGCTGTTCCAGACGTCGCGTTCGATCCGTTCCGCGAATCCGAAACAGAGACACGTCTTGAGTTGCCGCGCCAGTTTGCGAAAGCGCTTGATGTAGGGCCCATCCAGTGGCTCGGCCAGATCGAGAAACGCCGGCGCCCGCTCTCGGTGCCAGGTGACATCGGAGATGACATAACCTTCCAGCGCACCCTCCGGCGCGACGATCACGTCCGGCTTCTCTTTCGCCGCCTTCCGGAAGAACTCCTCCAGCTTGTCAGCGTTGTAAGCCTTGTTCCATTTCCTTGGCCGAAACGAAACCGCCGCCGCCCTGCAGCGTCGGAACATGACGCTGGCGTCAATCGTGGCTTTGTGGAAAGGCCAGACTTGGGCGCGAGAAGCATGATTGACCATACTTGAATGCCCTTCACGGCGCCAGCGTTCGGAGTACAAGCTTCAGCTTGTCGTCCTCGCTCGTCGCCTCTTGCAAGCTGAAGCTTGTACTCCAAACGAGAGCAGTCGAACGTCGGCTATTCATTCGCCGCTCGAAACGCGAAGATACCTGTGTTCTGCAACTCGAAGCGCAGATAGACCGGCTTCCCAGCAAGTGCGGACAGATCGCTCTTCCCTTTCCACGTCACGACGGCGTCGGTGTGATCAATGTTCAGCGCATCGCAATCGTCGAGGCTGAAGCCGTCGTAGGCTTCGCGAAACTCCCAATGTTTTCCGTGCGGCGGATGACGCAATACCTCGACGCGCAACCGGGGCGGCACGGTCAGGTTGGTGCTCTTGTTCATCTCGACGTTCACCCGCAGCGTGTTGCCTTCCAGGATGAACTCTTTCGTCAGCAGATAGCCGGGTGTCTCGCCCGCGCGCTGTTCGACGAAGCGGTCCAGCTTGATCGTCGCCAGGCCGACCGAGCCGCCGAAATCGCCTTGCTCTTCCTGACCGCGCTTGAAGGCCGAGTAGTACAGGAGCAGTCGCTCGCCCTGCCGGATCGGCTCGCACGAAGGGAGAATTCCCCCGCCGTCGAAGCTGCCCTCGGTGCCTCGCGCGAGATAGGTCTCGCAGGTGTGGTAGCGTTCCCAATGAAACCAGTCGGGGCTGGACGCGAGGCGCAATTCCCAACGCCCGGTCGTGTCGCCTTCCATTGCGCCGTAGAGCATGAGGAAGACGTTGCCGTAACGGAAGACCTGCACGTGGTCGTAATCGGGCGTGTCGTACTCGTCGGGGTACATCACCGTGCGAGGGTAGGTCCAATTCACGAAATCCTTGCTCGTCATCACGGCGACGCGACGACGGATGTTGCGGCGGATGTGTTGACGGCCCGAGTGCCACACGGGCGGACGGCAATACATCAGCCATTGCTGGTTCTTCTCGTCGTACACGACATGGTTCTTGCAATCGCTCGAGTGATCGAGGAGCGGTTTGTCATTGGCCAGCTTCCAATGAATGCCGTCGGGCGAGCAGGACATCTCGACGCCGACATGCACTTCGCCGATCTCCGGGCGGTGGCGGCCTTCGAGCGTGATCATCTTGTAACGGCGGGCGGGATCGTGTTCCCGGTCGTCCTTGAATACCTGGCTCGCGGCGACCGACTGAATGCGCGTGACCGGCAGGTCGGGCCATTTGCTCGGGTTGATGTACGTGCCCTGATCGTGGGTGCCGTAATAGACGATGTTGGTTTTCTTGTATTGGCCGTAGGGACAGTGGTCGAAGAGCGGCTTCTCCCAATTGAACCCATCGTCGCTTTCCGCATAGGCCATGTACTGACACGCGCCGCTGCCGTGGTAGTAGGTCGAGTTGTTGAAACAGAGATACCACATCCGGTACTTGCCGTACTCCTCGTCCCAGATGACGTGCGGCCCCTGCACCGTGTCGCTCTCCCAGGGCTTGTCGCGCATGACCACCGGGTTGCGCGGGCATTTGTCGGGATGATGCATCACGCGCGTCAACCGCCAGCGGTCCTCGATGATTGTGTCGTCGATGAGCAACTGGGTCTCGTTGCCGATCTTGAGGGGTGTGCCGGTGTAGTACTCGTTCATGGTTTCCCGTATCTTTTCACTGCGTCGCGTTCAATGCAATCACTTGTAGCCAAAACGATCCTTCAGCGTGAACTTGAGCGGCGCAGAGGGTTTGGACAATGTGCCGTCCTTGTCCGTGTACACGATGAACACGTAAAATTCGATGCCCGGCCGCAACCCTTCAATCAGCTTGCCCGACTCGGTCCAGCCTGCGCCCAACTGCAGCCCGCCGCGGCCGTCAGCGTAGGGGCTCACCCACACGTGGTAGCTCTTCGCGCCGGGCACGGACTCGAAGTGAACGTGACAACGCGTGCCGTCGTATTGATGCACGGGATCGGTCACGCTCAACACCTTCGCTGGAGCGCCGACACCGGTCTTGGCTAGCTCGGCAATTGGGTTGGGCAGTTCTGGAATGCCGGGCGGCAACGGCATCCGAACCTTCGACAGTCGCACGACTTCATCGCGCTTGTCCGCCGCGCTGGCGTACTCGGCGAACAGGTCACCGAGCAGCACGTCGTCGGGGCTAGCGAGGACGAGTTCGTTCCCGCAGATCACTTTGGGCCTTCACGCCTGCTGCGTTTTGTCCGGGCGCTCGGCGCACGCCATCTGGATGCTGACGTAAGCCGCACCCGCAGCCGGTTTGAGACGGAAGGACATGATGAGTTCGCCGGGCGCGGACTTGCTCACCGCGCTCTCCAGGTACAAGCCTTGACCCGACGGTGTGATCTTCCAGTCCGAAGGGGTGCCGAGCATTTCGGCAAGCTGTACCGGGTTCGTAGTGACTTCGGCGACGACAACGGAGCAAAGGGACAGGCTCCACGTGAGACAGGCAACGGAGAAGCGTGAGCAGGGCATAGGGAATGATTTTGGGTGTCGAAGTGTGGCCTATCGAGCAGGCACGGGCCCGTTGATGATCAGGATGTCCGTGACGTCTTTCACGGGAATGGTGCAGGTGACGCGCTTGTCCTTGTCTTGTTCGAACTTCAGTTGGCCCACACGGATTGAGCGCAGAGTCTTCACAATCTGCGGAGACCAAAAGGAAACCCTCACGTTCTCCGCCGGGTCGCCGGTGAAATTGGCGATCAGCACGGCCCCGCCGTTCAACGCCCAGAGCGGCCACGCCATGATCTGGCTCGCAGACGTGATTGCCGGAGGCGTGACGGCATCGAGTGCGAACTGGGCGATGACTTTGCGGCGGTCGTCGTCAGGATAGATCACCGCGCCCTTCGCCACGCAGCCGTCCAATTTCTTGTGGCCGTCAATGTAATCCTTGCCGGCAGTCCACGGTACCACCTGTATGAGTCCCGCGCCGTGTTTGCGTTGATACGCCTTGGAAGCAGTCTCGCCCGGGGGTACCGTGATCGCGGTGTAGCTGAGGTTCGTCGCGCCCGTTGGCTCCATGTGGCAATGCCGGCTGAAATAGGGACGGCGTTCGTTGGCGTACTCGATCAACTCACCGAATCGCTCCAGATCACCAGCGGGCTTCCATGTTCGTTCGCCGACGCCGAGCATCTCGTTCCACGACGGGGTGGGGGAGTTGTATTCGTCTTTGGCTGCAGACCATCCCGCCGTCCACAACCGGCCGCCGCCGCGCACC
>CAZOTB010000244.1:0-6435 GCA_964582645.1 uncultured Verrucomicrobiota bacterium | reverse complement strand
ATTTCCAGGTCGCGCATGGCGATTTTGAAACCGCTGCCGAGCTTCGAGTATTGCTGGATCGCCGTGATGCGCTTGCGGGCGTCGGCCACCAGCGCGGCGTGACGCGGGATCAAGAGGTAGGCGTACGCCTTGTGTTTCCAGCGCCCGACCCGGCCACGAAGCTGGTAGAGATCGCTCAGGCCAAACCGGTCGGCGCGATCAATGATAATCGTGTTGACGTTCGGAATGTCGAGCCCGCTCTCGATGATCGTGGTGCACACAAGAATGTCTATCTCGGCGTTGACGAATCGCAGCATCACCGATTCGAGGTCATCCTCGTGCATCTGCCCGTGGCCGATCTCGATGCGGACTTTGCGGTCGAATTCCCGCAACAAATCCTTCAGTCGATCCCGGATGCCCTCGATCGACTCGACGCGATTGTGCAGAAAGTACACCTGGCCGCCGCGGTTGAGTTCGCGCACCAACGCATCGCGGATCGTGCGCTCGTTCCACTCGGTGATGATCGTCTCGACGGGCAGCCGGTCCTGCGGCGGCGTCTCGATCACGCTCATGTCGCGCGCGCCCGTGAGCGAGAGATAAAGCGTGCGGGGGATCGGCGTCGCGCTCAATGTGATCACGTCCACCATGCGTCGGAGTTGTTTGAAGCGTTCCTTGTGCAACACGCCGAAGCGTTGCTCCTCATCAATCACGACCAACCCGAGGTCTTTGAAATGCACGTCCGGCTGCACGAGCCGGTGCGTGCCGATGACGATATCCATGCCGCCTTCGCGCAGCAGTTGCACGATGCGTCGCTGCTCGCCCTTGGTGCGGAAGCGACTGAGCATCTCGATCCGTACCGGGTAATCGGCCATTCGTTCGGTGAACGTGTTGAAGTGCTGCTGCGCCAACACGGTCGTCGGCACGAGCACGGCGACCTGCTTCCCGGCCATGACCGCTTTGAACGCCGCCCGGATCGCGACCTCGGTTTTGCCGTAGCCGACGTCGCCGCAGATGAGACGATCCATCGGCTTCTTCGCCTCCATGTCGCGCTTCACATCCGTGATCGCGGTCCATTGGTCGGATGTTTCTTCGTAAAGGAACGCGCTCTCGAACTCTCGTTGCCATGCTGTATCCGGCGGATACGCGAAGCCGGTTTGCGTTTCTCGCGCGGCCTGGATTTCCAGCAATCCCGCCGCGAGGTCCACGATCGCGCGTTCGGCGCTTTCCTTCGCCCGCGCCCAACGCGTCCCGCCGATCTGGCTCAACTCGGGGAACCGTTTGCCAACCCCGACGTACTTGCTGACCAGGTGCGCCTCGGCCACGGGCACGTAGAGCCGGGCATCGTTCGCGTAACCGATGGCGAGAACTTCCTGCTCGGCGCCGCCGGATTCGAGTTTCTTCAGGCCGAGAAACTTCCCGATGCCGTGCTGGATGTGGACGACGAAATCGCCTTCTTCGAGTTCGGTAAAATCAATGAGCTGTTTCGTCTGCGCCTTTTCCTTCGCCACCGCGATGAGCCGTCGCGGCCGCGGCACCTTGTAACGACCAAAAATTTCCGCGTCGGTCACGACGACGAGTTTTGCTTCCTCGAACAGAAATCCCTGAGACAACGAACCGCGTTGCGCGTGCAGCGGCACGTCTTTCATCCCCAGTTCCGCGAGAATCTCGAAGAACCGCTGCTGTTCGCCCTCGTTGTTGCAGAACACCTGCACCGCGTAACCGTCGGTCACCCACTGCCGAAGTTGCTGGAAGAACGTGCGCCGTTGCACCTCGGCCACCGCCTCGTCAATCGCGCGCACGCCGACCGGACGGTAGAACTCGAGGGAGTGGAGTGAAGGAGCGTGAAGCGTGAAGCGTGAAGCGTGAAGCGTGCTTTCGCCAAGCAACAAGGTTCGTTGCTGCACCCGTTTCCACACTTCATCGAAAGGGACAAGGAACCGGTCTCCCTCGGGGACTTGCTTTTCATACGACTCGGCGCTGGCCTGAATCGCGTCAGGATTGTCCAGGACGAAGAGCGTATTTGGCGGCAGGAACTCCAGGAACGAGCCGAGCGGCTCCGTGCCGCGTTTGAGGAGCCCGAGTTCGCCGCCCGGCATCAGTGTCACTTCGCGCGCTTCCGTTGTGGAAGTCTGGCTCACCGGATCGAATCGGCGGATGGATTCGACTTCATCGCCGACCAACTCGATCCGCAGCGGTTGTTCCTGGTCGAGCGGGAACACATCCACGATCCCGCCGCGCACGCTGAATTCGCCGCGCGCCGTGACCTGTGCTTCCGCTTCGTAGCCGACCTCGGTGAGCCATTCTGCGAAGTCGTCTCGCGCGAGCTTTCCACCGAGCGTGATGGTTTTTTGCATCGCGCCAAGACGCGAAGGCGCAAAGGTGCGTTGGAGAAGAGCCTGGATCGAAGCGACGAGGAGAATGGAGGATGGAGGATGGAGGATGGAAAGTTGATGGAGCACTTTGAGCCGGTCCGCGATCACATCCACCGGCGGGAGGATGTCCTCGTGAGGTAGCGTCTCCCACGCCGGGTAGAATCCGCAACCGAGAACTGACAGCCGAGAACTGAGAACCGAAACGTAGGTTTCCAGGTTATAGTGAAACTGTTCCTGCGACTTGAGGTCGTGAGTGACAACGAGGATGGGACGCCTCAATTCATGGGCGAGCAGGGCAATGAGGAACGGCCGGGCAGGTTCGGCCACGGAATCGAGACACAAAGAGTCCCCTCCTTCGATTCGCCGCTGTAGCTGCCCTAGCGACGGCGAACCGCTGGCAACCTTCCACCACTGCGTTTCGTTCGGCAAATGCTGAACCGTGGATTACGGGGATTCCACGGAAATCCATCCGCGCCATCCGCTTGATCCGCGGTTAATCGCTTCAGCCTGTTGATCCATAGGGCAAGCGATCCGTACTTGCAAGCCAGATGCCCGACGTGCAGAAGTCGAACAGCGCGCCGAACGGAAGATTCGTTGATCACCATTGAGAAGTTCAATCCGACAGTCCGAGGCAGTTGCGTTCGCAATCCACAAGGCCGAGTCGAAGTCTGACTCGGCCTTGTTGTTTTCCCACCAAGACGGACACGCACCCCCCGGCTCGAAATTTCATTGCCCCGCTCCATGGCTTCCGTTATCTGAATGCGCGCAACTATGAAATCACTGCGAGTCGGATTGATCGGGTTGGGGACCGTTGGACAGGGCGTGTACAAGAACCTGGAGAAGAACGCCGACCTGATCGCCGACCGCGTGGGTGTGCGTATCGAGATCAATCGCGTCGGCGAAAAGTTCTGGGACCGGCCCCGCGTGGTCAAGGTGCCGCAGGCGCGCCGTCGCAACGATGCCTACGAAGTCACGCGCGATCCGAATGTGGACGTGGTGATTGAACTGGTCGGAGGTACAACCTTCGCAGGCGACGTGATCCTCGACGCGCTCAAGCACAAGAAGCCGGTCGTGACTGCGAACAAGGCGTTGCTGGCGCATCGGGGCGAGGAATTGTTCGCAGCGGCGGCCAAGCACCACTCGAACATTTTCTACGAGGCGAGCGTCGCGGGCGGCATCCCGATCATCAAAGCGTTGCGGGAAGGGTTGATCGCCAATCGCATCCTCTCCATTTACGGCATCGTCAACGGCACCTGCAATTACATCCTCTCCCGCATGGCCGCCGAGGGCGCGAACTTCGACGACGTGCTCAAAGACGCCCAGGCGAAAGGCTATGCCGAGGCGGATCCGTCGCTCGACGTGGATGGCGGCGACACCGCGCACAAGGCGGTCATTCTCGCGTCGCTCGCGTATGGATTCTGGGTGCGGCTGGACAAGATTCACATTGAAGGCATCCGCAACGTCACCGCCGCCGACATGAAGTACGCGGACAAGCTCGGCTATGTCATCAAACTGCTCGCCGTGATCAAGGCCGACGGCGGCAAATCGGTCGAGGTGCGCGTGCATCCGACGTTGATCCCGAAGACGCACCTGCTCGCCTCGGTCAATGGTGTGTTCAACGCCGTGTGCGTCCGCGGCGATGTGGTCGGCGACACAATCTATTACGGACGCGGCGCCGGCATGGACGCGACTTCGAGCGCAGTCATCAGCGATCTGGCGGATGTGGCGCTCAACTGCAAGTTCAACGCCCATCGTCGCGTGCCGCCTTTTGTTCCGCACAAAATGTACGGCAAACTCAAACCGATGGACGACGTGCTGTCGCGCTACTACCTGCGACTCGACGTGGTGGACAAGCCGGGCGTCCTCGCGCGCATCGCTTCGATCCTGGGCCAGTCGAAGATCGGCATCATGTCGGTCATTCAGCCAGAGGGTCACGAAGGCCAGAAGGTGCCGCTCATCTTGATGATCCACGACGCGAAGGATTCCGCAGTGCGCGGGGCGTTGGCGAAGATTGACAAGCTCGATTGCGTCCGCAGCAAGTCGGTGATGTTCCGCGTGGAGAGCTTTGAGTGACCAAGCCAAAAGGTAGCGTTGCTAATTCGTCTCAATTGCCGCATGATACCGACATGAGCGACAAACAGATCGCCCTTCAAACCATCCAACGCCTTCCTGAAAACGCGAGCTTGGAGGATATCTCGGAGCGGCTTGAGTACCTTGCCGCCATCCGAAAAGGATTGGACCAGATCAAGCGTGGCGAAGTCGTCCCACACGATGAAGTGAAGCGACGGCTGAAAACATGGCTTACAAAATAGTTTGGGCCGAGCTGGCGACTCAGGATCTCGAGAACGTTGTCCGTTTCATTGCCGCAGAAGATCCGATTGCGGCGGAAAGGTTTGGCTTGCTGCTCGTGTCCAAGGCAGAGGCGCTCGCCACTTTCCCGCGCCGGGAGCGTGTTGTTCCCGAGTACGAGGACGAGGATGTGCGCGAGATCATTGTTTTCCCTTACCGCATCGCCTATCAAGTCTCCGAGGAATCCCATGCCGTCGCCATCGCGCGAATCTGGCATGGCGCACGTGGAAAGCTTGAATTGAGTTAGAATGACCAACTCGTTTCAGGTTTGTTTGCAGTGCATCGTCGGCAAAGAAAATGTCCTCACGTCGAAGGAAGAACTCCTCACTTATTCTTTCGACGGTACCGCGATGCTGCAACAGATGCCGGCTGCGGTCGTGTTCGTCGAGAACGCCTCCCAGATCGGCGCTGTGCTCAAGCTCGCCAACGCCGAACGCATCCCCGTCGTCACCCGTGGCTCGGGAACGGGACTCAGTGGCGGGAGTCTGCCCGTACCGGGTTGCATCGTGCTCTGCACGGTGAAAATGAATCGCATCCTGCAGACGGATCCAAACAACCTCACGATGCTCGTCGAGCCGGGCGTGATCACGCAGGCGATTGACACCGAAGCGCAGAAACACGGGCTGTTCTATCCACCCGACCCGGGCTCGATGAAAATCTCGACCATCGGCGGCAATGTCGCCGAGAACTCCGGTGGCCTCCGCGGACTCAAGTACGGCGTCACCCGCGATTACGTGCTTGGCCTCGAAATCGTCCTGGCCACCGGCGAGACGCTTCGGTTTGGAACGAAATGCGCCAAGGATGTCGCGGGCTACTCGCTCAAGGATGTGTTCATCGGCAGCGAAGGCACGCTCGGCGTCATCACGCAGGTGTTGCTCAAGCTCGTCCCGCGCCCGCGGGCGAAAAAGACGATGGTCGCCACGTACGATTCGATGACCGCAGCGGCCGAAACCGTGAGCGACATCATCGCGAGCAAGATCATTCCATGTACGCTCGAGTTCCTCGATCGCACCACGATTCGATGCGTCGAAGACTTTGCGAAGATCGGCCTGCCGCTCGATGTCGAGGCGTTGTTGTTGATGGAAACCGACGGCCACCCCGCCGTGGTCGAGGAGGAGGCGCAGCGGATGATCGAGCTGGCGCGCAAACACGGCGCCAAGGAAGTCCGCGTGGCGAAAGATGCCGCCGAAGGCGAACGACTCGCCACCGCCCGGCGCAGCGCGTTCAGCGCGCTGGCGCGTGTCGCGCCGACGACGATCCTCGAGGACGCCACCGTGCCGCGGAGTGAACTGGCGACGATGATCGCGTTCATCCAACAGGTCGCCGGGAAGTACCGGCTGCGAATCGGCACATTTGGCCACATGGGCGACGGCAACCTGCACCCGACGTTCCTGACGGACGAGCGCAATGCCGAGGAAATCCATCGCGTGCACGAGGCGTTCACCGAGATTTTCGACAAGGCCATCGCGCTGGGCGGCACCATCACGGGCGAACACGGCATCGGCGTGGCGAAGAAGGAATTTCTACCGAAGATGGTGGGCGAGGCCGGCATGGAAGCGTATCGTCGGCTCAAGGCGGCGTTCGATCCGAACGGAATCCTCAATCCCGGTAAGGTGCTGGGCGCAAGAAGGGAGCATTGAGAACAACTGTCCGCTCGTTCCGCAAAACAGACCAATGTGGGAGGCGGGGCCCCTCGCGGAGGGCGGTGGAGTAATCCACCGGGGAAGGGCCATTG
>CAZOTB010000243.1:0-6624 GCA_964582645.1 uncultured Verrucomicrobiota bacterium | reverse complement strand
GCTCAGGGCCAGCGGTGCAGAGGTGAAGGGACAGATCGCGCGCTTCGATCCCGCGCTGGTCGAGTCGTTGGTGGCGAAAGCGCCGACGCAGTTCACGCAACTCGCGCGCAATCCGCAGCGCAATGTCGTCATCGGCGGCGACCACATCGTGTTCGCTCCGATGTACGGACCGCCGTTCGTGCGCGATCTCGAACACGGACGTCGGGAGGCGACGATGGCGGACTTCTGCAATTTCGTGAAGCTCGCCTACCTCAGCCCGCATATCCATCACTCGGGCGACGCTTCAACCGGCGAGCGTGTCACCGTGACTGCTCCCGCGTTACGATGACCATCCATGAGCGGACGGGGGGAAGCGCAAGTTCGGTTGCGCCATCAACCGTCGCTGGCGACAAGGGAAGGGCGCGGAGAGATTCGTCCTCGGCATCCAGAGCGAAGGCTTCGAGTGGAGCGCCGGGGTTCTTCCGCGTAACGGTGACGGGGAAAACTGCCGGCGGGTCGGTCTTCGGGGCACGCAACCGCATCGTGTCGTGATTGAAAAGGTGGAAGACAGTTTCCTTCGAGCCGTCCGCGGACACGCGCTCGTACACGGTATCCTGCCAGTACAGCTTCGGGCTTGACTCGACGCGGAAACGTTCGCCGGCGTTGCGCACCCAGCGCAGATCGAGATCGCGGAGATACCGGCCGTACCGGGCGGTGAACCGATGAATTTGGAGCTGGGCGCGGTTGATCGGCGCGTCGGCCCATGCCCCCCACCAGCCACCGTAGTCGGCAAAGTAATCAGACCAGCTCGCGCCTGCGGCGGCAAGGGTCGAGAGGAATGGCTTCGCGTACGCGGGCGAATACTCGCCCTTCCATTCCGAGGCGGCGTAGGGGAAGAGCATGACGGGCTTGCGGGTGACGTCGCGGACGATGTTCAACGAGACCGCGTACTTGTCGTAGGTCTGCGGGTAGTGCTCGGGCGGTTTGTGCTGCGGGTTGATCTCGGCGGACCAGCAGTCCACGTCGTCGAACATCGCGGCGTAATGCTGTCGGACGTAGCCGCCGATGACCGCTTCGAGGTTTTCATTCGGTTCTTTCCAGTGATGGTGGCGGAGAATGAAACTCGCGCCCACGTTCTGGAAAAAGATGCGGAAATCCGGTTTCACCGGGCGGACCGCCTGGCGCATGGCCCGGAGGTAGCGCTCGCCAACTTCGCCCGCAGTGAGTTCGCTCAGACGCTTGCCGTCCTTGTCCGTGCCGTTGGCGGTGGCGAAACAGGCTTGCGTGCCGCTGTCGCAGAAAATCGCGTCCCAGCCGAATTGTTTTACCGACTCGGCCAGTTGGGACGCCACGAGCGGGGCGACCTTGAGGAGGTTGGGGGAGAACCCGCCGCGCTCTTTCAGATAGGGCGCGACCAGGACGGGCGGCTGATCGCCTTCCTTCCAATACACCCGGTAGCCCTCGGCGTCCTCGCCGCCGGGAAGCAGGGTCGGGTCGAGGACGGAGGTTTCGTGGTAGGCGACCAGTTTCATGCCGTTCTCGTGGAGCAATCGGGCCAGGAGACGGATGTTCCCGGCCGACATCGCGGGACGCTCGGGTTGTTGATAGTAAATGCACTTCCAGGTCGGCTCGGTGGGGTTCAAGCGGTTGTCCTTGGGCAACCACGCAAACAGTTCGACCGTGTTGATGTTCGCCTTGCGAAGTGTCGCGATCTGCGCGCGCATGTCGGCTTCGGTGATGTGTTCGCCGGCGAGTTTGTAGCCGATGGTGCAGGCCGGGCGCATGACCTTGGTCCAGTCGTGGCATATGTCGAATTGAGTGCTGGCTTCGGCCAGGAGCCGGTCGTGTTTGTCGAAAACCTGCGCGCGCGCGAGGTGGCCGTACTCGGCCTTGCCGGGCTTCCACGTCAACCGCAGTTCCGTCTTCCCATCGAGCTTCCCGGCATCTTCGAGTTTCAGTTCCGCGACCTTGCGAGGCGCTTCGAGGCCGTGCTCGTCCCAGATTTCCACGGTGAACGGCGGCCTGGTCTGTTCCTCCGCGCGGATGGTCGGCGGATAGAACGACCGGGCGACGAGTCGAAAGGTGACCGTCTCGTCGAAATCGTACAGCACTTTCTCGGTGTCGAACGACACGATCTGCGCGGCGGGAGGATGCGGGAGGCGCTGATCCACGTCGCGGGCTTCGGCGTTGCTGTTGGATTGGGTGGCCATCAGGAGGAGAGCGGCCGCGAGGGTTCGGTTCATTCTAATTCCAATTTGATAATGGTAGATTCGATGAGAAGTCGCGGTTCTCTTGATTATTTCATTAACACCCCGCTTCAGCGGGGTGACCCCAAGGTGTGAGAGCACAAAACCGTTTCAACGGTTTCTCCGCGGCCGGCAAACCGTTGAAACGGTTCGCGCTTCGCCAGGCGTCGCCACCACCCCGCTGAAGCCATTGGTATCTACAGAAGTCCGCTGCGGGTCGGAGGAATGCGTCGAAAGCAAGCCCCGTAGGGGCGGCCTGTTTGTAGATTCTGCATGTGTGCCACGCGTTAGCTCCGTCAGGAGCGACATGTGCCCGGTTCGGCCAAGGCCCTATCATGCCGCCCCTACGGGGCTTGTCCCGCTCTGCATATGGGGAAACTACAAACAGGACGCTCCTAACGGAGCTTTCGCCCACATGTGTAGATACCAATGGCTGAAGCGGGGTGTGAATGGTAAACTCACGGAAATCCACCGAATCTGACATTGTCAAACTAATACGGATAGTACGGGTAAACCGCGTCGGCGGAAAGGCGTCCCGCCATGTCGCCGCCCTGGCCGGCGGCCCGGACTTTCTGCAGCAGCGCCGATTTGGTGAACCGCTCGACGTGGCCGTCGGCGAACACGATGTTGGCCGTGCCGTTGTGCCGCAGGTGAACAAAATGCGGGCTGCCGGCCGGGTACGGGAGAGTGGCCGGCTCGATGCCGGGCACCTGATAGTACTGCGTGTCCGTGGAGAAGTGCGGTTTCGGCCCGATTCCGTCGGCGAACATCGGCCACGAAGCGGGCGCGCCCAGGGTGGTTTCGCTGCGATAGAACAGGTCGGTGCGCGGCGTCGGCGAAGGATAGGCCGGGTTGAGTGAATCGCCGTTGTTGTCGGCATGACGCAACATCGCGTAGGTGCATGTGGCGACCCAGTACTGCTGTTGCTGGACGATGGCATTGCGGAAAGCGTCCGCCGACTCGAAGCCGTAGATGTTCTGGCGCGGGCTGCTTGGGCAACGAAAGACCTCGATGTCGGGCAGGTAACGCAACGTCACGCCGAGGTAGTACGACCAGCTCACCCATTCGCCCGTCCAGGCGATGACGGCGGCGTCGGGCATGAAGATGCCGGGATAGGTTTGTTTGTTGTCGCCCGCGTACAAGTTCGCCGCGAGGAACACCTGGCGGAGGTTCGAGAGGCAGGCGGCGGACTTGCCGGACTCGCGCGCCTTCGAGAGCGCCGGCAGCAACAGCGCCGCGAGGATGGCGATGATGGCAACGACGACGAGAAGCTCGATCAATGTAAATCCAGATTTCGAGATTCGGATTTCGAGTTTCACTTCTGCGTTTCCCCCGCCAACCGCTGAATCTGCTCCTTGCTCAACGCCGCGTCAAACACCTGCACCTCGGCGATCTTGCCTGGCCATTGCCAGTTGCCGGCGGACATCGTGCCGATGGCCAATGGCAGATCGTTCGCGTCCATGCCGACGTCGACCGGGCCGCCGAAGTTGTCCACGCCGCCGATGTCCTTTCCGTTCCGATACAATCGAACTGTCACCTCGTTGCCCGTCTCGTCAAACGTGGCCGCGACGTGATTCCACTTTCCCGCCAACTCCGCGACGGGGAGATCGGCGGAAGATGTGTTCAGGTTCACGCTGTCGCGGTTGCCCCAGTTAAAGTACAACTTGCGCATGGCCGGGCTCGAGCCGGCAATGACCGCGAGCTGCCAGCCGCTGTCGAAATCCGCCATGACCGAGCCGCCCGTCTTCCCGCCGGTCTTGCAGGCCACCGTCGCGGGTTGGGCCGGCTCGGTGTCAAAGTTCACCCAGGCCGCGACGGTGAGCCGGGTGTCCGGGCCGGGGCCGACACCGCCGTCGCCTTTGCCGTCAATCGGGTCGAGCACGCCGCCGTCGTTCATTGACGCGCCGCTGCCGTTCTTGCCGGGCAACGCGATCACGCCGGCCGGGTTCGTGGGCGGTTTGGTGCGGGCGCTGATGGTCACGTCGTCCTCGGGGTCGCCGGTCGCGCCGCGTTCGCGCAGCAAACCGCTGCGGCCGATGAGGCCGAGGTTGGTGATCGCATCGCCCGTCGTGAACTCCGTGCCCGGGTTCGTATCGCTGGTGCCG
Source organism: uncultured Verrucomicrobiota bacterium (assembly GCA_964582645.1). Classification (GTDB taxonomy): domain Bacteria; phylum Verrucomicrobiota; class Verrucomicrobiia; order Palsa-1439; family CAZOTB01; genus CAZOTB01. Next base: position 2,294 of record CAZOTB010000243.1, on the reverse strand, counting down.
GTGGTTTCGTTGACGCGAAACCAGATTTGCGGGGTTGGTCCTGCCGCCAGCGCGTTCGAGCAACAACCGATTCCGAGGATCAGCCACGCGCCCGCAGCCAGCCATGTTCGCGGTCGCCGCGTCATTGCGTGGGTTACCGGCGCGCCCGACGCAACAACATCAGCCCGCCGAGCGACAGCAGCACAATGGAATTCGGCTCGGGAACGAACGAGTTGAGGTCGGTGAACGAGAGCGCCGAGTCGAAGATGCGCACTTCGCCGACCTTGCCGTCCCATTGCGTGTTGCCGGCGGGGTACGTGCCGACGGCCAGCGGCAGATCGTTGGGCTCGATGGACACGTCGGTCGGGCCGGCCATGGTAAACGTGCCGAGGGATTGACCGTTGAGATAGAACGTCACATAGGCTTCCGCAGCCACCTCATCGAACACCGCGGCGAGGTGATTCCATTTGCCGAGCAGAGCGCTGTCCGAGATGTCGGGTGACGAAAGGCTCAGACCGGGACTGTTGGTGTTGCCCCATTGAAAATGGAGGCGATGAGCGCCACTCACCGTGCCGGGAATCAGAGCCAGCGTGTATCCGTCGCTGAAATCTTCCAGCACCGATCCGCCTGTCGCGCCGCCCGACTTGCTGAGGATGCTCGCCAGGGACGACGGCATCACATCGTAGTACACCTGGGCCATGACGGTGAGTTTGGTGTCCGGCCCAAACGGAGCGCCGAGGCCGGGTGTGCCCTTGCCGTCAATCGGATCGAGGAAGCCGCCGTCGGTCATGATGAAGCCGCTGCCGTTCGCGGCGGGCAGATCAATCACGCCGTTGGGCGAGTTGGGCGCAGAGAGCGGCAGGGGACTCGTGACGATCGTCACGTTGTCGCCCGGGTCGCCGATGCCGGTGCGCTCGCGCAGGTAGCCGCTGCCGCCGAGCGTGCCGAGGTTGGTGATGGAAGTGCCGACCGTGAACGACCCGCTCGGGTTCTGGTCGCTCGTGCCGCTGGTCTCGTCGGTGCGAATCCAGATCAGTGGACTCGGCGCGGCGAGCGCATCGGAAACCAAAACCAGTGCGACGACGCCCGCGATCAACGGTGTCCACAGAGTTCGTGAGAATGTTTTGGCGTTCATCTTGGTATTCATTGTGTCCTCCCTAAACGGATTGCGTTTTGCTGGTGTTGCCTGCATACAATCAAAGCTTTGCATCGCGCGCGATTAAGACAGAAATGATGTTAGATGTCAACTATACAATTATCATGCATCTCACAAGTTGTGCATTTTTATCTTAGTTGTTATTGATGTATAGCTAGATGACTGATAGATAAATATAACGATTATGGCGCTTTCTCAGGCTTCCAGGTCACGTTCAGCCGACACCAACCGCGCGCGGCTGGTGGCGGAAATCCGGGCGATCATCCAGAAAGAAGGCCTGCGCAGCGGCGACTGTCTGCCGCCGGAAGATGTGCTGGCCAAACGATTGTCGGTTTCCCGCATGACCCTCCGCGCGGCGACCGGGCAACTCGTTCGACAAAACGTGCTCGAGCGACGACAAGGCGCCGGCACGTTCATCCGCGGCGCGGTGAAGACCCAGATCGGGCTGTTGATCGGCGCGCGTTCCTTCGGCGAGCCGACCTCGATGTTCTGGCACTGGGTCGTGCGCTCGATGCGCACCCGGGCCGGGGAGCGAAACTGCCAGCTTCAGTTGTATTTCGTGGACGACAGCGGCCATCTCGACGACGCTGCCTACCAGGCGGTGCGCGACCGGCAGATGAACGGCGCGATCCTGATTTCGACACCCATCGAAGCCGACGATCTGCGGCGGGGGATCATGGCCCAGTTCGAGCGGGCGAACGTCCCCGTCGTCGGCTTTCTCAAGACCGAGCCGGAGTCCCTGCACCGGGTGAATCTCGATTTCGCGCCTCTGTTCCGCGAGGCGATCCAGCGACTGGCCCGCGCCGGACATCGCACGCTCGGTTTCGCCGCGCGCGTGGACCAGGCCCTCTGGATGCCGCCGATGCTCCTGCGGGCGGCCGAAGAGCACGGAATGCGGGTCGAGCCATCCTGGGTGCTCGATCCGCCCCGCGAATCTCCCAATGGCATTGCTCATGGACGGATGTTGTTCGAGGCGTATCAGGCCCTGCCGGAACGCCCCGCCGCGCTGTTGTTCACCGACCATTACCTGACACAAGGGTTCATGTACGCGCAATTGGCCCGGACGGGTCGTGTGCCGGACGGTCCGGCGCTGGCGGTCCTCGAAGCGAAAAACACGGTGCTCGAGTTGCCGTGGCCGGTGGTGCGGATTCAGTTCGAC
>CAZOTB010000242.1:0-6794 GCA_964582645.1 uncultured Verrucomicrobiota bacterium | reverse complement strand
CGAGTACATTCTCAAGATGATAGCCATGTCCGCCGAGCGCGGGCAGGAGGTGGGCGTGAAATACGCCGAGTGCTACCGGCAACATCTCGGGCACGGCTATCCGCAGGACAATGCGCTGGGTAAGATTCTCGGCGAATTGAAGTAGCAGCAGAGCGCGTGAGCGTTCCGCAGGGGGCCAGCCGGACGGCGGAATCGTCACCGATTCTGCTAGGCCGCACTCTACGGCGGGGTGTAGTTGTTAAGCGGACATGAGACCGTGGCGGAAGCGATTTTACGGATGTGAAAAATGACTCAGAACGGAATTGCGAGGCGCCGCCGATTGAATCGCGACACACGTCTCGCGGGGTTGGATGTTGGTGGAAGATTTTGCTGCAAAACCCCTCCCGCTGCGAAGATCGCCCGCGAAAGCGAGTGAGTCCTGCCCCGACGCGACTTCAAGTCGCCTCGGCGAAAAAGTCATCTCCGCAGACCGGGGGTTTTGCAGCAGGATCAAAATTGAAGATTCGACCCTCACGGCTGTGTGCAAGCCGACATAGAGAAAGCTCGCCGTAACCGAACCGGCCAGGTTCGTGATCTAATTCCGAGCATTCCAGACAATCCAATTCGTCGTCGCCCCGGCACTGTGGAGGATGTTCGTCCTGTTCCCGCTCGCATCGTACTGGATCGTGTACGTCCCGAAAGTCAACCGCTGGTTGGCTTCGTTGTAGGACGCAGACGAGACCGCAGACGGCAGACCATAGACTGCAAGAGCACTGTTCTGGGAGAACCGATTGCCGTCGCCCAAGTAACCGTAGTCAATCTTGTTGGTGACGACAGCCTGGTACGTGATGTTGGTGAGCCGAGACGACGTGTCGTAGGAGTAGAGGACATTGACCCCGTGTGGCAAGGCCAGCTTCGTTCGTTGGCCATCGTCGTCGCAGAAGAAGGACGCCGCCAGGATGCCCTGCACGACGCTGGTCAGCCGGTTGGCGTTGTCATAGCGATACGTCACTGCCGTCTCGCCCGTGACCGTCATGTTCGTGCGCAAGCCCGCGTCGTTGTATTGATAGGTCACGGTGCCATTCGGCTTCACATCCTGCGTGAGCCGGTTTAGCGAATCGCACGTCAACCGGCTGGTGCCACCCACCGAATCCACCACGTTGGTGAGGCGACTGACTTTGTTGTACTGCAGCTTCACGGTGCTCTCGGATCCGTAGGCGATATTGGTGCGCCGGTCATGCGCGTCGTACCGGAGCATCGCGCGGCACGCGTTCGGCTTGGAGCATTGGAAAAGTTTTTTCTTTTTGCGGCATCAATTACCCTTTGATTCGAGCCCCCAAGGCGAGTATTCTCCTCGCCGGAATCCATGAACCAGTTCGCGAAACACTACACGCTCGAAGAGGCGCGGGCGACATTGCCCCGGCTACGCGCGATCTTTGGCGAGATCCACAAGTCGAAGGCCGCGCTTGAACAAGCGGAGTCGAACGTCGCGGAGAAGATCGAGAAAACCGGCGGTGACGTCGGCGGCAAGGCCGTAAATCAGGCCGTCAGCAGCATGGTCCATCTGCGGGATCATCTGCTCGAGATCTCGAAAATGGGCATCCAGATCAAAGACCTTGACCGCGGCCTCGTGGACTTTCCATCCATCCGAGATGGACACGAGGTGTTTCTCTGCTGGGAACTCGAAGAGGACGACATCGAGTTCTGGCATGAGATCGAATCAGGCTACGCGGGGCGGGAGCGGCTGTGACGGAGGCGGATTGAAGAGGGGTGCCGCCTCCTGGATGTCATTCTCCTCGATTTTCAGCCGTCGGTCCTCGATTCCAATCACGGCCTCCGTCGCCTCCTTCAACGTATCGTACGGGCCCATCTTGCGGAATTTCTGGTAGCGGCCTTTGAGTAGCTGTTCGCACGGCAATTTTGTGAGTTCGGCCAGGTGCCGAAGGAGGGCGGCCTTCAACGATTCCGCTGTCACTTTCGCATCGCGATGCGCGCCGCCGAGCGGCTCGGGGATGATGTCGTCCACGAGGTTCAGTTCCTTCAAGTCCTTCGCCGTGAGCTTGAGCGCCTCGGCTGCGCGTGCTGAGTTCGCGCGGTCCTTCCACAGAATCGCTGCGCAACCTTCGGGCGAAATCACCGAGTAGTAGGCGTTCTCGAGGATCAACACCCGGTCGGCCACGCCGATGCCGAGCGCGCCACCGCTGCCCCCTTCGCCGATGACCACCGCCACGATGGGCACGCGGAGCAAGGTCATTTCGCGCAAGTTCACCGCGATGGCTTCGGCGATGTGCCGTTCCTCGGCGCCGACGCCCGGGTAGGCGCCAGGCGTGTCAATCAACGTGATCACCGGCACGCCGAATTTGTCCGCAAGCTGCATCAACCGCAGCGCCTTACGGTACCCCTCGGGGTGGGCGCAGCCGAAATTGCGGAGCAGATTTTCCTTCGTGTCACGTCCCTTTTGATGGCCGACCAGCATGACGGGCTGGCTGCCGATCCTGGCAAAGCCGCCGACCATGGCCCGATCGTCGGCGAACCGACGGTCGCCGTGCAACTCAATGAAGTCCTCGAAGATCAGCTTGATGTAATCGAGCATGTACGGGCGGTTGGGATGCCGGGCGAGCTGGACCCGCTGCCAGGCGGTCAGGTTCGAGTAGATCGAGCGTTTCGTTTCCTCGATCTTCTGTTCCATGGCCTTGACCTCATCGGCCAGGTCCACGCGCTGCTGCGTCGAACTCGCCTTCAGTTCCGCGAGTTTGCGCTCCAACTCGGTGATCGGTTTCTCGAACTCGAGCGTGATCAGTTTCATGCTGCCTCAGTCCTTGATGGTAACCGGCGTGCCGTATGGGAGCAACACGAACAATTCCGCCACGTCGTCGTTGAGCAACCGCACACAGCCCGCGCTGCTCTGCGTGCCGATCGAAGCGGGCTCCCACGTGCCGTGGATGCCGTAGCCGGGCACGTTGAGCTTGAGCCAATGCGTGCCGAGGACGTTGTTGGTGTCGCCGAACGGGATCACCTTGCCGTCTTTCCACCACGCCGGGTTCGGGATGCGATCCACGATCTTGAAGTCGCCCACGGGCGTCATGCTGTATTCGCCGGTGCCGCAACGGTACTTCTTGAAGAACTTCCCGTCGTCGAACAGCGTGAGGGTGTTGTTCGTCTTGTCCACGACCACGCTCAGCTTCCCTTGGTACACGCGCAAGCGGTCGTTGGGGCGAATGACGGCGCTGGAGAGCTTGTGGCTCTTCTGGAGAAGCTCGACCGTGGTGTTGAACTTCTTCGCGATTTTGTCGAGGCTGTCGCCCGCCTGAATCGTGTAGTCCGTCTTCTCGGGCGCGGGTATCGGAGTCGTGATGATCTGGATGTTGATCTCGCCCAGCGCCTTTTCGGCATCGGGCACAAGGTCGGAACTGGCGTTCTCGGCCAACCACTGTCGCAACGCATCCCGGGCGGCGACGAGCTTCTTCTGGTTCTTGAGTTCGAGCGCCGCCTGCAACTGCTCGCGTGACGCGGGCGCGGTGGGAGATCGCGCTGTGACATTTGTCGTCGCAGGCGATGCTTTGGTTTCGGGCGGTGGGGCCGGTTGCTCGCGCGATGCGGATCGTTTCCAGAACAATACGCCCGCCAGCACGACGAGCAACACCACCAGCACGCCGACGAAGAACTTGTTGATTATGTTCATTCGCAACTGCGCAAATCACGAATCACCAGGCTCATGACAGGATACCGACGCTCGACCTCCCTGGCAAGACACTGCATGATGAAATGATCGAGCTTGAGCGGGATGTTCTTGTTCCACTCGCGCGGCTTGCGGATCGGTTCGTTGGTCGCGTGGGAATGGAACGCCTGCTGGGCCGTCTCGGCGGCGATCGGTTTCTTGCCGGTGAGCACCTCGTATGCAGCCACACCAAACGAGAAAATGTCCGAACGTTCATCCACCACCTTGCGCTGCAACAACTCGGGCGGAAGATAGGCGGGCGTCCCCGCGATCCGTTTCATCTTGATCAAGTCATCCTCCTTGCGAACGCAGAGGTCGAAATCAATCAGTCGCACGTTGAAATCGCGCGGCACGAGGATGTTCTCAGGCTTGAAATCGAGATGGAGATAACCCTGTTCGTGAACGTGGTTCAGGGCTTGGGCCATTCCAAGGAGCAGTTTCATCGTCTGCTTCTTCACATTCTCGAAGTCGTTCAGAATCAACTCCCGCAAGTTCGGTCCGTCCACGTACTCGAGCGCGGTCCACGGCAGCTTGCCCGTTTTGCCTTCACTGATGAATTGAACGATATTCGGGTGTTTCAATCTCGCCGTGACCTGGTTGCCCCACAGGAACTGCTTGATGGCCGCCCGATTGCCGACGAGTTCTTCCCGCAGGCGGCGGAGGGCGACGAATTCCCCGTTGCGGTCCACCGCGAGGAAAATGTTCGCCATGCCGCCGCGCGCAAGACGGTCACGGATCTCGTAGGCTTCGGCCATAGTTTCGGGCACCGTAAGGGTTGCTTTTCCGCGTTGTCAACGAAAACAACTCCCGTGCTGGCGTTTCGCACGCGGTCGGCTACTCTCGGTCGCGTGAAACAGTTCACCGTCACCACGCGACAGCAAAGTCAGTTCGTCGAGATCACCTCCGACGTGCAACAGATCGTCACGGACTCTCACGTCAACGAGGGCTTCTGTGTTGTGTACGTCCCGCACACCACTGCCGGCATCACCATCAACGAAAACGCCGACCCCGATGTTGTCCACGACATGATGGGCGCGCTCGACAAGATCGTGCCGTGGGAGAGCCGGGATTACCGGCACCGCGAAGGCAATTCCGCCGCGCACGTCAAGGCGAGCCTGATGGGCAGCAGTGTCCATGTGCCGGTAGCGGATGGCAAATTGCAGTTCGGCACTTGGCAGGGTATTTACTTCTGCGAGTTCGACGGCCCGCGCAGGCGCAAGGTGTGGGTGAAACTGATTAGCAGGTAGGGCGCGACCGCCGTTCGCGCCGAGCAGCAGGGATCAACCACTGATTACCCGGATACCGCTGATAACCCTGAACCCTGAACCCCTCCCGACCTCTTCGGCTGGGGAACCGGTGCAGTCCGCAGCTTCTTGACGGGCGTCTCCGACTCGGCCGGTAAAGGCGGCATGGCGCTTCGTCCCGGATTTCTACAGGCAAAATGATGGCGGGCAAAATGATTCTGACTGCGCTGGTTCTGCCGGAGACTCTGAATGAGAAAATGAGTACCTGACTTGCAGACTGCGGACGATCCGAGCCGAGAGCCCTCGAAGTTTGCGTTTGTGAAAATTGAAGATTTGACACCGGTTCCATGTAAACGACAAGCTAGATTAATGAGGGATGACTGGAATTACAGATGCGCGATCTGCGAAACTGATGAAAATTATGTTGGCTTCGTCTGGGAAACAACCGCGTAGGCGGGAGCGCAGCCGGTGTCGCATCCCAGAATCAACCCCCGGGGTGAATCCAGGTCAGGTCTCTCTCTTCTCGATTTGAATCACTCGCCGGAGTCAGCGCTTGACTCGTGAAAGATTGACGTAGGCGTTCCGCCTTCTCTCACGCCCTGGCCACTCGCCTCTCGGGCAGCCGTCATGACCGAGTCTTGCAGCCACTGCTTGAATGCTTGCCGAAACCTGCCATCCCACGTACAGTAGCGCCATGAGCAAGGCTGAAATCCTGCAGGAACTGCCCAAACTCACCCCGGAAGAGCGCCGTGAGATTGCTGCCAAGCTCCATGAATTGGACGGCGGGGAGTTGACCGATGAGGAGAAGGCGCTTCTCGACCGCGAACTGGCAGACTACGAGGCGGATCCGAAGGCCGGTTCCACATGGGATGAAGTTGAGGCGCGCATTCGCCGCGGTGGTCGCTCGTGAGTTGGCGCGTCCTCGTCCGCCCGCGGGCAGAGAACGATCTGCAGCGGGCCTGGGAATGGTACGAGCGGGAACAGCCGGGCTTGGGCGACGACTTTTTGGCGGAGATGCGCCAATTGATACGCAGTCTCGAACAGTTTCCCGAACGGTCCGTCGTTTACTATCGCGGATTCCGACGATTGCTTGGCGAACGCTTCCCGTACAAAGTCTTGTATCGGATTGAATCCGACCTCGTAATCATCTTTCGCGTTCTCCACGTGAAGCGGGATCACCGCACCCGACTCAAATAGAGAACTGCGAGGGCTGCAGCACGCGAACGCTCCTCCGACTGGTTCCGCCCCCCGGCAACCCTCTGAATAGCCTTTGCAGTTAGAATTGCTCGTATGAGCAGCTAACGCTTTTGCCCGCCCGGCCACCCACTACCTTGGATACGACGGCCACGGTTCGACCCGGATTTTGACGGACGGCACCGGCGCGATCGCGTCTGGTGCTCGCTACAACTACGACGCCTACGGTGTCTCGCTCGGATCGCAACCGTCCACCATCAACAGTCCACTGACCACCTTCCTTTATGCCGGTGAGCAGTTCGACACCGGGTTGCAGCAGTATTATCTGCGGGCGCGGTACTACAACCAAACGACGGGAAGGTTCACGAGTGTGGATCCGTTCATGGGAGACAACTTCGATCCGCAGTCGTTACACAAATATGCGTATGCCCATAATGATCCGTCCAATGGAATCGATCCAAGTGGGCGTTTTACGCTCTTGGAGCTTGTGGCTGTGGTCGGTATCGTCGCAGTAGTCGCCTACCTGGGGCTTCAAGTATACAATGCATATCAGCAATTTCGGGCACTCGATGAACTGAGGGTCACTAACCGGCTTCTCGCTCAATTAGCCCAAGTTCGTCAACCCCGGCAAGCGTTCGCCGAGTTTGCAGGCACTTGCG
>CAZOTB010000241.1:0-6810 GCA_964582645.1 uncultured Verrucomicrobiota bacterium | reverse complement strand
GTCACATCGACGCCGCGCAGGGCCTGGAGGACCGCCTGCGGCGGCGCCTTTGCGGACCTTCTTCTTGTCCGAGTCCTCGTTGACGCTGGTGGGGAAAAACCCCATCTCCTTGATGCGGGCGACGGCGGCATTGGTATCCTCGACGTCGAGCACACCTGTGGTTTCCTTTCCCTGCGAGTCCAGGGCCGTGTAGTTAAACTTGGGCATAGGGGTCCTTTCCTTCTACCTCGTGATCCGTTCATGGTGGTTCGCGATTCGGGACCGTCCCGCCTTTGCCGAATCACCGATAACCAACAACCAACGACGAATCACCAATAACGTTCTTACTACGTGTATTTGAGTACTTCTTCGATGGTTGTTAACCCATCAAAAATCGCGCGCAGGCCGCTCTCCCGCAGGGTGCTCATGCCGAGTTCGATAGCCTTTTGGCGGATCACGACCGAAGGCGCGCGCTGGTTCATCAGGTCGCGAATCGGGTCGGAGACAGCCAGGCATTCATAGATGCCCATGCGGCCCTTGTACCCGGTGTCGTTGCACTCGGCGCAGCCGCGTCCGTAGTAGAACGTTTTGTCGCCGATGTCGTGCGGGGTCAGCCCGATCTGGGTGAGCAACGCTTCGCTCGGTTCATACGGCGTCCGGCATTTCTTGCAGATGGTGCGGACGAGACGTTGCGCGAGCACTGCCTCGATGGTGGAGGAGAGCAGAAATGGTTCGACGCCCATGTCAATGAGACGCGTGATGGCGCCGGGGGCGTCGTTGGTGTGGAGCGTCGAGAACACCAGGTGTCCCGTCAGCGATGCCTGAATCGCGATCTGGGCGGTTTCGAGGTCGCGGATTTCGCCCACCATGATCTTGTCGGGGTCCTGCCGGAGAAACGCGCGGATCGCCCGGGCGAAGGTCATGCCGAAGTTGACGTTCATCGGGCACTGGATGATCCCCTCGATGTCGTACTCGACCGGGTCCTCGGCGGTCAGGAGCTTGACGTCCACGGTGTTGATGCGACGCAGGCACGAGTAGAGCGTGGTGGTCTTGCCGGAGCCGGTCGGTCCCGTGACCAGGAGGATGCCATTCGGTTTGAGGATGACTTCGCACAACAGGTCGTACAGGGGCTTCGGCAATCCCAGGTTGGCAAGATCCAGCGACACCACGGAACGATCCAGCACGCGCAGCACGACGCTTTCGCCAAACACGGTGGGCAGGGTCGAGACGCGCAGATCAATCGGTTTGCCGGCGATATGAAGCGCGATTCGTCCGTCCTGCGGCAGCCGGCGCTCGGCGATGTTGAGGTTGGACATGACCTTGATGCGCGAGGTGACCGGCAACGCCAGGTGTTTCGGCGGCGGCGCCAGCTCGTACAACGCGCCGTCCACGCGGTACCGAATCTTGAATTCATCCTCGAAGGGTTCGAAGTGGATGTCGCTGGCGCGATCCTGGATGGCCTGCATCAGGATCAACTGCACGAACCGCACGATGGGCGTTTCGTTTGCCATTCGTTCGATGTCCTTCTCGCTCGCGCCCTCGCCGAGCACCTCGCCCAGTTCCTTGGCGACGTCATCGCCGAGGTTCTTGAGCAGGTCGCTCATGGTCTGGCTTTCTTCGCCGAAGTACTTTTTGAGCGCATTCTCGATCTGGTCGCTGGCCGCCACGACGATATGCACGTCCTTGCCGAGCACGAACGCCAGCTCGTCCACGACCTGCGGGTTGAGCGGATCGAGGACGGCCACATAGACGGTGTTGCCTTCGGTGCGCACGGGGATCGCGCCATACATGCGCGCCACGCTGGCGGGGATGGACTGGAGAACGTCCGCGCCGATCTCCATGGACTCGAGGTTCACGTACTCGGTGCCGAGTTCGTCGGCCACGAGCTGCAGCAGGCGGGGTTCGTCCACGATGCCGAAATCCTGAAGCACCTGGGCGATGGATTTGCCGCTGCGGGAATGTTCCTCGGTCACCTCCTGGAGTTGACGTTCGTCGAGCAGGGCGTGCCGTTTGACGATTTCGATCAGTTGCGATGATTCGGCTTCGAACATGGCTATTTCTTCTTGTCTCCGCCTTCGAGCTTCTGCAACACGCTCGTCGGGTCTTGAGCCTTGGTAATCAGATCGCCGTAAGTGATCAGGCCGCGCTCGTACAACTGGAGCAGGTTCGAGTCGAGAGTGACCATGCCGAACTTGCCGCCGGTCTGGATGTCCGAGGTGATGCGGAAGGTCTTGTTGTCACGGATCAGCGCCTGGATCGAGGGCGTGGTGATCATGATTTCGAACGCCGCCGTTCGCCCTTTGCCGTCGGATCGCACCAGCAGCAACTGCGAAATGACGGCGAGGATGGACGACGCGAGCTGGGTGCGAATCTGCGATTGCTGGTTCTGTGGGAAGGCGTCCACGATACGATCCACGGTGCGCGCCGCGCCGGTCGTGTGCAGCGTGGCGAACACCAGGTGGCCGGTTTCCGCCGCGGTGATGGCGGCTTCCATCGTCTCGAGGTCGCGCATTTCACCCACCAGAATCACGTCGGGATCCTGACGCAGCGCGCGGCGCAGCGCCTCCTTGAAGTCCGGCACGTCCACGCCGACTTCGCGCTGGGTGACCACGCTCTTCTTGTGCGGGTGGTAGTACTCGATCGGATCTTCGATGGTGATGATGTGACAGTCGCGCTCGATATTGATGATGTCGAGCATGCTGGCCAGCGTGGTGGACTTGCCCGAGCCGGTCGGTCCGGTGACCAGGATCAGGCCGCGCGGGCGATAGAGCAGGTCCTTGAGCGACGGCGGCAGGCCGATCTGCTCCAACGTCAGCAACTTGTTGGGAATCAGACGCAGCACCAGGCCGAAGTTGCCGCGCTCCTTGAACACCGCCACGCGGAACCGGGCGGCATCCCCGAATGCAAAACCGAAATCCGCGCCGCCGTCCGTGCGGACCTTTTGCACGTGATCGTCGGAGGTGATCGCGCGCATCAGCGCCTCGGTGTCCTCGGGCCGCAACGACGGCATGTCCAGCGGAACCAACGAACCGTGCAACCGCACGGTGGGGGGGACGCCGACGCGAATGTGGAGGTCGGATGCTCCCTCGTCCACCACCAACTGCAACAGATCGCTCATTTGTACGCTCATTTGACTATCTCCTCGTCTTCCATGGATGCTTCGATGACTTCGGGGGGGGTGGTGAGTCCAGCGAGCACCTTGCGTACCCCATCTTCGCGCAATGTCCGCATGCCCAGTGCACGGGCGCGCGCGCGCAGTTGTGTGGAAGAAATTTTCTCATAAACGAGCCGCCGGAGTTCATCATCGAGCACCAGGATTTCATGAATGCCCATGCGGCCGCGGAAACCGGTCTTGGAACAATCGTTACAGCCCTTGCCGTGGTAGAGGTTGGCACCGGCCAGCTTGGCGGGATCGAGCTTGAGCGCGCGCAACTCGCTCTCGGTCGGCGTGTACGGTTCTTTGCACTTCTGGCAAATGCGGCGCACGAGCCGTTGGGCGAGGATGGCGCGCACGGCGGACGCCACCATGAAGGGTTTGATGCCCATGTCGAGCAGACGCGTGACGGCGCTCGGTGCGTCGTTGGTGTGAAGCGTCGAGAACACCATGTGGCCCGTCTGCGACGCTTCGACGGCGATTTCGCCGGTCTCCATGTCGCGAATTTCACCCACCATGATGATGTTCGGCGCCTGACGCAGCATCGAACGCAACGCGGCGGCGAACGTCAGGCCCACCTCGGCGTTCACGTGGACCTGGTTGATGCCGGCCAGCATGTACTCGACAGGATCTTCGCAAGTGATGATCTTCTTGTCGGGGCGATTGAGGAAGTTCAGCAGGCTGTACAACGTCGTGGATTTGCCCGAGCCGGTGGGTCCGGTGACCAGGAACAGCCCATCGGGCATCGAGGCGATCCGTTCCATCGTCGCCTGATCGTCGCTGAAGAACCCGAGCTGCGGCAAGCCGAGCGTCAGACTCGTCTTGTCGAGGATACGCATGACGATGCTTTCGCCGTGCGTAGTCGGGACCGAGGAGACGCGCAAGTCGAGGTTCTTGCCCATTACGTTGATCTGGATACGACCGTCCTGCGGGATGCGTTTCTCCGCGATGGACATGTTTGACATGATCTTGAGACGCGAGATGATCGCCGACTGCAGTCGCTTCGGCGGGTTCTCGACCTCGTGCATCACGCCGTCAATGCGGTACCGGACGCGGAGCCGTTTTTCCAGCGGCTCGATGTGAATGTCCGAAGCGCGATTCCGATACGCCTCCATGATCAACAGACTGACCAGCTTGATGATCGGAGCGTCGGTGTCTTCCTCGGGTGATTTCTCCGTTTCGACTTTCTTCGACGCGGCCGGGTTGATCTCGATTTCGCCCTCGGTAATTTCCTGCAGCATCGTGTTGAGCGCATCCTCGGCGCCGCCGTAGTAGCGTTGCACGGCGGAGACCAAATCCTCCTTCATCGCGACCACGCCTTCGACGTTGCATTTGAGAATGAACCGAAGCGTGTCCAGCGTCTCGACCTCCGTCAACGGGTCACTGATGGCCACGACCAGGGTGCTGTCGTGCTTATAGACGGGAACGATCTTGTACTTGCGGGCGATGTGGCGGGGGACAGCTTTGAGAACATCGTCGGCGATCTTGAGGTCGGCCAGGTTGATGGTCTCCATGCCGAACTGGTTGGCCAGCGCCTTGGTGACGTCCATCTGCTTGACGACGCCGCGCTTGACCAACACCTCGATCACGCCTTCGCCGTTTGCCTCCGCGCGAGCCTCCTCAATCTGGTCGCGCGTAACCAGGCCTACATCGCGAAGGATATCAACTAGATAATCGTCGTTTGCCGCCATGGGCTGCTCTGTATCCCATTGGGATTCTGGGAAATGATACGTTTCTTAGGGTCGTTAGTCAACAGACCGACCCGGGACGCCTCACTCACGTAAATCGGTTTTCTACTTGCCATCCGAACGTCGTTTATTAGTCACAAACCCGGAAGCGTGTAAAAGAAAAAATTGCTCCAAGTTTGCCAGTCACGTTAGCTGCGCGCCACCGCTCGGGCTCGCAGCGCGATGGCCTTTTCTGCATTGGCCTCGGCCAAACGAATGGCATATCCTCATTTCGTATGCCGAAATGGGTCTGGATTGCGATCATTGTTTTCGTGGTAACTGCCGCGGGCGTCGTGTTCTTCCGACCCAGTTCCTATCCCATCGTCAACGGCGAATCCAATGGACGGAACATCATCGCGTTTGGCGACAGCCTTACTGCCGGCACGGGGCGCCCGAGGGGAAGGACTACCCGTCGGTCATGTCGCAACTGCTCGGCACCGAGATCCTGAATCGTGGAGTGCCCGGCGACACCACCGAACTGGCGCTGGCGCGGCTGGAGAAGGACGTTCTCAATGACGAACCGCGCATCGTGATCGTTTGCCTCGGCGGCAACGACAGCTTGCAGGGCGTCGCCATCGACACGACGTTCGGCAACCTGACTCGCATCATCGAGGCCATCCAACGACAGGGGGCGATGGTGGTCCTGGTCGGCGTCCGCAGCGCTTCGATCTCCGATCAGTACGACAAACGGTTCCGCCACTTGGCGCGCCAGAAAGGCTGTGTCTTCGTGCCGAACATCCTGCGCGGCATCCTCTCCGACCCGTCGTTGCGCTCCGACCAGGTGCATCCCAACGACGCCGGCTACCGCATCATCGCCGAGCGGATAGGGGAGGCAGTGCAGCCGTTTGTGAAGTAGGACGCCACTCGGGTCGTCCCTGCCACGCGTCCTACCTGCGCAATAATTCCGCGATCGCTTCCTTCACCACTGCCTCGGATTGGGGCGCGACGAATGAATCGGTTGGTTCATAACCGCCTTCGGCGAATGATTTCTCCATGCACACGTAGCCGGTACCGCAGTCACCGTAGCCGGCCACCATCACCTGACAATCGGGGCGTTGCTGTTGCGCGAAGACTTGGTATTCCATGAACGGCTCACCGGGCAGATGCAGGATGTGGACGCGGTCGCCAAGGCTCAGGCAGGTGAACGGAATCGGTTCTGCGAAACGGCGCAGGTAGGAGATTTGCATCGCAGCGCGGCAACGCTCCTTGCTGGACTTTGCCGGGTTGTGCAGGATGGCGGCGAGATTCGCCTCGCTGGGTTCGAGCGCGGGCAACTGAACGGGCCTCGTCCGCCAGTCGAAACTGATCATGGCCATGCGCTCGGTTTTCCGCTCGGATTCGACCAGCGCCCGATGAATGCGGTCGGTCAATACGGCACGGTTTTCCTTCGCGCCGTCGTTGTACTTGCCGGCGGTGATGTTCCCCGCGCATTCGGTGAAGTAGAGGTGCGGCACCCCGCCGTCCTCGCCCGTTCTTCGTTCCCGCGCCAGGCCCGTGAAATCGGGAGTAATCGTCGAATCGTTGTCGTAGCTCGTTGGGTGCACCGCGTAATAATGAAGCACCACCAGCTTCTGACGGTCGTTCCAGAAACTGATCGTCTTGAGCCACGGATCAATCAACCCCTCCGGCTCAGCACGCACTGCTGGGTCGAGGGTTTTGGTCCAACGAACCGCCTTAACCTTTCCGTCCGAGCCGAGAATACGGCGATTTGAAGCCACTTTCTCGACCTTTGCCCGTCCGAGTTCCAAATGCGTCACCGGCTGCGCCCTCTCCAACGACGCTTTCGCCGCCGCCGCGACCCGCTCGATGGCTTGGCTGCACCAACTCGGGTCCATGATGGGGAGCACGCCCGCCTGCTGGCTCACCAGTTCCTGTGCGTCGTCATCCGGCCACGGTGTGCAATGCGGGCGAACACATTGAACCGCGACCCGGTCGGGCGCGCGTAGCCGG
>CAZOTB010000240.1:0-6840 GCA_964582645.1 uncultured Verrucomicrobiota bacterium | reverse complement strand
ACTTCTGCCGCATCCGCGGCTACGTTTCGACGGCGCGCAAAAACGGCCTCAGCGTTCTCGACGCGCTCCGCCGAGTCTTTCGCGGCAATCCCTTCGTCCCGGCTGCCGACACCTCGTGAGATCTACCCGAGAGTCTGGCGCGGGGATGCTGCCCCATTTCTCTCAGGTAGCCTCCCGCCGCGGGAGGCTACCTGAGCAGTTACTCTGGATTTTCATCTACGCGATGGTGGGCGCGCGGATGGGATGGATTCTCCGTCCGTTCCTCGGCCACCCGGGTTCATCGTTCACGTGGTTTCGCGTTCGTGAGGCGAACTTCTTCGCCGACGTCTGGCGCGCCATCACGGAGTTGGCCAGGTAAGCCAATGGCTACGCTGTTGCTTTCAATTGACCAATCGCTGCGCTGCGAAGGCCCGTTCGCGGCGTTGGGCGATGCTGCCATCTCAATCTCGCAGCGTGTCCGCACGCAAGTGCGGGTGATCGTGTTGTGCGGCGCGTTGTACGGCGCATGCATGGGCGGCTTCGCGGGCGTGCTCGGCGACGGCTGGAAACAAATCTTTCTCTCCACGTCAAAGGTCCCGCTCTTGTTTCTCGTTACGTTCCTGCTGTGCCTGCCGTTGTTCTACGTGATGAACGCTTTCACCGGGTTGCGGGAGGACTTCGCGCGCGTGTCCAACGCGCTGCTCGGTTTCCAGGTCATCGCCGCCATCGTGCTGGCCGCACTCGGGCCGATCACGGTGTTGATGAACCTGACCACGAGCTTCTACTCGTTCATCAAACTCTGGAACGGTCTCATGTTCGCCGTGGCGAGTCTGTCGGGACATTACGTCATGGCACGACTCTACCGGCCGCTGGTGTTATCGAACTCACGCCACGCGATCCTGCTTCGTGTGTGGATTGTCCTCTGCACGTTCGTCGGCATCCAGCTGGCGTGGCAGACTCACTACTGGCTGCGGAAACGCGGCCGGCAATGGAAGATCACCGGCTTCCTCGGCTACCTGCCGTATGACGGGAGGTGAAGGCTGTGCGGTTCGGCAGGGCGGGGAGGCGGCCTACCTGCCTTGGCTCGCCTTCCGGAACTGAAGCGGCGAGACGCCGGTGCTCTGAGTGAACACGCGCGCGAAGTAATTCTGGTCGGGCAATCCCACGCTCCGCGCGATCTCGGCCACCGATTTGGCGCTGGCTTCCAACTGCCGTTTCGCTTGCTCGATGCGGTATTGCTGCAAGTATGCGCTGGGTGTCATGCCCGTCTCCCGATGGAATCGTCGCGAGAACGCCGACAGGCTTTCGCCTGCCACGATCGCCAAGTGCTTGATGGGCAGCGGCCGATCGTAAAAACGGCCGACAAGTTCCATCCCCTTGCGGACTTTCTCCGACAGCGGCGCGGTCACTCCTTCGGGCGCGATGAGACCCGCCTGCGGCGGGCGTGAGGCGAATAGTTCCGCGAGCAGGCAACCGAGCAGTCCCGATGCCCTGGCTTCGTACGCGGGTGGCTGCCGAGCGATGACGTTCAAGAGCTCGCGCCAGAGCGCGGAGACACGCCTCGTGTCCAACCGCCCAAACACCGGCTCGCAGTCGGCCCGCAACTCGACGAACGCGCGGGGCATTTCCTTGCTGTTGAACAACGCCCAATAAAACTCCGCCTGCCCCGGGCCCGCTACGCCATAGATCACTTTCTCGCCGACGTCCAACAGACACGCCTCGCCGGCTCGCGCCACGCACCGCCGGTGGCGCAACTCATGCCATACCGCGCCCCGCACCACGTAATGCAGCAGATACCCGTCTTCGTCCTGGTGCTGGTGACGAAACGACGGCGGATGTTTCGCCCGGCCAATCGCGCGGAAGTGGTGCCATATCTGGCGCGCCAGCGGGCTGGGTTGGTTGAAGATCCCCACGCCGAGCGGCCCTCGGCTGACTCGGGGCGGCATCGAACCTTCGGGCGGTGGCGGCTGTTTCTTCCGTCCCATTTGATACCGGCGGAATCGTATGCGAATCGGATGGCAACTCAAGGAAATGGCGTACGGAACCCGTTGCAAAAATAGTGCTAAAGATCGTCAACACCCCAGGGTTCTCTCGTGGCCGTTCGCGCGGTATGGTTTCACCAAATTCAGGAGGCACACAATGCGGCAGAGAATATGGTGGAACTGTCTGTTAGGCGCGGCGCTGGGAACCGTCCTCGCGGGGGGAAATTGCCTGGCGGCGTTCACGTCCAACTTCGAAACTGATCCCATCGGATCACCACCCGCCGGCTGGACCATCAGCGGGACGAACGGCAGCACCGCCACCGCGAATGTTGCTCTGGAAGGCGGCGCCAACCAGTTCCTCGCTTATCGCGATCTCGCCAGCGCGATCCGCACCGTGGCAGCGCGGACGGATGGTCCCGAGGCCTCCGGCTTTCTCGAGTTCGATGTCCGGTTCAACCAGGGCATTGATTCGGAGATGAACGTCCTGCTCAACATGGATCCAGTCGGTGCGAACGTGATCCAACTGCAGTGGTTCCACAACTTCTACAACACGAATCTGCCTCTCCGTTTCCGCGCCGTACTCGACGGCTATCAGAGTGACTTCCTGTCGGAAAACTTTCCCATCGGATCCTGGGAAACGATCCGGGTTGAATTTGTCGCCACGGGGACCACCCCCAGCAGTTCGCGAGGCATTTTCACGGTGAACTGGGACGGCGTGACAATCACAAACTCGTACAAGTCGCACGGGTTCAGCGGGCAGCTTCTCATCAATCAGCTGAGCCTGAGCCAGACCGGCCCCGATGCGACCACTGCCAGCGTTGATTTCGACAATATCCAGTTCATCCCTGAACCCAGCGCCGCCGTGTTGCTCGCCCTCGGCGCGGTGCCATTCTGGCGAAGGCGATGAGGCGGAGAAAGCAGATACCGCATACGGGATGCTCGATTCCGGATCTCCCGCATCCCGCATCGAGCATCCCGCATCTCGGTTCGTTCATCTCCAATGTTGCCTGCCAACGTTCTTCTTGCGTTTGCGTCTTCGGCGGCGAGCGAGGGCAGCGAGCCAACCTGCCGCCTGGACAACTGATCCGATCGCTCCTGCCTTGCCCCGTCGCACCGGAGGATAGGGCTCCGCAGAGATGCGACCTGAGCGCCGACTGCGACCGGCTCAAGGCCGTCCAAGGATGCGCTTGTCCCGCCCCTTTTTTCAGGACTGCATTGGCAGCGGGCGACATGGCATTCACCCTCATCGAGTTGCTGGTTGTGGTAGCCATCATTTCGATCCTCGCCGCGATTCTGCTACCGGCGCTGCAAAATGCCAAACGCCAGGCCCGTCGCGCCGAGTGCGCCAACAACCTGCGCCAGATCGGCATCGCGGTGCATGCGTACGCCTCCGATTACAACGGGCAGATCATTGGCAACACCACGGCAGAGAAACAGTTCTACTGGGGCATCTACGGACAGTGTCCCGACTCGTCCGTGCCGGGGCCGTCCCATGGGACGTTCTACACAAACTACATTTTCGCAGGCTACATCTCGAGCTGGCGCATCACGGTCTGCCCGGAGAACGCCTTTTCCTCCTCGAGTGGTGTCAGCCCCGATTGGTTCCGCGTTCAAGGCTGGATCACTTACACGGGGGCGCTCGACGGACGGTTGGACGATCCAGAGCGCGGGAGGCACATCCCGCAGGGCATTGGCGTCGCCGCCGGCGTCTTGTTGGCCGACATCGCCACGTTTGGTTCGGGCTACGGGCCGAAGAACTGGTGTCATTTCCCGAACCCGCGCCATGACCCGGGTTCGGTGTCTGCGATCGGCCCGCTGGCCGGCTATCAGGGCCGCAACTTTCTCGCCCCGGACGGCGCGGTGCGTTGGTTGCCCTCCGAACGCGACGGCTGGAGCGTCAACGGTTGGAAGCAGCCTTTTCGGGATTGAGCTTCCAGCGAACTGCTTCGACTCCGCCCATCCGCACGTTTTCTTGGAATGCAGCCACTCGGATCCAAACCACCAGTCGAGTGTTCGCCGGCGACGCAGATCGTCTGGGAAGGCGCACGCGATCGGATCGTCCTCTCCGCCCTGGCCGGCGGGCGCATCACCTCGTGGCAGCACGGCGACGCGGGCGAATTGGTGCAGCCAGTTGATGTTGTCAACGGCGGTTTGCTTCGCGTGGTCTTCGGTGAGGAACGCTACCCGGGGATGAGTCATGTCACCCCTCATCTGTTGACGGTGGAACGCCACGACGCCCTCGGTTTTCGCGTCCATTTGCGTGCGTTCTTGAGCACATCCAATCACTTCGCCCGGTTCCTCGGCTGGCCTGAAAAAGTCAACCCGAGTTACCTTGACGGGCTTTGGCTCGACAAGACCGTCGCCTTCGATGCCGCCGCTGCCGTGCTCGCCGTCGAGTTTGGCGTCACGAATCTCACCGGCGAAACCCGCCGTCTCTCGCCGTGGCTGCACAACCAGTTTCAAACCCCGGTCGCGGAAGTGTTCCTGGCCGGCAACGGTCCGCGGCAAGCGTACCGGGCCGAGGACATCTGGTGGGCGGGTCACCCGGTCACGCCCGGCCAATCGCTCCGGCTGGTCCACCTCGGCGCAGACGCTCCGTTCGCGATCCTCCTCGGCGCGGACAGCGGCTGGCTGGCCGGCATGGTGTCGCACACGGACAACGATCATTGCATGGAACTGCGCGGCAAGCCGGTCGCGCTCGCGCCCGGCCAACGCTGGCGGGCGACGGCGTTCCTGGCTCTGACCGATGACTGGCGCCGGTGGGCGCACGAGTCGCCGGTAACGCTGACCCACGGTCTCGAACCTGTTCGTAGTTCCAACTTCAGTCGGATGCCGCCGCCGTCACTCCTTCAGCACTGGGCGCTGCCGGAAGAACGAGCCCGTGGCCTGATGGTGTTGTCGTACCTGGACAAGGTGCCCTTCACCTCCGCCTCGCGCCACGCCGCGGCGAACGGTTTTGCCGGCTTTCATCGGACGGCTGAGGGCGAACGCGCGTCCGCGACGGCGTGGTTGGTGGCGTCGCATCCCGTCACACCGCGCCTCACGGGCGATGGCCGTTGGCAACTCCGCGCGCGCGAAGTCAACGGATTGACCGAACTGGCGCTCGAAGGTCCGGCAAGCCTCGCCGGCAGGGTCAACGTGGCCGTGCGCGTCAAGGATGTCGTCCTTCGCGTCGAGCCGGATGCGGTGGTCGAGCCGCGTTATGAGTTTCAAGTGAAACAGACCTCGACCTATCTCGACCAGCGGTGGCGCGCGGAACGAGGCGGCTTTTCGGGAACGTCGGCGATCGAGTTCACGGACTGGCAACGGCGCACCCGCGCCCGGCTGCGCAAGTGGATGGAGGATGCGGTGCTCGGCTCCGCGCCGCTCGAGCCGCGCCTGACAGAACGGCAGACGGGACCGCATTGCGTGCGGGAGAAAATCCTGATCCAGACCGAGCCGGACATGTGGCTGCCGATGTACTTGATCCGCCCAAAGGCCGGTGGCCGATCGCCGGCAATCTTGTTTCCGCATGGAAGCGGCCCCGGCAAGCTGCACTTCGCGCCCGACGAAACCGAGCGCGATCAGGACCCGGCGACGTTCGATGGCTGGCCGTCGCCGTATGCGTTCGCGCACCAGTTCCAGTGCGTGGTGCTGATACCCGACCGGCGCGGCTGGGGTGAATGGTCGGAGGCCAACCACGGCCAGCGCCACGAACGCGCCTGGCAGGCCGGTTTCAACATCGTCGCGCTCGACATGTGGGATCACTGCCGGGCGATTGATTACCTCGCGTCGCGCCCCGACGTGGATGCGCGACGGATTGTCAGCATGGGCAGTTCGGGCGGCGGCTGGGTGACGATGTTCGTGCTGGCCGCCGACGAGCGCGTGGCCGGCGGCATCGTCAGCAGTTCGGTGACGACCCTGCCGTCGTTGCCGGAGCAGTATTTCTATCAGCCGTTCGCCGATGAGAACGCGCCGCTCAACCCGCCGCCGTTTCTACCGCTCGCGCCGGCCACGATTCTCTGTCTCGCCGCGCCGCGTCCGTTGTGGGTCATGGACGGCCAATGCGACCGGGGCGTGCTGCCCGCGTTGCCGCAGACCGAGGCCGAAGCCGAAGCCGCCTTCGCTCGCTGGCGTGCCGAGGCCAACGCCGGCCGCGAGGAAATCCGGCGTGCGTATCGCCTGCTCGGTGCGGAGAGCGAATATCAATCCTCCTGGTTCGACGGCGGACATCTGGCAGGGTTCACCTTCAACAATGTGGCCTCGTGGCTGGAGCGCGTCATCGCATGATTAAACATACACTCGTTCTCCTGACTCTTGCTTGGTCCGCCGCCGTCGCCGACGTGGTGATCGAAGGCAAAGACTTCAAACCGCAAGGGAGCGGCTGGAAGGTCGTGATGAACGGCCAGGGCAATTACATGGTGGACATCATCGGATTCCAGCACATCTCCGGCGAGCGATTGCTCTCCGCCGATCCGAAACTCACCGACGCGAAAGCCGTCGCCACCGTCCAAATCCCCGAAGCCGGCGACTATCGGATCTGGGCACGGTACGAGACCCCGACGCATTGCGAGCAACGGTTCCGCGTCGAGATCCGGCAGGACGGCAGGCACGTCGGTTCCGCCGTGATGGGCGAGAAGGACGCGCCGAAATATTGGTTCGGCGACAACAAACCCGTCGGCCAGCGGAATTGGGGTCAGGTCTAAACGGAATTGGGGTCAGGTCTAAATAAACGGAATTGGGGTCAGGTCTAAATATTCAAGATTGTTCTTGATTCTTGCCGGCTGTCTTCCGCAGTCTTTCGCGCATGGCGAGGCCGCTGCGCATCCATTTGCCGGACGCCTGGTAAACGGAATTGGGGTCAGGTCTAAATATTCAAGATTGTTCTTGATTCTTGCCG
>CAZOTB010000239.1:0-6850 GCA_964582645.1 uncultured Verrucomicrobiota bacterium | reverse complement strand
GGAGTTCCGCATCCCGCCCGAGGTGCGCGATGTGACAGTCGAGGAGATTCAGGGCCGGTACAAGGTCGTGAATCCCGGCGGCGACATGACCACGAGCATCGCCGCGTTTGACTGGACGACGGGCGCGTGGGTCGAGGTGGGGAGCGCGAACGAGTTCACCCTGGAAGAACCGTGGCGGTTTGTGTTGCGTCCCATCGGTCGCGTGCGGCTCAAGCTCAGCGTGTCCGCCGTGCGCGCCGCTCCGGTCGGTGATACACCGTCGTTGCGCGCGTTCAAGTGGCAGGTGGAGGATTTGGATATCGCAATCCGAGGCAAACTCTCATGATCAAGACTCAGAACCTGACCAAGCATTACAAGAATTTCGTCGCGCTCAAGGATCTCACCCTCGAGATTCAGAAGGGGCACATCTTCGGATATATCGGCCCGAACGGGGCGGGGAAGACCACCACCATCCGCATCCTCTGCGGATTGCTCAAACAAACGTCCGGCAAGGCGTGGATCAGCGGTGTCGAGGTGACGCCCGGCAACCTGCAGGAAATCAAACGTCTCGTCGGCTACCTGCCTGACTACTTCGGCGTCTATGACCAGATGAGTGTGTGGGAGTTTCTCGATTTTTTTGCCGCGGCCTACAAGATCTCGACCAAGATCCGACGGAAGCGCATCCAGGACGTGCTCGAACTGACCGAAGCCGAGTACATGATTGATTACCAGATGAACTCCCTGTCGCGCGGAATGCGTCAGCGCGTCGGTATCGCAAAAACGCTGCTGCATGATCCCCGGGTCATCATTCTCGACGAACCCACCAGCGGACTCGATCCCCAGGCCCGCATCGAGGTGCGGGAGTTGATCGCCCAGCTCCGCAAGCTCGGCAAGACGATCCTGCTTTCGTCGCACATCCTGCACGAGCTTTCGATGGTGTGCGACCAGATCGGGATCATTGATCGCGGCGTGTTGCTCGTGAGCGGCGAGGTCGAGGACGTGATGCGCAAGTACCAGCAACACCTCGTCATCCTCATCGAGGTCACCGGCGATGCGCAAAAGGCGCGCGATCTGTTACAGGCGCAGAAGAACGTCGAGAAGGTCGAGGTCACCGGCAATGTGTTGCACGTCGCATTCAAGGGCGTCGAGACCGAGTTGCCGGATCTGCTCAAGACTCTCGTGACAGCGGGCATCCCCGTGGTGTGGTTTCAGGAGGTCCAGGCCGATCTGGAGCAGCTTTTCCTCAAGGTCACCAAGCCCGCGAAGGTCCAGGAGCCGACGCACGTGTGATGGGGAAAGGATGAGGGATGAAGGATGAAGATGGAATCTCGATCATTTCATCAATGCCCACTGCCATTTTCATTCCTCCTCCTTCCTCCTTCACTTCAGCACCGCCCACATTTTGTACGCCCACGCGAGCGCTAACAGAACTCCCGCGACCACGGCGATCACCTGCCACGGCAACCGCGCGTTGCGCAACGACCTTCCGGTCGCCAACGCCACGGCGGAATCCAATGCCATTCCAATCACCACGAAGAACAGCAGCAGCCCAACCGGCTGCGCGACGAACGACTGCCTCCACTCGCCGCGTACGCCGAACGCAAACGCGGTCGTCATTCCACACGTCACACACGGCAACCCGGTAAGCGCCCGGAACGCGCACGGTGGCAAATGGAGTTGCTGGTGCGTCCCGTAACCACGCGGGTCGGGGTCGAGCCAGCGCGCGATTCCGAGTGCCGCGAGACAGCACAATAAAATCACCGCGGAGACCAACTTCTGCTTGCCAAGACGCATCGCGCTTTTAACATAACCGAAACCCCGATGCCCTTTCATCTCAAAAACTATCTCGAAGAACAGCGCCAGCGCGTGGACGCCGCTCTCGACCGGCTTCTGCCGCCCGAAGCCGCCGCGCCGCCCACGATCCACAAGGCGATGCGTTACTCGCTTTTTGCGGGCGGGAAGCGGTTACGTCCCGTGCTTTGTCTCGCCGCCGCGGAAGCGTGTCGGGCCGAACCGGAGGCTGCCATGCCGCTGGCGTGCGCGGTCGAATGCATTCACACTTACTCGTTGATCCACGACGATCTGCCGTGCATGGACGACGACGATCTGCGCCGCGGACGCCCCACGAACCACAAGGTATTCGGCGAAGGCGTAGCCGTGCTGGCGGGCGATGCGCTGCTGACCATCGCGTTCGAAATGTGCGCCAAGACGAACCCGAGCAAGACATTTTCCGTCGGCGATTATGTGGCCGAGCTGGCATTGATCGCCGGCAGCAAGGAACTCATCGGCGGCCAGGTCGAAGACCTCGAAGGCGAAGGCAAGCCGGTGACCCCGGAGCAGTTGCGCCACATCCACGAGCACAAGACCGCCGCGTTGTTGCGCGGCTCGATCCGACTCGGCGCGATGGCGGGCGGCGCGGACAAAGCCGGGATGGAGGCATTAACGGTATTCGGCCACGACATCGGGTTGGCGTTTCAGATCATTGACGACATTCTCGACGCCACGAGCACCAAGGAAGTCATGGGCAAAAGCGTCCGCGCCGACGAGAAGAACGAGAAGGCGACGTATCCGAAGATTTGGGGACTCGAAAGGTCCCGCGCGGAAGCGAAGCGGTTGACGGATCACGCGTTGGCAGCGATCGCGCCCATCGGGGAATCGGCGGTGGCGTTGCGCGAGATCGCGACGTACATGCTGGCGCGAACGAATTGAGGGGGATCGTGTTGGAAGAATGGATGACTGGGAGGATGGAAGGAAACTGATCTCGCGATGTTCATGCTTCCAATCTGCCACCCATCCATCCTTCCATTCTTCTTCTTGACTCCCCTCTTCACTCTCTCTACACGATTCTCCGCCCCATGAGTGATCTTCTAATCAAAGGCGGTCGCGTCATTGATCCCGTCAACAAGGTGGACGAAATCCGCGACATCTTCGTCCACGACGGCAAAATCGCGCCGCTGCCCCCGGCTCTCGACTCTCGGCTCTCCACTCTTGACTCCTTTAACGCCACCGGCCTCATCGTCTGCCCGGGATTGATTGACATCCACGTCCACATGCGCGAGCCCGGGGGCGCCGAAAAGGAAACCATCGAGACAGGGACGAAATGTGCGGCCCGGGGTGGATTTACGACGGTGGTGTGCATGCCGAACACCCAACCGGCCGCCGACAACTCGGGCACGATCGCGTTCATCAAGCAACGCGCCGCCGAGGCCGCCTGCGTCAACGTCCTCCCCACCGGCGCCATCACCAAAGACATCAAGGGCGAAGAGATGGCGCCCATCGGCTCGCTCAAGAAAGCCGGCGTGGTCGCGATCACCGACGACGGGCATTGCGTCCAGAACAACGAACTGATGCGCCGCGCGGTCGAGTACGCCAGGATGTTCGAGCTGCCCGTGCTCGATCATTGCCAGGATTACAACCTCTCCGCCGACGGCGTGATGCACGAAGGTTACTGGAGCACCGTGCTCGGATTGAAAGGCTGGCCGCGCGCGGCGGAGGAAGTCATCGTCGCCCGCGACATCGTACTGGCCAACATCGCCGATTGGTGGATTCACGTGCAACACATCAGCAGCAAGGGTTCGGTAACCCTGATCCGGGAGGCGAAGAAGCAGGGCGTCAAGATCACCGCCGAGGCCACGCCCCATCATTTCACGCTCACCGACTCCGCCATCGGCAACAACACGCGAGCCTACGACACGAACCTCAAGATGAACCCGCCGCTGCGCGAGGAGTCCGACCGGCAGGGCATTCTCGAAGGACTGGCCGACGGCACGATCGAGATCATCGCCAGCGATCACGCGCCGCACTGCAACTACGAGAAGGAAGTCGAATTCGATTACGCGCCGTTCGGCATCCTCGGCTTGGAAACGCAGCTCGCGCTTACGCTGACCGAGCTTGTCCACAAGAAGGTGCTGACGCTGCCGCAGATGATCGAGAAGTTCACGGTCAACCCCGCCCGGCTGCTGCGATTGAACAAAGGCACGCTCTCCGTCGGCGCCGATGCCGACATCACGATCTTCGATCCCGACAAGGAATGGACCTACGACGTCCACGAGACCGCCAGCAAATCGTGCAACTCCCCCTTCCACGGCCGGCAACTGAAGGGCAAAGCCGTGGCGACGATCGTGAGTGGGAAGCGAGTCATGTGAATCGGTTCATTGATCGCTACAAGGGATGCCGAACCGGAGTCGGATACATTGCTGCTCCTGTGTTCCTGATTTCCGTGTGGTTGTCCCCTTCCATGGGTGAGGGACCGACGCCCGATATAGATCTACAATTCCAACAGAAAATCAATGAGGTTGTCTCTGCGGTAATGCGACTGGAAATGCCCGAAAACGAAAAGCGCCATCTGGTCAACCAACTTGAAGCTAGCTACGGGGGGAGGGTTCAGTATCTCGTGCAATTAGCTCACTATCTCCGCCGCGCAAATACTGAAGAACAAGGCTGGGGTTTCTTGGCTATCTGGAGATGGTCCCACACTACTGTGGATGAACAGAGAAGCGCACTCTTGTCTTGTCTCGCCATGGCAACAGCTGATGAGAGGAAACCCCTCCATAGGGTTCTAGCTACAGTGGATGCACGCGAAAGCACAACTGGGGACTTCAGGGCGTATAAGCCCTACCTCGCGGACGATCGTTCGGTGCCTGCGTTAACGGCAATTCGATACATGTACCAGTCTAGTCCCAGAGAGGCAATCGCCACGATGGTCGACGCAAAATCAATCAAGAAGCCACAAGCGATAGAAATTCTAGGTCGGGTCGCTTCAGTTCAACGCGAAATTCAAGCATTCGAGAGTGCCACGACGCTCGGGGACAAGGCCTCAATAGTTCCCAAGATCAAAGAGGATCTTCGAGAGCTGATGAAGAACCCGGAGTGGTGGGTACGTCTCTACGTAGCGCGGATCCTAGCAAAGGATCGTAGCTATCGAGAACAGGACATAGTTGATCAGCTACGGCGATCTAGTCACCCATTGATCAAAGAAACCGTTGAAGAAATAGTAAAGCCCGTCAAGAACCACTGAGAACAGCCTACTACGGCTTCGTCACGGTCCCCCACGCCGCTTCGAGTCGCTGCGGGGAAACTTTCTCGGCGGCGCCAACCTCGGGAGCAAATCGAGGCACGCGGAACTTCCGCAGCAGCCGGGCGAACCGAGCCAACTCTGGCGACATCGGCTTGCCATTCAGTTGCTTCAGACTCTGATCGAGCAATCCCGGCACTCGAAGACAGCACGGTATTCCACGGCGAGGCGTTCGGCGGGCTTGTCGCGCGCGGGAAGATGAGGTAACCTCTGGCCATGACGACCACGGTAAGCGTTTCCCAAAACGGACAGATGGAGTTGCCCCAAGAGTTCCGCAAGCGCAAGAAGATTAAGGCCGGCACGGCGTTGCGCGTGACCGAGGTGGGCGATGGTATCTATGTGACGCCGCTTACGGAGCCGACGGAGAAGGAATTGCGGGAAGTCATCGCTGCCGCCGGTTCGCTCACCCGTAGTGAGACTCGCGAGGACGAGGCGATGGTGCAGCGGACGATCGCGGAGTATCGCGAGGAGAAGCGACGCAAGCGGCGATGAACGTCGTCGCCGATACCAACGTCGTCATCTCCGCGATTTTTTGGCCGGGCGAATCCCGTCAATGTCTGGTGTGGTGGGCCAAACGCCGGTTTCATCTCGCCGTGACCGTCCCGATCTTTGAGGAGTACACCGCCATCGCGGAACGCATCGCCCGGAAGATCCCGGAAGTGAATCCCGATCCGTGGTTGAACTGGATCGAACGCAAGGCGAAGGTCTATGAGCCTGCTCCTCTCGGCAAGCAACGAAGCCGGGACCTGCGCGACGACCCGTTTCTGGCATGCGCATTGGCAAGTGACGCGAAGGTGATCATCTCGAAGGACAAAGACTTGCTCGCGTTGGAAAAGCCATTCGGAATCGAAATCCTGACACCCCGGCAGTTTCTTGCGCGCGTTCGGTAGGGAAGAGATGTCAAATGACGAACCTCAACATCACGTTGCCAGATTCGCTCGCGAAAAAGGCAACGGAACTGGCAAAGAGGGAACAGATTTCTCTCGACCAATTCGTCTCGCTGGCCGTGGCAGAGAAGATGTTGGCTTGGCTGACGGAAGGCTACATCGCGGAGAGAGCCAAGCGGGGTGACCGAATGAAATTCCTGAGGGCGCTCGGGAAAGTGCCTCCTGCTCCACCCGACAAGCAAGACGAGCTATGAGTGGGTGTCCCGCCTCACTGGCTTCGCTACGTCCAACCATGCCGCTTCGAGTCGCCGCGGAGAAACCTTCTCGGCGGCGCCAACCTCAGGGGCAAAGCGCGCCACACGAAATTCCTGCAATAACCGGGCAAACCGGCCCAATGCGGGCGGGATCGGTTTACCACTCAGTTGCGCCAAACTCTGATCGAAGCGTTCTTGGAAGGGACGGATGGACTCCCACTTGGTACGGTCCTTGGACGGGTCAACCCGCAGACGCTCCAGTCGGACGGAGAGCGCTTTGAAGTAACGCGGATAGTGCATCCACGTGTCCGGCTCGCGCACGAAGCCGGGACGGAACAGAAACGCCAGTTGTCGGTCCATGTCCGCTATGCAATCCGCCAACCCGGCGTTGGCGCGGACTCCGTTCAACGCTCCGAGGAACGCACGCCGTTGCTCGAGGATTCCTCCGATCTGCTCGCAACGCCGGACAGCGTGGGCCTGAAGGGACGTCCGGGCCGACTCGACACGCTGGCGAAACGAACCCGGATCGCGCGGGAACTGCGTCCCTCCGGCATGGAAGGCCTCTTCGACAATGAGATCAACCAGATCCTCCAGCGCGCTTTGTTGTTCACCGGTCAGTGAGGACAGAACCAACTGCGCAGGCATCGGCAGGGGCA
>CAZOTB010000238.1:0-6907 GCA_964582645.1 uncultured Verrucomicrobiota bacterium | reverse complement strand
GCGCTCCAATTGGCGGTGTTGGTCCAATCGCCCGTGCTACCGGTCCATCGGTTGGTGGTGGTCTGGGCGTGGAGCGAGGCGGTGAATAGCACAGCAGACGCGAGTATTCCCGCGTAGCGTCTCCATGACATACCGTTGCTCTCCATTTGCATCCCAAATTGACGACAATCCATATCGTCTTTCTCATCTTGTCACACACGGGGCGCAAATGGAAGCCCTATCGGGTAGGTTCTTGCAGCCGGTGACGGATTTCCCTACCATCCCGGTGTGGACGAACACGGACAGAACGCAAGCTTCCCGCCCCCGGACCGTCTCTACTGGATGCGCCCCCCCGGCTCGAAGCTCAAGCTGTTCTACCTGACGTGGGGACGCCGCTTCTACGGCCGACAGCCCTCGCCGTTCGTGCGGGCGAAATACTGGTGCTGCGTCGCGGTGCGGGCCGGCACCCCGACGCTGGTCTTGACCGGGGAGGAAGTGCCGCTCGCGCCCCGGGACGTGGTGGTGATTCATCCCGACTGCGTGTACTGCCTGCGCGATCAGGGCAACCGGTCTTGCGAGGTGTTGGGTTGGCAGTGGGGCAGTCCGCCGGCGTGTTCGGGTTGCGCGCCGCCGGCCAGGGGATTGTTGCACTGGCGCGCCAGCGCGGAGGACTTGTCGCACCTCGAACAGATCCACAGCGCGTGCCGCAAAGAGGTGTTTCGCGACGACGAATACACGGCGCTGTCGCTCGACCATCTCCGCATCGCGCTCGATGTGACTCTCGCCCGCTCGCGCACGCCCAAGTCCGGGCAGTCGCGGGAGCAGGAACAGTTCGACGTGGCGACTCGTTGGATGCAACAGCACTTGCACGCCGTCGAGCCGGTGCAGCACATCTGCGATTACCTGCAAATCTCGGCCTCGACGCTGCGCCGGCTCTTTCTGCGACGGGGAAAGGAATCGCCCGCGTCGTATTTTCACCGCTTGAAAATGGAGCGCGCCCGGGAGTTGTTGCGCCGGACCAGCGTGAAGGAGGTTGCCTACCGGCTCGGCTACCATTACCCGAACGACTTCAGCGCTGCATACAAGGATTACTTCGGCGTGAACCCGACGAGTCAAGGCAGCGGACGGAAAGCCCCACGCGCGTAGGCGATTCCGCCGTCTGACGCAATAGACCGGCCGCGCCGGCTTCCGTTTCACGATGCCTGCGCTACTGCGGAATCTCGACCTGGTACACCTGGCTCCAGCCTTCGCGGTCGCTCGTGAAGACAACCGAACGTCCGTCCGTCGTGAAGGTCGGATGCGGATGCGACCATTGCGGACCGTACGGGGAAGGCGGGTCGTCCGGGTGCGGAGGCTTGTCGTTTTCGGGTGAGTCCGAACGGAGGATCGAAGTGTCTATCCCGGGCCCGGATGCCGGCTTGTCGAATACCCACTGGGTGCCCCGCTGCGTCGCCCGCGGTTGGCACAACACGCGATACTCTCCCGTGTCGGGTCGCACCAGGAGCAACCCGCGGTCGGGATGGGCGGTGTCACAGACGATGCTCGCGCCCTCGCCGCTGGCGCACGCGTGCCAGGCGTTGACCGAGGCGACCGTCCGCAGCCCGGATCCATCCGGTCGGATCGCCCGCAGCGCCCGGGGCCAATGGGTGAAGATGATTTCGTCGCCCCTGCCCAGCCACGATTCGTGCACAATCCACTCGTCCGGTTTCTGCGGATACACCCACAGATCCTTCCCGGTGCGACGATCATGAAGCCAGATGCGTTGCGTGACCGTGCCGGAATACAGCAACAGGTCCGGGTTCTGGGGACAGAACTGGATGTGCCCGACCTCCTTCGCGTGCGCGGCGATTTCGAATTTCCCCGTCGCGGTCTCGACGATCGCCAGCTCACCGTGGTCGGCGAATCGCAACCCGACCGCGAGCAACGAACCGTCCATGCTCAGGCTGCAATTGCCCAGTTTCGTCGTCTCGAAGCGACACAATTCCCGGTCTTCCCCGGTCTCCGTGTGGATCGCGCGAACCGCGTTTTGGGCCGACACATAGATCCACGGCGCCGTGCGAGAGGGCGACGGTGAGAACGGGTTCAGGTCCACACGGTCGCTGAGTTGCGTCAACTCCCCGCTCGCCAGTTCGATCGAGAACAGGTTCGGGTACCCCGTGCGATACGAGACAAAGAAGCCGCGTGTCCCATCGGGCGACAGCGTCGGGTTGGTGAAATAGAAATGATGGTTCATGGCCCGGCTGGAGGTCCATTGCAGGATCGCCGCGCCCGTGGTCTCGTCGCGGAGCCGCTTCCACTCCGGCCTGGATCGCGCTGGTTTCATGGTTGACCGGGTAGGTATCACAACCGGCAATTCCCGGCCAACCTTGTTTGCACTTGGCGTTGGGGACGTGGAGAGATAGAAGCAGCAGCGATGAATGCCAAGCTCCACGCTCTGGTACTTCTTCTCCTTGTGGTCGGCGCGTTGGCAACCGCGGCCGAAATCACAAACCAGCTTCCGCGTTTGCGAGTCGAGAACCTCGGCGTGCCGGTGACCACGATGGAATCGGCGAGCTTCACGGCGTACTCGCGCGCGGGTCAGGCGCACCAGCTTCTTTTTTTCCATCCGATGCGGCGCGAGATGGATTGCCAGGTTCGCAT
This sequence comes from uncultured Verrucomicrobiota bacterium, assembly GCA_964582645.1. Classification (GTDB taxonomy): domain Bacteria; phylum Verrucomicrobiota; class Verrucomicrobiia; order Palsa-1439; family CAZOTB01; genus CAZOTB01. Next base: position 4,288 of record CAZOTB010000238.1, on the reverse strand, counting down.
CATCAACCTCGCCACCGGCAAGGTGAAGGAAGCCAGTGGGCCACCGGATCGTCCGCTGCGGATGGTCGAGCTGGATGGCAGGTACTACCTCGGACAGTACGGCCAGGTCGGGCTGTGGATTTACGATCCCGAACGGATGGCGATCCGGTACGTGCGCGGGCCCGATCTCGGGCGGTTGATTGCGTTCGCGATGACGACCAGTCCCGACAAGAAAATCTACATCGGCACCGCGAGCGGCGATTGCCGGGTGCTCGAGTTCGATCCCAAGACCGAGCGCTGGCGCGATTTCGGCACGCAGGGGCCGGTGATCCAGGGACCCCGGTACGTTCACTCGATTGCCACCGATGGACGGTTCGTCTATAGCGCGGCGGGAAGGAATCCGTGGTTTCTCGTCGCGCTTGATCCCGGCAGCGGTGAGCAGAAGATTCTTCTCCGAGACGCGAAATACATCACGGTCCATACTGGAGTCGGCTGCGCGCGCGCCACGGTGACGCTGCAGGACGGAGCGACCGAACGGAACGTGTCGTACCCGTTGCGGAACGGCGAGATGCTCGAAGGGGAATCGGCGTTGTGTGATCCGGATGCGGCGTTGGTCTCGCCGCTCAAGTCCATGCAGAGCAAGCTCACCGCGTTCGCGGTGGTTCCGGCTGACGCATTCATCGTGTTTGCCACATCGGACTCCAGTCAGCTTTTCCGTTACGACCCGAACACGAAAACCATCGAGCCGCTGTGCGACGTGGGCGCCACCACCAAACTCGTCGCCGACGGACGCTTCGTCTATGGCGCCACCACCACGGGCGGGTTCATCTTCGACACGGAGAGCCGGCAGAAAACCGAGTTCCCCTGTGGCGGCCACATCGAACGCATTCGCGGTAAACTCTATTCGAGCGAACGCGGCGTCACGTTTCCCAAGGGCGCCAGCATTTTCGTTCCCGCCCGCCTGCGCCTCGAAAACGGCCAGGCCACCCCCGATCCGTCCGTCGGCTGCTTCGACATGCATCACCGTGACTGGATCGAGCCCGACCTGATCCTCGACACGATGCAACCCAACGGACGGTTCGACGTGTTCTGGAAATTCCCCGATACGAACGCCTGGCGCAAAGCCACCGCGCGCATCCGGGCGTTGCCGATCAAGATCGAGCGCCTCCATGCGTTGCCCAAGGGACGACTCCTCGGCACGACGCGCCGCTACCAGGAGTGTTTCCTCTACGACCCGGCGCGGAATCGGTTCGAGGTGTTGCCGGGCAAGTTCCCCGTGAGCGGACCGTGCATCGAGACCGTGGGCGGCAAGGTCTATCTCATGGGCTACCCCGGGGGCACATTCCTCGAATACGATCCCGCCCGGCCCTGGACGCTCGGCGATGACCCAACCAAACGCAAACCACCCATCGAGTCGCCCGAGTCGAACCCGCGCATGGTGTTCCAGTTCTCCCGGCTCGACGACGAAAGCCCGTCGCACCACATCGTGGCCAGCGCGGTCGGCGCGGACGGCCTCATCTATTTCGGCGGCCACGTCGAACGCAAAGCCGTCGGCGGCGGCATCGGCTGGTGGGACGTGCAGGCCGGCAAGCCTGGTTCGCTGCGTCAGCCGTTCCTCGTCCAGGACTGCGCAGGCCTCGCGGCGGCATACGACAGGAATCGGATCGTTTATTCGAGCCGCGTTGTGGATGATCCTGCCGGCAAGATTCCGACGCCGACCGGGGCGAAGCTGTTCGTGTTGGACGTGAAAACGAAAAAGCTCATGGCCGAACACACGCCGTTTCCCGGCATCAAGTCCACGGGCGCCATCGTCGCAAGCAACCAGTTGGTCCACGGGTTCGCAATGACGGAGGGACGCTGGCAGTCGTACACGTTCGATCTCGATGCCGGCAAGCTGACGACGACCAGGCCAATTCCCTTCGAGGGCGCGCCGTCGCATCCGTGTTGGGGACCGGACGGACGCATCTGGCTGTTCGTGGGTTCTGCGCTGGTGACGTTCGACCCCTCGAGCGGCTTGTTCCGTCCGCACGGCACCGTGGACGAACCCGCGCCGTTCCTGTTTCACGGACGCGACCTCTATCTGACCGGGCAGCCCGGGCTGCGGCGAGTGCGGAATATTCTGGCTTTACAGCCAGAGGCGGGGCCGCAACCATCGAAACCATGAACGAGCCACTCAAGGTCGCCCTGCTCGGCGCAGGCGGACGCGGACGACACGTCCTGCAAAGCTGGATCAAACTCACCGGCTGCCGCGTCACCGCCATCGTGGACCCGAGCGAGGAATCGCTCCGCCGCACTCGCGAATTGCTCGGCGACGCCGTGAAGGACACCGAGTTCGTGACCGACGTGAAAGGCTGGCTCACACGCGCCGACGCCGACCTCGTCACGATCAACTCCTGGGACCCGCAACACGCGGAGAACGCCGTGGATTGTTTCGACGCGGGCCTCCACGTGCAGGTGGCCAAGCCGATGACGCAGACCACGGCGGACGCCGACCGCGTGGTCGAGGCCTGGCGCAAGTCCGGCAAGATCGGCGTGGTGGACATGCAGATCCGCACCGCAGCGGTTTCGCAGAAGGTGATGGAACTCATCCGCGAGGGACGGATCGGCACCGTGCGGCTGGTGCAATGTTTCGACATGGTCGGCCGCAGCGGCGGGGAGTTCCGCCACACGAGGTCGCGGCGCAAGGACATGATTAAATCGTGGACGCTGGCCAAGGGCGTCCACTTCCTCGACCTGTGCAACTTCTTCATGGACGACGAGCCGGTGCGGGTGTTCGCCTCGGGCGCGCGCGACGTGTTCGGCGGCGACAAGCCCAACGACCTGCATTGTCCTGAGTGCGAGATCAAGGCGGAGTGCCAGTGGGAAGGCGCGAAAGCGACCATCGGTGGCATCCCGTATCCTGTGAAGAACTCGCTCTGCGTCTTCGCGAAGGAAGTGGATGTGAACGACAACTGCGCCGCGGTGATTGATTACCGGCGCGGCGGACGTGTGAGCTACACCGAGTCGTATTTCACACCCGAGTACCAGACGCTCTACGACATCGTCGGCGAGAAGGGCGCGATCTCCTGCCGCTACGCGATGGACGAGCGCAACTGGGTTCGCTACCGCAAGCGCGGCACCGCGACCATCGAGCACTTCGAGATTTTCAACACCGAGGGTGGCGGGCACGGCGGCGGCGATTATCGCATCATCAAGCTCATCGCCGACGCCGTCCGTAAAGGCGAGCAGATGCGCCCGAACATTCTGGACGGACGCAACGCGGTGGCCGTGTGCGAGGCCATTGACCGCAGCATCGAAACCCGGCAGCCCGTCGAGATCCCGCCGCCGCCTGCGTTGTGACCGAGAGCGAGAACTTCCCACGCGATCCGATTCCGAAAGCCCGGACGGGAGACAAATCCCGAGCCGCCGTGCGAAGCGTTCCAGATTGTTGTCCGCGGCTTCGAGACGCGCATCGAACTGAACCACGGCACCGCGGTGGGTTCGAGGTTTCATACGGTGAGTGAAAACGGGTTGCCGGGATCGGGCTTGGTCTGGCTGAGCGCGTCGTACAAGTGCAGCAAGCCGTAGCAAAGGAAACCGACGCCGTCCTTGGCCTCGTAGTACGGTTTCGACGGATGGCCGCGGAAGATGCGTCCGGTGAAGAGCAATTCAATCGCCTGGTCGGCAAGCCCGTCTGCGAATCGACAAAGTGGCCCGGGTGGGAACGCGCATAGTCCCGCGCCGCGTTCTCGTAGCGGGCGTCGCCCGTGATCTTGCTCCAACGCAATGCTGCCCGGATGATTGCCTGGTCGAGAAACAGATTGCTCCCGCCGAACGCGCGTCGTCCGCGACGTTCGACGCGCGCCCCTTCGTCGAGCGGCAATGGATCGCGCGGCGAGTCGAGCGTTTCCACGTCGAGAATGGACATCCAGATCGGCGAGTGGATGCGCGCCCGTACCGATCCATACCGCGGGAGAGGATGGTGCGCAGCGTGGCTTCGAGGGGACTGGTGAAACTGGGCTTCACTTCAGTTGGGAGGATTATCCCAGACCGTCGGATTCGTCGCCAGTCGAGCTTGCGGCAAACGCTGTTGACTTTCCACCGCAAATCCGACAGCAAGTAGCGCAAACCACACTTGGTCAAACAGTCGTTCAGTGACAACAGTCCAGGCTCACGAAGCAAACATGAACCAACCAGTTCAATGCCCCAAGCTCACCGACCAACTCACGGTCGAGGCGTGGGTGCGCAGCAGTGACGCTCGCGGGGAGGCGATGCAGGCGCTCGTGTCGAAGTGGTTGCCGCCTGCGTCGTTTGACCGATTTGATGCTTT
>CAZOTB010000237.1:0-6923 GCA_964582645.1 uncultured Verrucomicrobiota bacterium | reverse complement strand
CAAAGCTCCAGCCTTCCAAGCTGGCTATGAGGGTTCGATTCCCTTCACCCGCTCCATCCATTTTGGCTTTTGATTTTCCCTCGCCGTTCTGCGATGGATCCCCGCCCGTGGAACGCGCCCTGAAAATCGTTGCCTCCCGACAATTCCTGTTCGGCTGCTTCTTCCTGTTCCTGGTCAACGCGGCGTTCTTCAAGGTGTCGGACGTGGACGTGGGCTACCACATCCGCACCGGCGAACTGATTCTGCAGACGGGGACGATTCCCTCGGAGAACACATTCAGCTACACCTATGAGCATCATCCGTGGCTGCTTCACCAGTGGCTGCCCACGCTCCTCATCTACGCTCTCAATCAACTCGGTGGCTACCATGCGATCATCGTGGCCACGGTGCTTGTGGCGACGGCGATGTTCGTGTTCGTGGCGGCGGCGGGAATGCGACGGTGTCCCAGTGCGGCGTGGGTGGTGTTCTTTCTCACCATGGGCGTGATGGCCGCCCGGTTTCGATTCAACATGCGGCCCGATTTGTTCTCGGGATTATTCTTCGCAGTGTTCGTCTGGCACCTCGCCCACATCAAGGCGGGCGCGAGACCGAACCCGTGGCTGATCATCGGCCTGTTGGTGCTTTGGGCGAACTCACACGCGGGCTATGTCTATGGGGTGATCCTGCTGGGGTTGTTCTGCGCGGGCGAGATTGCCAACCGGCTCGCCAAACGCGAGTGCATTCCGCCGAGGTCGCTGAAAGAACTGATGCTCTGCTCGGCGATCGGTCTCGCGCTCTCGGTGGCGAGCGTGTGGCTGATCAATCCGAACGGCCCGCGCGTGTTGTTGCTGCCGTTCCAGTTTTTCACGAACCAATACTACATGAAGGTCATCGCCGAATACGCGCGTGCGACGCCGTCGTTGTATCCCTGGTTTTACGCGCTGATGGTCTGCGGTCTGATCTTGCTGGCGATGCGCTGGCGCAGGCTCGACTGGTCGGACGCACTGCCGTTCGTCGCGTTCGCATATCTCGGGTTCGGCGCGGTGCGCAACATTCTGTTCTTCGTGTTGTTTGCCGTTCCCATGACCGCGGCGTACGCCGAGCCGGTGGGTAATTGGGTGCGTGGTCGATTTGCCGGGTTGGAACGGACATTCCGCCCCAGTTCGGTGCATCTCGCCTTCTTGTTTGGCTTTATTTGGCTGTTCGGCGGTCGAGTTCTCACCGATTCGACCTACCAATACGGCTTCGGATTGCACTCAGGCTTTTATCCAGTGGCACTCTTCAATGTGCTCAAATCGCCCCAAATCCAGGGCAATCTCTTCCACGAAATGCAATGGGGCGGGCCCATGTTGTGGTGGATCGGGCCACAACGAAAAGTTTTCATTGATGGGCGGCTCGAGGCGTATGAAGAGTCGTTCTGGACGGAGACCTACGAGCCGATCTACTTTGGCGAGCCACTCTGGGAAAAGGTTTTCGCGCAGCACAACATCAACGCCGCACTGGTCCACTATGGCTACAACATGTCGCGCCCCAAGATGCTCGCGCACCGGCTGGCCGAGCACAAGGACTGGGCGTTGGTTGGTTGGACGGAAGTGGCGCTGCTGTACCTGCGACGCGTTCCCATGCACGCGCCGATCATTGCCGCGCTCGAATTCAAGGCGATCAAACCGCTCGCGCCCGATCTCGACTACATCACGCCGCAAAACGCGCCGCAGATTCTCGCGGAGACCGACCGCATGCATCAGCGCGGTGAAGGGTTGCCGACGAGTTGGGTGCTGACGGGGCGCGCGTATCTCGTTCTGGGCGACTACGCGCGCGCGGCGGGGGCCTACGAGCGAGCGTTGCGGACCTTGTTGCCCTCCTCGCTTGCCCAGCGTGATCTCGCGTTCGCGTATGTGCAGTTGAAGAGGTACCAGGAAGCCGAGCGTCTCCTCTTGAATCTCCCGCGGGATGAAGTGAACACTGCGCTGCTCAAACAGATCCGGGAAGCGAAGTGAGAATCCGCAAACGCCCGGCGAGCGCGTCGCAGCATGCGTTCACCGGTTCTCGAACTCCTCACCGGCGACTTCTTGCACTTCATACCAGATGGCGGTCTGCACGTTCGCCGCAATGAGATCCTGCCGCTTCACGAGTCGAAGAACCGGGTGACATCGCTTCGGAGGGTCGCCGGTGACGTAGAGTTTGTCCCCGACAAGTTCGAGCAGCGCGCGGTTCACTCGCAGGCTGATCAGTTCCAAAATTCCGAGTTCGCCACTGTGTCTTTCCCCCCAGGTGACCTCATTCTGCACGTCCTTGCACTCCCGCCTGCCCTGGGATGAGCCCAGGTCAATCAACTCGCATCCCAGCAAGTACGGGCTTTGTGTGGAAGCCACCTCTACGAGTACCAGCCGGATGCGGCTGTAGTTCCAATCCTTGTCTGAGTAATGCGACAAAATTTCATTTATCCACTGGACAAGATTGGCAATTTCTCTTATATAATGTTGCTGAAATAAAGGAGTTGTGTCGTTGAGGTGTTCACTCATGTTGCGAATGTGATCGAATCGATTCCGATGCTTTGAGTACAGATTTAACGTAAGCACAAGACAATTTTTAGCAATTTGATTCGGGTGGTTGCGCGTTCTTCAGAGGGGTTCCCCACCCCCACCTCCTTGGCGTGCGCCGCCCGAATCATTTTTTTCCAGTAGCCATGTCGGCGGCGGGATTACCTCGTGAACCCCGCGGCAAATTCGAGCTTGTCTTTTCGCTGTGCGAAACCCTATCTAACAAGCGCAAACTCAAGCTTTGGAGAAACGTTATGGGCAGACTCTACAACAGCATCACGGAAACAATCGGTCGCACTCCTCTCGTCCGCCTCAACCGCGTGACGCAAGGATGCGGCGCGACCGTTTATGTTAAATGCGAGTTCTTCAATCCACTGAGCAGCGTCAAAGACCGCATTGGCGTCTCGATGGTCGAAGCCGCTGAACGCGACGGCAAGATCAACAAGGACACCGTCATCATCGAACCCACCAGCGGCAACACCGGTATCGCGCTGGCATTTGTCTGCGCGGCCAAAGGCTACCGGCTCATCCTCACCATGCCCGAGACCATGAGCATGGAACGACGCATCCTGTTGCGCATGCTCGGGTCTGAGATTGTGCTCACGCCCGGCCCCGAAGGCATGCCCGGCGCCATTCGCCGCGCCGAGGCATTGCTCAAAGAGACGCCGAACAGTTTCATGCCGCAGCAGTTCAACAACCCGGCCAATCCGGAAATCCATCGCAAGACTACCGCCGTCGAAATCTGGGACGACACTGACGGCAAAGTGGACTTTCTGGTGGCGGGCGTGGGAACGGGCGGCACCATCACCGGTGTGTCCGAGGTGATCAAGAAGAAGAAGCCGAGTTTCAAGGCCATCGCGGTCGAGCCTGCCGATTCACCCGTGATGACGCAGACCAAGAGCGGCCAGCCCGTCAAGCCCGGCCCGCATAAGATTCAGGGCATCGGCGCCGGGTTCGTTCCCGGGGTGATGAACCTCGAGTTGGTGGACGAAATCATCCGTGTCACGAACGATGATGCTTTCGCGATGGCGCGCCGCCTCGCCAAGGAAGAAGGCATTCTCTGCGGCATCAGCAGCGGCGGCAACGTCTGGGCTGCCATCCAGGTCGCGAAACGTCCCGAGAACAAGGGCAAACTGATCGTCACCGTCGCGCCAAGCACCGGAGAGCGGTATCTGAGCACCGCTTTGGCGGCGGAAGCGCGCGCCGAAGTCGGCGGCTGAAAACACGGCTGATATAGAACGTAGCAAGGCCGGGGAGGAATCCCCGGCCTTTCGTTTTTGTGGCCGCTTTTTTTCACGTGCAATTTTTGCCTCCCTCCGCAACTATGCTCCAACCTTGTCTTTCGAGGACACACAGCGACAAGTACTTCGGGAATGAACGGAGAATAGAAGAATGGCGATCCAAAAAATGCCGACGTTGTCGTTTCGTGGACAGGCGAATGTGACGATTGATTTCGCCTTTGGCGAACTGCGCAGCTATCTCGGGCGCACGCCGCAGTTGCACAACCTCAAGGCGATCCAACTGGCCGTCGAGCCGGCTACGCGTGATGCGTACGAATTTCGCGTGGACAAGAACAACTTGCAAATCATCGGCGCCAATGAGCGCAGTTGCCTTTATGGCGCGTACGGCCTGCTCGAAGCGGTGGGTTGGCGATTTCCCGCGCCGGGAGAGGAGCGGTTCGAACAGACTTCGTTCCGCGCGGCGTCGTGGCGACAGTTGACGGGGAAGACGGAGGCGTCCTTTCAATATCGCGGGCTGTCGGTGGTCACCTACTCAGTGGAAGAAGTCTCCGCGGTCGTGGACTGGATGGGAAAACAACGCCTCAATTCGATCTTCCTCGGGCACAAAGGGGACGGGGCGCAGATCAATTCGTTGCTGACTGATCTGGAGCATCGCGCCATCCGTGTCGAGGCCGGCGGGCACATTCTCGACGAGTTCTTGCCGTTGGAACTATTCGCCCAGAAACCCGAGTTGTTCCGCATCCAGAACGGTCAGCGCCGCCAAGACGGCAATTTTTGCACAAACAATCCGGAGACGCTCGCGATTATCACTGAAAACGCTGTGAAATTCGCGCGCGCGCTGCCTTCGGCGCAGTTTTTCCACTTCTGGGCTGAGGATGTGACTGGCGGAAGCTGGTGCGAATGCGACGGTTGCCGGGCGCTTTCCCCCACGGAACAGATGCTGCGGGCGATCAATGCCGTGGCCGATGGCATCGCGCAGGAACGTCCTTCAGCCATCGTGGACATGATTCTCTATCACGACACGCTCGATTTTCCCGAGACGTTGCAGCCTCGACCCAACGTGTTTGCGTTCTACGCGCCACGGGAGCGCTGTTACGCCCACGGCATCGGCGACGCGAGTTGCCCGCACAACGCATGGTATGCCTCCCGGCTCGTGGCGGCGCGACAGGCGTTCGGCTCTCGGTTGAGCGTGTTCGAGTATTACTGCGACTGGATTCTCTGGCGTTGCCTGGGTGTCGCCGTCCCGACCACGATTGTGGCCGATCTCGCTTGGTACAAATCCATGGGCGTGGACCAGATCGAGGCGTTGCATTTCGGGGCGTTCAGCAACTGGGCCTACGCGCTCAACGCCTTTGCCTTCGCGCGTGCGAGCTGGGACGTGACCCAAAAGCGCGATGCACTGGCGACGCAGTTTTGTCATGCCCGGTACGGTGAGCATGCTCGCTCGATGTTGCAGACCTATTTCTCATTCGAGCAAGCGTCCGTGCACGCTCTGACCTACGACGGGTACGGCAAGGATGCGTACGACATCCGCGACACGCCGGCCGAGCCCGCAGAGTTCGCTCAGAAACACATCGCGCTGGTCGAACAGGCTGTGACGCAGACCGAGACGGCGATTACCAAACTGCCCGAGGCCAGGCACAAACTCATCGGCGGCGAACGTCAACTGCTCGAGTTGAACCGCGACAACCTCAGAGCGTTGCTGCACCAGATGCGCGGCCGGCAGTTCGAGGCGTCATCCGATCCGGATTGCGCCGCGAAGATGGGCGCCGAGTACGACGCGGCCATCGCGCTGCTCCAGTCGTTGCAGAGCCGTCTCGCCGAGACGTCGCGCGAGCACACCGGTGCGTGGGGTGAGTCCGCGCCGAACCAGTTCAAGATGATCGCCGAATTGCTCCAGTCGGCGAAAGCCGGGAATCGGAAGCGCGAGTGGTGAGCGAGGGTTACGAGCTTGTGGCTGCGGAAACCTGCCCGAGTTTCAGCTTTAACTCGTCAATCTGCTGCTGAATAACTCGCGGCTCGGGCGTGTGCGGTCGAAGCATCTCCAGGTAGGACAACGCCGCGCGGAGATTGCCTTCCTTCTCCTCCAGACGTGCAAGGTGGGCAGTGAACTTCTCAAAGAAGTGCCAATCGGGTTGGGATTTCGCCTGCTCCTGCTCGCGCCATTTGCGAAGGCCGAGTTCCCAGACATTGCGGGCTTGGACGTGCTCGTTGCGATGCTTTTCGTAGAGGCGTCCCAGTTCGAAGAGGATCTCGTAGCTGTTCGGATTCTCTCGCAGGCCCTGCCGCAGAAATCGGATTGCTTCGTCCGTCCTGCCGATATGCTCGCTCAACCAGAACGATGCGACCGTGTAGGTCTCGATGTGTTGGGGGTCGAGTTCGGCCGAGAGCCAAAGCCAGGGAAGAATCTCTCCTTCCATGTGCGTTCCTCGCGCCGCCGACTCGTCCGTCAGCTCGGTGTGAACGGAGGGGGTAAAGTGACGATTGAATGCTTCGATCCAATCGCGCGCTTTGCCGGCTGGATTGTGCTCGTGGTGATCACAATGCCCGTGGTTGTGCTCGCTATGCTCTTGTTCCTCGTGTTCATGCGAGTGTTCTGCATCGCGGTCGTGCATGCCGGCGCCACCGCCTTCGTGCTCTTTCTCGAACGCCTCGCGGCTGTCGAAGATGCTCGGGTAGTAGCCGCGATGAAAATAGACATCCGCCTTGGCGAAGAAATGGTTGGCGAAGATGCGGCGGCTGTCGCCCATCAACACCGTCAGGATGCTTCCTGACCCGCTGCGGTTGCCTTCCCAGTTCAGAAACCAGTTGTGCAGGCACGCTGCGAGACTCGTGCTCGCCGCCAACAACAAGGTTAACACATAGCCGTTCATCGCCATCAGTTCAGCGCCCTGCGACGGAACAGCAGCCACGCCGAGCCGAGGAAGAACGCCCCGTAGGCGGCGGCGTACAACGATGCGAGCAGGAAGATCGACCACGGCACCGGCGACCAACTGTGGATGATCAGGTCGCGCACGTCGAAAAACTCCAGGTGCGGAATCGCGTAATACACTGCATACATGATCGAACTGGCCGGCTCCTGCAGTTGCAGCGCGACCTTGTTGAGATGCCGGCCCAGCAGCAGGATGCCGAGCGTGATCAAGAAGCACACGGTCGCGTTGGC
>CAZOTB010000236.1:0-7013 GCA_964582645.1 uncultured Verrucomicrobiota bacterium | reverse complement strand
GACGTTGCCCTTGCCGTCGGGGCGCTGCTTGACGATGTCGGACAGGATCGCGCGGACGTTGCGTGGCCGCCACCCCGCGCGGAACGGCACGTGCAACGCGTGCATGCCGAGGTCGCCCAGCACGCCGTACTCGCCGTTGAACTCGATCATGCGCTTCCAGTTGATCGGCTTGTTCGGGTCGAGGTCGCTCGAATGCAGGAAACCGGTGTTGACCTCGATGATCTGCCCGAACGCGTTCTTCTCGATCATGTCGCAAATCTTCTGCATCGCGGGAAAGAAGGGCGATTCGGACGAGCAACGCACGAACGTCTGCGGGTGCTTGCGAACCGCCGCGAGAATGGCGTCGTTGGCGGGCTTATCAATGCCGAACGGTTTCTCGCCCATGAGGTGTTTGCCCGACTCAATCGCGGCGCAATACAACTCCCGGTGCAGGTTGTGCGGCACGGCGATATAGACCGCGTCCACCTGCGGGTTGGCGAGCAACGCTTTGTAATCGTCGGTGACCTGCTTGAGCGTCGGGAAGTTGCTCTGATACCAGGGATAGATCGCCGGGACTTTGTCGCAGAGCGCGACCAGTTCGGGCCGGACGTCGAAGTCCAGCAGGTGCGCCCAGCGCGCCACCGCGCTGGCAAACTCCCGCCCCATCAATCCGCCGCCGATAATGCCGAAACGTATGGTGCTCATAGGGTCAAGTGTCAGGGGTCAAGTGTCAGGGGTCAAGTGTCAGGGGTCAAGTGTCAGGGGTCAAGTGTCAGGGGTCAAGTGTCGGAGGGTCGAGTGAATAGGGGGCGCCATCTTCTCTCACGGTGGGTGTTTGTTTCAATGTGATGATTGTCTTGGTCAGCACGGCGATAATTTCACCGCAGAGTTTCACGCGATGCTCGATCACTTCGGGAGGAAGCCAATGCGTCAGCCTTCGGTAACGCCCCTGCGTTTCCCTGGCAGAACCACGGGCGAAATCGAGGAAGCGGATGTACTCGGCGCGGCTGAGCCGACCAAAACCTTCTTCGATGTTTGCGCAGATTGAATCCGCACTCGCAATCTGTTGGGAGATCAATCGATAACATTTCGGATCCCTTTGTAGGACTTCCATGTCCTTTACAACCAGATCAAACAACTCAAGCCCCTTTTGATACGCCCCAAACTTTTCCAAAGCATACTCAGTGCTCATTCGGACTTCTCCGCCGCGTGCCACTTGTCACTTGCCCCTCGACACTTGCCACTTGTCACTTTGTCAACTCCTTCTCCGTCTCGCCGATCGCCTCATCAATCAGGTCGAGACCCTTGAGCAACACCTCGTCCTCCATCACCACGGCGGGACTCATGCGGAGGATGTGACCCGCGGGAATCCACGCCAGACCTTTGCGGAACGCCTTTTGATAGACGCGCTTGCCGGCTTCGTCGAACGGCTCTTTCGTCTTGCGGTCTTTCACCAACTCAATCCCCATCAGGCAACCCTTCGCGCGCACATCGCCGATAATCTTGTGTTCGGCCATCATTTTCTTCATGCGCTTCAACGCCAGCTCGCCGAGATGCTGCGAGCGTGCGAGCAGGTTTTCCTCCTCGATGACCTCGGTGGACGCCAGCGCGGCGGCGCACGCCATCGGGTTGCCACCGTAGCTCGATGATGCGGAGATTTTCTCGAAGGATTCCTTGAATGGCTCGCGCACGGCGACGCACGTGACGGGGAAGCCGTTGCCGAAACCTTTGCCGATGGACACGATGTCGGGCACGATGCCCCAGTGTTCCATGCATAGCCACTTCCCCGTGCGCGCCCAGCTCGTGAGGACCTCGTCGGCCATGAGCAGCATCTTGCGTTCGTCGCAGAACTTGCGGAGTTTCGGGAAGAAATCGTCGGGCGGCATCACCGAACCGCCCCAGCCCTGGATCGGTTCGAGGACGAACCCGGCCACGTCGTTGACCGTCGCGTGCTCGATGTACTCGGCGTAGAAATGGAGATAGGCGTCGGTATCAATCGTGCCGTCGGATTTGGTCCAAACCGGACGGTAGGGGTTGGGTCGCGGCACAAGGTGCGCTCCGGGCGCACGGACGCGTCCGTACACGGGGGAACGGATCTCCGCCAGCGACACCGCGCCGTAGGTTTTGCCGTGGAAATCGTAGAAGCAGGAGAGCATCTCGTTTTTGCCCGTCGCCGCGCGCAACACGCGCATGCCGGCCTCCACGGCGGCCGTGCCGCAATCGTAGAACTGGAAGCCGTTGAGGTCGCCGGGCAACACCTCGGCGAGTTTTTCCAGCAGAAGAGTCTTGATCGGCGAGGTGAAATCGTGCGCGTTCATCAGCGTCTTCGCATACTTGGCGACCGCCTCGCTGATCTTCGGGTGGCAATGGCCGAGCGTGGTGACGTAAATGCCCGACGAGAAATCAATGTACTGGTTGCCGTCGGCGTCCACGAGCACGCAGCCGTAGCCGGATTCGAACGTGACAGGGAACAGTTTGACCTGGCCCGAGAGTCCCTTGAACAGCTTCGTACAGCGGTCGTGCCAGTGCTTGGATTTCGGCCCCGGCGGCGGCACGGGGATGTGCGGCACTTTGTTCAGATCAACGTGTGCCCAGTTCGTTTTCATGATGATTTGTCCTATTACATTTTCAACGTGTCAGTAGCTTTCGTTTGGAGTTCAAGCTTCAGCTTGTTTCATGAGGCGCTCAGCAGACAAGCTAAAGCTTGAACTCCAAACGCAAGCAGTTCGAGCGTCTTGCACTACGCTTCAAATTCAGCGTCTAATATCCCACATCCCATCTCGTCTTGATATCCGCGGCGGCGGTTTCCGAAACCCACACCTCCGTGCGCAACGTTTGCAAGAGCGAACCCGGGATGCGCGGCGTGACCGGGCCGTGAAGACACAGCCGGGTGGTGAGCCGCTGCCACGAGTTGAACGAACCGCCGACCGTGATGGCGTGCATATCGAGCCGGTTCTTCGATCCGATGACCTCCGCCGGGCCAATGGTCGCAGCCTTGGGCGGTACCGCGCACAGATCTCCACTTGCGCCGAAACATCCGTGCATCGAGTTCTGCGCGATGGTCAGCGGGTTGAGCGTACACACGCGCGGCCCCATCTTCTTCCATTCTTCGAGGCTGCCGGCAAACTCCGGCGCGTCCGGCTCGACGAACGCGATGTGGCCCGTCCAGCCCGGTCCGCTGTAACAGATGTCGGCGCCACCGAGATCGGCGAGCATCTTGCCGTAGTCCTGGATGGTTTTGTCCGAGAGCAGATGGATTTGTTTCTCGGGCGGACGCAGCTTCGGATCGATCTGGTAATAGAAGAACCGCTTGAACGAATGTCCGAACCCGAGCGGCCAGCTTTCGGGCGCGATCTCGCCGTGTTCGTTGGCGTACTCGTCCATGTTGAACGTGATGAGCTTGCGACAGTTGACGCGGAACTTGTTGATCAGGTGCGCGACCTTGGCGTAATCGGGCCACGGATTCGGCGCGATCATGACGAACTGCCGGCCCGCATCCATGGCGGTCTTGATCCGGTGGAACATGTCCATGATCCAGAGGTACCCGATGTCTGCGTCGGGAAGGATCTTGATGCGGAACTCGGGATTCCAGTGTTTGGTCATGTCCTTCTTCTTGATCGCCCGCACGCGCGCGATCGCCTTCAGGTCCCGGAACGGAATGAACGATGCGGGACTGAAACGGAATGTTGCTTTCTTGCTCATGGTCACCTTTCGTTGGCGGTTCAAACTGCCCCCTCAGATCGTCGGAGCATCGGAATCGGTTCGTTCGCGGTGTCACCTCCGATCACCGAAAATCGGTCAGGGGGAGGAAGTGGCGGACTTGTTGAAGTTGGTCGGCGCGGCGATGAACGGATTGTTGCCGTTGGCCTTGCCTTTGAGGATGATGTCGGTCCCGTCGGCGTCGCCGATGCAATTGAGCTCGGCAGTGACGAGGCGCGGGAGTCCGTTGGTGGTGAACTCAACCGTGCCAGAGAGAACCGCGTCGGAAAAATCCACGGCACCGAGCACGGGATCGTCCACCCCCTCGACGCCCAAGCCGGTGGCGAAGAATCGTTTCCGGGTCTCGCTCACATCCACTCGGGTGACCATGTCGAAGTCGAACCACTCGCGGACGGGGTTCCCTTGCGGGTCCACGACCATAATGAGAATGTTGGTGTCGGTGACATCGTCGCCGAGCTCGATGATGAAACTCGCGCCCGCGAACCCCTGCTTGAAGAACGAGTTATCCACCTTGAACTTGGTGGGATTGCCCTCGGTGTCGGTCACGCCGAACAGTTCGCCCGAGACCTTGAGCAGGAGACGACGGGATCCCGCCGGGGCATGGGTGACGAGGCCGGCAAAGAGCAAGCAGAAAAGCAGTATATGAAGTGAACGTTTCATAGAATTCCTTGATGATTGAGGCGATTGTTCGCCTTGTTGCACGCGCCACATCTAGCCCCGGCCGCGCGGCAAAGCAAGAGGGATTCCTGCGAAAGACGTCACATCGTCACCCGTTCAAAACTCAAACTTGCTGATGTCCTTGAACACCAGGTAGCGCCCCTCGATTTCCTCGGGCGTCAGTTTCACCAGACGGCGGACGCTGAAGGCCTCGACGTTATAGGAGGCGACGACGCTGCCGTAGATGATCGCGCGCCGGAGCGTCTCGGGGGTGATTTCGTCCATCTTGGCGAGATACCCGAGCAACGCGCCTGCAAAACAATCGCCCGCGCCGGTCGGATCGTGGATGTCTTCCAGCGGATAGGCGGGGGCGCTGAAGAAATGATTGTTCGCGAACAACAAACAGCCGTGTTCGCCTTTCTTGATGATCACGTAGCGCGGGCCGAACGAAAGAATCTTCTGCCCGGCGCGAATCAGACTCGTTTCGTTGGTCAACTGCCGCGCTTCGCTGTCGTTGAGCGTGATGGCGTCCACGCGACGGAGCAATTCCATGAGGGGCTTGCGCTCGGTTTCGATCCAGAGATCCATCGTGTCGCACAGCACGAACCGGGGCTTGCGCGCCTGATCGAGCACGTGATGCTGGAGCGAGGGCGAGATATTGCCGAGGAGGACGTATTCGCTGTCGCGGAACGACTCCGGCAGCGCCGGCTTGAACATCTCGAAGACATTCAGCGAGACGGAGAGCGTGCGGCGGGTGTTGAGATCCCACTCGTACACTCCCGACCAGCGGAATGTCTTGCCGTCGGCGATCTGGAGGCCGTCGAGGTTGATGTTGCGACGGCGGAACAAGTCGATGTGCTGGTTTGGAAAATCCTTCCCCACGATCCCGACGAGATTGACGGGCGAAAAGAAGCTCGCGCCCAGCGAGGCATACGACGCCGAACCGCCAAGCAGATCGGCATGCGCCTCGACGGGCGTCTGCACCGTGTCGAGTGCGATGGAGCCGACCACCAGAACGTGGTTGTGTTTCTTCATGGGAGATGCAATGCCGGAACTGTAGCGACTGCTCTGAGTCCGTCAAGAAACGTTGTCCACAGAGCGAAGTTCGCCGCAAGGTGTTCGGTAAGAAAGTACCGCACTTTTGCGAGCGTGCGTTCCAAAGCGCAAGCTAAAGCTTGAACTACGAACGCTGGCGCCCGGTCTGAAGCGACAGAGCTGCTCAGCACCAATCAACCTACCGGTGCCCCCGACGGAAGAAGCCGCCAGAGCCGCCGCGGCCTTTGAATGAAATGGGCGGCGCCTTGGGATCGAGGATGCGCGTGTATTTGTACGGAAAGCCCTCGAGTTTCACGCGCGGGATGCTCTGGCCGACGAACCGCTCGATTGCGGCGACCTCCTTGAAGTCTTCGGCAATCACGATCGTGAACGCATCGCCCACGGCTTGCGCGCGTCCAGTGCGACCGATGCGGTGGACGTAGTCCTCGGGATGATGCGGCACGTCGTAATTGATCACGTGGCTGATTTGCTCGACATCAATGCCGCGCGAAGCGATGTCGGTCGCGACCATGACCTCGTAGCGTCCGTTGCGGAAGCCATTAAGCGCCTGTTCGCGCTCGCGCTGGGTCCGGTTCGAGTGGAGCACCGCGACGGCGTGTCCCTGCTGTCCCAGCATGCGTGCAACGCGGTCGGCACCGTGTTTGGTGCGGCAGAAAATCAAGACCTGATCGAAATCAGTGCGTTTGAGGAGTTCGAGCAACAACTCCTGCTTCTGGTCGCTTGCCACCGGATAGAGCGCGTGGGTTACCGTCTCCGCGGGCGAGCGTCGCTGACCAATTTCAATTGTCTCGGGATTCTTCAACGCCCATCGGCACAGGCTCTCGATCTCCGGGGGGATGGTGGCGGAGAACAACATGGTCTGCCGGGTCCGCGGGCAGCGTTCGAGGATCCGGCGCACGTCGGGCAGGAATCCCATGTCGAGCATGCGATCCGCTTCGTCGAGCACGAGAATCTCAATCTGATTGAGCCGGGCCAGGCCACGTTGAATCTGGTCGAGCAGGCGGCCCGGCGTGGCGACGATGATGTCCACTCCCTGCCGGAGCTGTTGATCCTGCTTGCCGTAGCCGGTCCCGCCGAAGAGGACGGCGGTGCGCAAATCAGTGAACCGCCCGTAATCGCGAATGGCGGTCTCGACCTGGGCGGCCAGTTCGCGCGTGGGTTCGAGCACGAGGGCGCGGGTGGCGGGACCGTGGGCGCCGAGCCGCGAGAGCAGCGGCAGGGCGAACGCGGCAGTCTTGCCGGTTCCTGTCTGCGCGCAGCCGACGAGATCGCGGCCCGAGAGCAGCAGCGGGATGGCGCGCAGTTGGATGGCCGTGGGATCGGTGTAACCCGCGGCGCGGACCCCTTCGAGCACCTTGGGCGCAAGACCGAGTTTGCTGAATGGCATGGACGTTCCCTTCCCGGTTTAGCTCAACCGCCAGACAATTCTGGCCTTGCCGAGGTCATAGGGTGACATCTCCATCTTCACCCGGTCGCCCGCGGTCATGCGGATGAACCGCTGCCGCATCTTGCCGGAAACGTGCGCGAGGACCTGGTGCTTGTTGTCCAACTGGACCTTGAACATCGTGTTGGGCAGCACCGTCAGAATCGTACCTTCGACT
>CAZOTB010000235.1:0-7232 GCA_964582645.1 uncultured Verrucomicrobiota bacterium | reverse complement strand
GAAGGCCCGTTTTGAGAAACACATGAACCGCCATAAAGGGCTTGAGTGGGCCAAAGTGCAAGCCAGGCTGGAAGCGAATCCTGCAAAGCTGTGGTCGCTTCACGAAATGGAAAGAACGGGCGGTGAGCCGGATGTTGCGGGTCTTGATAAGAAGACGGGAGAATACATCTTCGTTGATTGTTCGGCGGAAACTCCTAAAGACCGCACCAGTGTTTGTTACGACCGGGAAGGGTGGGAGTCTCGGAAAGAACATAGACCCAAAACTACCGCGATGGATATGGCTGCGGCCATGGGCATTGAGCTTCTAACGGAAGAGGAATACCAAGAACTGCAGAAACTGGGAGAGTTCGATACGAAGACGTCGAGCTGGGTGAAAGCGCCTGCTCATATCAGAAAGCTCGGTGGCGCGCTCTATGGTGAACGCCGTTACGGCCGCGTCTTCGTGGGTCACAACGGTGCGCAGTCTTATTATGGCGCCAGGGCGTTCCGCGGCTCGCTGCGGGTCTGACGAGCGAACGATCATCCGCTATCGCCGCCGGCAGTCGCTCACCTTGGACGTTGGCCAGCAAGAAGAGCAACAGGCGCCCCATGAATCCACAGGTTCATATCAGGAACGAGACGGCCACCGATGTCGGCGTGATTACCGAGGTGACGATCGCGGCGTTCAAGACCCTGGCGATCCGCAACCACACAGAGCAATTCATCATTGCTGCGCTGCGCGACGCCCGTGCTCTCACCGTCTCGCTCGTGGCGGAGTGGAATGGTCGTGTGGTGGGGCACGTCGCCTTTTCCCCCGTAACGATTTCGGACGGCACCCGAAACTGGTATGGCCTTGGACCTGTGTCGGTGTTGCCGGAGTGCCAGCGACAGGGGATTGGCAGAGCGCTGATACGGGAAGGGCTTTCTCGGCTGAAGGATCTGAATGCTCGAGGGTGCTGTCTCGTGGGGCATCCGGAGTACTACAGCAGATTTGGGTTCAAGAAGATGCCGGGTCTTGTGCACGAGGGAGTGCGTCAGGAGGTATTCCTCGCTCTGTCGTTCGACGGACATACTCCGCAGGGCACGGTCACTTTCCACGAAGGATTCAAAGCCGATGGCCAACAAGAAGGTGCAGGAGACGCTCCACAGCGCGCCTGATCGTCGGCGTTACCGGCTCCGGTTTTCACACTGAAACACCACCGCCCCGCAGCCGGGATGGACAGCCTCTCTGTTCTCCGTTAGCGTGCCCGTCATGTTTTCGCGGTCGCTCCTCATTCTATCGAGCGCATACTTCTTCATGTTCTGTGCGGCGGGCTTGCAACAACTCCTCATCCCGTACCTCGTCCAGGCCACGGGACGCAGCGCGGCGCAATGCTCCTGGATTCTCGGCAGCGTCTATTTCTCGGCGATGTGCTGGCGTGTGGTCGGCAGCTACACGATCGCGCGACTCGGATTTTACGGGTCTCTCGTGCTTGGATTTGTGCCGTACGTTGCATTCCCGCTTGTTCTGCTTTTCAGCAAGGATTACACGGTGGCGCTGGTGGCGGCCATCGTGTGGGGATGGGGTGCCGCGGCGATCTGGATTGCCGGGCCCACGAACCTCCTCGCCACCAGCGATGCGAGCCACTACGGGCGGGCCTCCGGGTTCTTTTATGCCTGCGTGCATGCCGGACAGATGCTCGGCGTGTACGTGCTCGCGTTGGTGCGGAATCACTTCGGCTGGGAAACGTGGCTCTGGACCGCGTTCGGCCTCTACTTCGTCGGCGAATGCATCATCCTGTTCCTGCCACGCGTGCGGCAGCAGGTCTCGACGCCCGCCCTCGGTGCGGTGCTGGCAATGTATCGCGATCGGCGCATCGTCGCGCTGGCATGTGTACTGGTGGTGTCGTCGGTGGGATTCGGGCTGACGTTGAGCGCGATGACGGGCCACGTGGAACGCAGCTTCCCGAACGGGCTCGCCATCGTGGGATACGTGACTCTCGGGTTCTACATCGGTCGTCTGCTGTGCAGTTTGTGCGGCGGATGGTTCTGCGATCGCTGGGGTCGCACGCCCGTGATGGTGTCCGGCTTTGCCGCTGCAGCGCTGGGGTTGATCGCGGCGAGCCTCATTGTGCACGAAGTGGCGTTGTTTCTCGCGTCGTTCACACTCGGGGGCGTGGTGGGCATCGCTCCCGTGGCGACCTCGGCTTTGATCGGCGATTCGATCCCGGCGGAGCGGCGCCATCTGGCCTTTGGCAGTCTCCACCTCTGGGGGAACTTCGGCATCGGGGTTGTCATTGTGGTTTCGCAGTACCTCGGCGCGCTGTTCCAGAATTTCCGGGTCTGCTTCGCAGTGTTCGCAGTGCTCTACGCAACGTGCGCGGTGGTGGTTCACCGATTTTCGGTTGCCAAGCCGAATGCGCCCGCTTAGGTTGCCGGCAGGGCATGATGAAACCGAAACTGAGATGGATCGTGGCGCGACTCGGCCACGATGAGAACTGGTGGGTGGAGGAAACCAGCGACGAAGTGAACTGGGGTCAGGAGTCGTTGAGCCTGCTCGATCCCAGGCAGGTCGCCTGGTTGCACGAGCAGTTGACCAAGTACGAAGCCTACGGTCTCGATCCCGAACTGTTCGCCCGCTCGTTTCACCTGTTCGAGGCCTCCGCGGAGTTGCCCGATGGACGAGTAAGGCTTGTCGCGAGCAATCAGGCGGTGGGCGACGACGAAGGCGCAAGGTTGTATGCGCTGCCGGATCTCTTCGAGGATGAGACGGACGCATACCCCGAGTTTCTGGATCAACTGGCCGCCGCCCGGATCAAGTTCCTGAATGACACACACCACTACGTCCACGACGTGGATGAGTTGGACATGGAGGAAGAATTGCAGGCCAAAAACTCGGATCGGTATTTCTCCGCGCGTTCGATTCACATCTACAACGAACTGGAGGAAATCCTGAAATGGAAACCTGCCGAGTGGGATGATGCCGAGGAGGAGCAACTCGCCAAGGAAGGCGGCGACGAAGAGGAGCGGGAAGAGGAATAGGCTCGCTCGCTGCTCGCGTCGTTGGTGTGGTTTGCCGCTGTGAATGTGGAAGGCCGACTCCGTCGGGCGACCGTGTTATTCCTTGGCCTGCACCGAATTCGTCCGTCAGAGACGGCCTCCCACGCTGACCAAATAACCCAATCGGAATCTCTGATCAGGTACTCTGGATCGATTGAAAACATCGAGGCGCCTGCCTGCCGGTTGCACGATCCTCGTTATGACGCATTTCCGTCTCGACGAAACTCATTGCCAATTGTTTCGTTGCGCATTCACGACCAGAACGGGATAGCGGGAAATGAATCGGCTTATCATTGGCGACATCCACGGCTGCTACGACGAGTTGCAGGAACTGCTCGATCGGGCGGCGCTGTCGTGTGACGAGGAGATCATTGCGCTCGGCGACATCGTGGACCGCGGCCCCGATAGTCCGAAGGTGCTGGAGTTCTTCCGAACGCATCCAAAGGCACGGAGTTTGATGGGGAATCACGAGCGCAAGCACATCCGGGCGTTCCGGGGCGAGATCAAACCGTCGCTTTCCCAAGTGATCAGTCGCACACAATGGGCGGACGCCTATCCGGCTGCCGTGGCGCAGATGGAGGCGTTCCCGTACTTCGTGGATCTACCGGAGGCGACTCTCGTTCATGGTTATCTCGAACCCGGCCTGCCGCTGGACCAGCAGCAGGAGGTGGTTCTTGCCGGTTCGCTCGGCGGCAGCAAGCGACTGCATCGCCGGTGCAGCGACAAGGCCCGGCATTGGTATGAGATGCACGACGGACAGAAGCCGTTGATCGTCGGGCACCAGGATTACGGCCGCAACCATCAACCCGTGGTGATTCCCGGCCGCTTCTACGGGATTGACACCAGTTGCAGTCGCGGCGGCGCGCTGACTGGAATCTTGCTGCCCGCGTTCAAGATTCTCAGCGTCCCGAGCAGAGGCGACCATTGGTCGGCGATGAAGCAACGTTTCGGCCACCTCATGCCAGCGGGCGCGGAAGAGTGATGCCTACCGCGAAAGCAACCATCGGACGACACTCTTCCCGCTCACCAATTCGATCCCGGTCAGCAGGACAATCACATAGATCACGTGCGTGAACTGCCGGGCCGAAATGCGCCGGTTCATCCACACGCCCAGCCAGACGCCGACCGGGATCAGCGGCAGGAAATACAGGTCCATCAACAAAGTGTGCCCGTGAATCAACCCCTTCGCGACGAAGAACGGCGTCTTCAGCCAGTTGATGATGGCGAACACCAGCACGGTTGTGCCCACGAAGATTTCCTTGTCGAGTTTTTGCGTTATCAGGAAGATCGAAACCACCGGCCCTGCGGCGTGGGCGATGGTCGAGGTTACGCCCGCAAAGAGCCCGCAGATGTTGCCGTGCCATTGTTTCGGTTTGTAGCTCGTGGTGTCGTTGTGGAGGTATTCCCGGACCCATTGGAACGCCACGAACACGCAGCAGATCACGCCGATGGCCTGTCCGAGATAGCGGTCCGAGAGAATTCCAATCAGCCCGATGCCGCACACGATTCCCACGAACGTCCCCGGGATGAGATAGCGCACGTTGGCTTTCTCCCATTTGCCCCAGTAGAAGTAGAGTGAGAACGCGTCGCCCGCCATCAACAACGGCAGGATGATCCCGATGGCCTCGCTGGGCGGAAACACGAGCGCCACCACCGGCGTGACGAGGATACCCACCCCGCCGCCGAAGCCCGCTTTCGAGATGCCGATGAACAGGATCGCCAGCGCCGCCAGCACCAGGTGATAACCGCTCTCAATTCCTTCGGGCATAAGATTGTTGTGGATTCGCGGGCGGCGGATTCTCTACGATGGGCTCGATTTGCAACCGAACACCACGACACCCGCGCCGTTTTTCATCGTCAGCTCGCCGCGCTCCGGCTCGACGCTTCTGCGCCTGATGCTCACCGCGCACCCCGACCTCTGCATCCCGCCAGAGAGCCGCTTTCTCGTCAAGCTCCATGCAGTGTTCGGCAACGCGCCCGCGATGGACAGACCGGCGTTGGAGAAATTCATCGCCCGCCTGTACGACGACCGGAAGCTCCGGGAATGGGGGCTGGAGCGGGAAGCTCTTGGCGAGAAACTTCTTGGCGCCGCGCCGCTGTCGTTCGCCGATGCCGTCGCGACGGTCTATCGCACCTACATGGAACGGACCTGGCCGGGCGCGACAATGTGGGGCGACAAGAATCCCGGCTACCGGCGACATATCCCGACGATTCTTTCGGTTTTCCCCAATGCGAAGATCATCCACATCCTCAGGGACGTACGGGCCGTGTATCTCTCGATGAAGAACGTCGCCATCACCACGCACAAGCGTCCGCTGGGCAAGATTTCCCGCGCCACGCAGAAATGGCAGGTGGCGATAAAAGAGATCCGCAAGCACGAGAGGCCGACGCAGTTCCTCACGATCCGCTACGAAGACCTCGTCACCGAGACGGAGGCCACGCTGACGCGGGTGTGCGAGTTTCTGGGGGTGCCGTTCGATCTTCGGATGCTCAATTTCCACGAGGCCAACGCCGCGCGAGGGCTCGTTCCTGAGAAACGGATGCTCAAACACGGGAACACGGTCCGACCCGTCACCACCCAGCGGATCAATGCGTGGCAAACCGAATTGCCGCCCTTCGAGATCGAAGCGCTCGAGTTCCGTAACCGGGCATTGATGAACGAACTCGGCTACAAGCCGGTCACCGATGGACTGCATTTCCGCGGCGCGATAAAGATGTCGGTGGATTTTCTCGAAACGCTTGTGTTGCCATTCCGCGCGCTGGCGTCGCGCCGCGAGGAGGACGAGGAAGAGGAGTCTGCGAAATAGCCGCGAGCGGAAGCGAGTGGACGGAATTGCCACTCGCTTCCGCTCGCGGCTACGGCCTACTTTCGCTTCTCGCCCCGTTCCCGGCGAATCATCTCGCGGAAATCATCAAACAAATACCCGGCATCGTGCGGTCCGGGCGAAGCCTCGGGGTGATATTGCACGCAAAAGACCGGCTTCTTCTTGTGGCGAAACCCCTCGACGGTCTTGTCGTTCAGGTTGATCTGCGTCACCTCGACGTCCTTTGGCAGCGTCTTCGGATCAACCGCAAAGCCGTGGTTCTGTGACGTGATCGCAACCTTGCCGGTCTTGCTGTCGAGCACGGGTTGATTGCCGCCGCGATGACCGAACTTGAGCTTGAACGTCTCGCCACCAAAGGCCCGCCCGAGAATCTGATGTCCGAGACAGATGCCGAAGATCGGGATGCCGGTATCGAGCAGGTCGCGCACGGTGTTGCAGGCGTAGTCCAACGCCGCGGGATCGCCGGGGCCGTTTGAGAGAAACACGCCGTGCGGTTTGTGCTTCAGCGCGTCCTTCGCCGTCGCCGTCGCGGGCAGCACCTGCACCTTGAAGCCGCGCTGCCGGAGCCGGCGCAGGATGTTGTACTTGATGCCGTAATCAAACGCGACGATCGGACAATCCGCCTTGGGCAGCTTGTCTGTATAGGTGATCTTGCCGTCCTTGCCGCGCTCGATCCGCCAGTTGGCGCTCTGCTTGTCGTCGGGATCCCACGCGAACGCCTCTTTGTGCGTGACCTCTTTCACGTAATCCACCCCGATCAACCCGCGCCATTCCTTCGCCCGCTGCACCGCTTCCTTGTCGCTGATGCCCTCGGTCGAAATCACCGCCTTCATCGCGCCGCGCGTGCGCAGGATTTTCGTCAACGCCCGGGTATCCACGCCTTCCATGCCGGGGATGTTGTTCTTCTTGAGATACTCGTCGAGGCTCAACTCTGCGCGCCAATTACTGACGACGGGGCTGAGTTCGCGCACGACAAACCCCGCGGCGTGCGGCCGCCATGATTCGACGTCGAGCGAGTTGATGCCGTAGTTGCCGATCTGCGGACAGGTCATCGCCACGATCTGGCCTTTGTACGACGGGTCGGTCAGGATTTCCTGATACCCCGTCATCGAGGTGTTGAACACGGCCTCGCCGCACTGGGTGCCGCGTCCGCCGAACGCCTCGCCATGGAAAACCGTGCCGTCTTCGAGTGCTAGAACTGCGTGCATGTGCGGTGATTGGTAAATGCTGAAGCGCAATTCGTCAACGCTCTTTGCTGATGCCCGGCCCTTTGGGGCGCATCCCTTGGCTGTTTGTACTCCGACAAGCTGAAGTTTGAACTCCAAGCGCGAGCTTCATGAGGGTTACGTTCGGAGTTCAAGCTTCAGCTTGTTTCAACACATACAACCG
>CAZOTB010000234.1:0-7245 GCA_964582645.1 uncultured Verrucomicrobiota bacterium | reverse complement strand
CGCTGAAGCGGTTCGCAGTGTCTTGTAGCTGCTGACCACCCCACTGAAGTGGGGTGTGAATGAGAATTGGGAGACAACGTGCGGCCTGCTTGTGAAATATCCGGGCTAGGCCGAGGCTACAGCGGGTGTCCGAGATCCTTCAGGATGGCGCGGATTTCATCCGCCCGCGCCTTCCAGAATTCGCAGGCGGGTCCAATACAGGACTCCGCCCGCCCGTCATACTCCTGCGCCAACTGTCTCCAAATCTGAACGACCTTTTCAAGAGATGGGTCCGGCTTGGGCGTCTGGTTTGGGTGATCTGGCATAATGCAATCCTTGAGATACAACATAGAGGCCACTGCCCATTTGCCACCCATTGAGGTGAGAGAACATCGAAATCAAGTTGGCATCGCCGACAACCGCCTGGCGCTCAGAGATCAAAACGCACCCGGCCGCGACCTCGTCACAGTTCCTGCCAGGACATCACGGAGTAGCCGCGGGTCGGGCCGTTCTGCACGAGCGCTTCGTCGTAGTGGAACTGGGTCTGGCCGCCGACTGCGATGTTGTTGCCGACGGCAGCACCCGTGAAATGACCGGAAGCGCCACCACCGCTCAAGCTCACATCCGCCAGAGGCGCATACACCAGCGCGGTCAACTGACCGTTGCCAGCCACGGTCACCGAATTCGAGGTCAAGCCGTACAATTGGAATGACGTCGCGCGGCCATCGTTGTTGACAATGCCGCCTCCAGCCATCAAGCTTGTTCCGCGCACGTAGATCTCCACTCTCGCTCCCGGCTCGACGATGATGGTCGCACTGCCAGTGACGCTGACGCTGCCCGAGACATAGAGACGCGTATAGCCGCTGTTGAACTTGATATAGCTCGTGCTTGCAATGCTGATGCTGCTGGCGTTGAGATCGAACGGAGTCGCACCGCCGCCGTTGATGATCCACGAGCCGGTCATGTTTCCCAAGTTCATGGCGGGACTCCAATTAGAGGGTATCACGGGAGGCGGGAGGTCCACGGAGACAGAATGCGATACGCGACTCGTATCAATCACGCCATTCGTCTGCTGCCCCAGCGCGGCGACGAATCCCTGGTTGCCCACGCTGACCGAACCGCCCTCGCCGGTGTGGACCCGTCCGAAGATGTCGGCGTTGCCGACGGAGATTGAATTCGTCACGCCCGAGTTCGATGCGAGGTCGCCGTTGTCCTTGGGTTCGGCGGGGTCATAGGTGCCATACCCCTTGACGATGTCGTAGTTCGAGTAATTCGGATCGCTTGAGTCAAAGCTGTCCACCCGGATGTTGTTGCCGTTCATGTCAATGCGGTTTTGGGCGAGCAGCGCCCACTGAAACAGCGGGCGTTTCGCCAGCACCGCCCGAACGGCACGCACCATGTTGGTGTAGGGCGATCCCTGCATCGTGGCGCTGGCCGCGTCCACGACACCGGTGCAGATGATGACCGGGTTCAGGTTGGTCGCCCCGAAGATGCGCACGCTGTACGAGCCCAAAGCCGATCCGCCGGTGACCGAGGTGAAGTTGGTCACCGTCTTGGCGAAATTGGTGTTGCCGTTGAACGTACCCCATCCTCCCGAGCCCCAGCCGTTAGGCGCGTAATTCAACGCGCAGATCGCTTCCTCGACGCCCGCCTCGGCCACGTACAGCGCGTTGCCGTAGTAGTACGAACGATGGGTGATCTGGTACTCCTGGTTGAGCGTGTAGAGAAATGAGGAAATGACGGTGGAGAACGCCAGCGTCAGTATCAGGCTGATCAAGAACGAGTTGCCGGCCTGGCCTCGCCGCACTCTCACAGCGGACGTGCCGCTCGTGGTGATGCCGCCAGGCGTTTCTGCGGGTGGTGCCGTTTTCCGAACGGAACGCCTCACGGCGTCACTACGAACGTGTTTCCCCGGATTGGAATAGTTACACCCCATGAACTTGCTTACAGCTCCTGCCAGGAATTGATCCAATAGTTCTTTGTGGGCGTCTTCTTGAGGGCCTCATCGTAATGAACCTCGACGTTGCCGTTGAGCTGAAGAGATTTGCCCACCATGGCCCCGGCAAAGAAGCCGCCACCGCTAATCGTGATTGCTGAGTTGGGGGCATAGATGGCGAGCACGCAATTGGCTCCGCCATTGCATTTCACGTAATTGTTGCTCAGGCTGAAAATCATGAGACTGGATGCCTGCTGGGCGTTGTTGATGGCCGCCCCGATGTCGGTGGATCCAACCACATAGATCTCGACCGCAGCACCGGATTGCACGATGAGCTGGTTGTTGATTGCGACGTTTCCCGTCACGTGCAGCCGGGTGTAGCCGTTCTGAAACGTGAGCGTGCGGGTGCCCGAAAGGTTGATGCTGCTCACCGTGTAATCGACCGGCCCGCTCCCGCCGCCGTTGAAAGTGAACGAGGTGCTGATCGCTCCCAGACTGGCTACGGGAGCAAAATCGCCGGGAAGCGCTGCATCGTCCACGGTCAGAGTCAGGTTGGTGAACACTCGGCGGGTGTCCACGACGCCATTGGTCGCCTGACCGATGCCGGCCAGGAAACCGTTCGGGCCGCAGGAGATTGAGCCGCCCGGTCTCGTGTAGAAATGCCCATACACGTCGGAGTTTCCGATGTTGTTAAAGGTGTTGGAGATCGAGTAGATATCGCCGTTATCCTTCCACTTGCCCGCGGCGTTGGTGTAGGTGCCGTAGCCCAGGCCGAAATTGTAGTTCGAGTAGCTCGGATCCGAGGAGTCGAAACTGTTGATCACGACGCTGTTTCCATTGCAGTCCACAAAGGTCTTCGAGACCAGCCCCCAAGGGAACAAGCCCACCTTTCGTACGCCCACGCGGACCGCCCGCGAGACGGTCGTGTCGGACCCGAAAGTCGTGCCCGCTGCGCTCACCGTGCCGGTGCAAATGATGTAAGGATTGTAGTTTTTGGCCGAGTTGCTCCAGACTTGGACCGTGTAGGACCCCTCGACCAGGCTGCCATTCACGGAGAAGAAGTTCGTGACGGTCTTCTGGTAGTCAGGACGGTTGGCGGCGCTGATTTTCGTCCAGCCGTTGTTCGTCCACGCCCCATTGCCGTAGTTGAGTTGGGCAAATGCCTCCTCGACTCCACCTTCGGCGATGTGCATGGCCGCGTTGTAGGCGCTGGACCGGGCCACCAACCGGTACTCGCCGGTGATCATGGTCAGATACACGGCGACCATCACCGTCATCACGGCGGTCATGACGAGCGTCGTGCCGAGCGCCGTACCGGCCTGGCTGAGGTTGGGACGGAGCCGAATCATGGTACTCAGGGCAGCAACTTGTTTCGCAACACCACCCGCGCGGAAAGGATCTGCTCCGTGTTCGGGTTGTCTATCGTGTACTTGCGCAGCGTGAGGTCCACCTGCACCAACTTGGTGTCCGAAGGAAGAATGCCGTTGGTGGACAGGTTGCGGTCGTAGGCGATGAAATTGATGCTGCTGACGCTGGACGCGAGCTGATCCGTTATGCTGCCATCCGCCCGGTAGAGGTAGTTCGTGTTCGCGCCCGAACCACGGTAGTAGCGGACGGTCTTGGCGCCGGTCACCGCACCCGCCGTGGAGAAATTGGTGGCCACCGCGATGGTGATGTCGCTCGATGCGAACGCGGTCAAGCCGGTGGCCTGGCGCAGGTCGCGGGTGAGGTTATCCATCGTGAGACGCGCCTCGCGTTCCATGTCGGAATAGTTGCCGGCCGCCGAGAAACCGCGCGTGGTCATCGAGTAACTGGCCAGCAGCGCGATGGTGACGATGCTCGCCAGCGCGGTCGCAACCAGCGCTTCGATCAGGGTGAACGCGGAACTGTGACCTGTGGGAAAGCGTCTCGACGCGAAACCCTGCGGGCTTCGCGCCCTACAAAGCCGCTGCTGTGCTTGTAGGGCTGGCAGCCCGATGGGTTGCCGGCCATGCCGGGGGGCTTGGGAATGAGCTCTAGTAAATGTAGTCATTCAGCCCTCCTTGCGACACAAGTGTGGTCATGCTCTTGGTGATCGGATCGCCGGTCATATTGGTCCAGAGGATTGAGACGGTGACTTTCCGCATATTCGTAAGCCCGTAACCGGTCGAGTTGGTGTACGGCACCACGCTCTTGGTGACGAAATAGATCACCCCGCGGTCCGAGACGGAGGAGTTGGTGAAATTGGCGCTGTTGGTCATCTGCGTCCACGTGTAGGTGCGGATGGTTTCGAGTTCCTGCTGCAGAATCTGGTTTCCTCGCAACGTCTCGCGCGACCGGGACAGAATGCCGAACCCGTGCGTCACGGTGGTCAGGATCGAGGCGACCAGGATGCCGATGACGAGCGTCGCGATGCTGACCTCGATGAGGTTGAACCCCGCCCGTGAGGCGAGACGGCGGTGCCGCGACGCAACTCCTCGCTTGCGGTTGGCCAAATGTGGTTTCTCCATATGAGGTTATGCCCCACATTCTATTCAAGCAGCCGGTATGCCCTGCTCTCTGCGGGACGCGTCGGGTCGGTTCGGGTGGCCAATATTGTAACGCCCGGGCGATTTCAGTTTCAAATCGCCGGATTTTGGAGACGATTCGACCTCAACAATGCAAATCGCCTCGTGAGCCATTCTCAGAATCGCTTCCACTTCGGTGACCGGACCAGGTGTTCGAACCGGCTGCGAACCGTCACCCGATGAGAGATTTCCCCTCGCGGAAAATCTGTATTTTGCAGGTTGACAAAGAATCTGGATTTCACTAAAGCCAGCGCAACAGAAAGAAGGAGCAGATAACCCAACTATGACATCCCAAGAAATTGAGAAGAAAGTAAAAGAGATCATTGTCGAGCAACTGGGCGTGAACCCAGATCAGGTCACCGCCGAGGCCTCCTTCCTCGAAGACCTGGGCGCCGACTCGCTTGATACCGTCGAGCTGGTGATGTCGTTCGAGGAAGAGTTTGGCGCGGAAATCCCCGATGAAGACGCCGAGAAGCTCCAGACCGTCGGCGACGTCATCCGCTACATCGAGGAGCGAGTCAACAAGTAAGCCGGACCGCGTATTCCCAAGGGGCAATGCCGATGAAAGTCGGGATTGTCCCTTTGTCGTACATACACTAGACTGTTTCCATGAGTGAGCGACGCGTAGTGGTCACAGGCATCGGTGTCATGACCTCCCTGGGTTGTGAGATCGAGACCCTTTGGCAAAACCTCCTCGCCGGCAAGAGCGGCGTGGATCGGGTGACTTTCTTCGATCCCACGAACTATGATTGCCAGATTGGCGCGGAAATCCGCGATTTCGAGCCGGCCAAGTACATGCCGGTGAAGGAAACGCGCCGCACCGACCGCTTTACCCAGCTCGCCGTGGCCGCCGCCAAGATGGCACTGGAAGACGGGAAGCTCGACCTGGCAAAAGAGGATCTCAACCGCATCGGCGTGCTCGTCGGCTCCGGCATCGGTGGCCTCCAGACCATCCAAGAACAGCATTCCGTCCTCATGAAAAAAGGCCCCTCCCGGGTCTCGCCGTTCATGATTCCGATGCTCATCGTCAACATGGCCAGCGGCTACGTTTCGATGCTGTTCGGAATCAAAGGCCCGAACCTCAGCGTCGTCTCCGCCTGCGCCACCGCGGCCCATGCGTTGGGTGAGTCTTGCCGGTGGATTATCCATGGCGACGCCGAGGTGGTGTTGGCCGGTGGCAGCGAAGCCGCCGTGACCGAACTGGGCTACGCCGGTTTCTCCGCCATGCGCGCCATGAGCACCCGCAACGAGGCGCCCCAGAAGGCCAGCCGGCCGTTCGACAAGGAACGCGACGGGTTCGTGATGGGTGAAGGCGCGGGCGTGCTCGTGCTCGAAGCACTCGAACATGCCCGGAAACGCGGTGCACGCATTTATTGCGAGATCATCGGCTACGCCACCACTGCCGACGCCTATCACATGACCTCCCCCCCCGATGACGGCGAAGGCGCCGCGCGTTGCATGCAGAACGCGCTCAAATCCGCCCGCGTCAACCCGGCCGATGTCTCCTACATCAACGCCCACGGCACCTCGACCCCGCAGGGCGACGTCGCGGAAAGCACGGCGGTCAAGACCGTCTTCGGCGACTCCGCGAAAAAGGTACCCGTCAGCTCGACCAAGTCCATGACCGGCCACCTGCTCGGGGCGGCCGGCTCCGTCGAGATGGCCATCTGCGCCAAGGCGCTCCAGACCGATCAGATTCCCCCCACCATCAACTACGAATTCCCCGATCCCGCGTGTGATCTCGACTACGTGCCCAACCAGGCGCGTCAGGCCAAGGTCAACATCGCGCTCAACAACTCCTTCGGGTTCGGCGGTCACAACGTCAGCATCGTCGCCAAGAAGTTCGTGTAATTCGTCGGTGCTGAACGTGGCAAGCCGGCTCCGTCAGCAAATTTCAGCATCAGCGGCTTGCCGGCTTCGCCCGCCTTGCGCAGGGCGTCCTTGTCCGTGCCCGAGATCGGGGCGATCTTGTCTGCGCCCCGGTGACCATGCTGCTGAGTACCAACCAGCCCAAACACAAGATCGGCATCGCCACGACTCGTTTCATAGCTTCCTCCGATGTTTGGATCTTGCGCCCTGCGAATACGCCTGGGTGGTTTCGATGCAAGGGTGTAAATCGAAGACAAATGGCCGCGGGCCTATCTGGACACTGCAAGCGTTGTAGAGGCGCCTGTCCCGGACGCGGAGCGTGCGATGCCGAAGCGCCAGCCGCCGCTCACGGTGGCAACGGTGAACGGGGTGAACGTCACCTACAGTGCCACCGGCCTGCCGCCCGGTATCGCGTACAACGCGATGACCGGCGAACTGACGGGCACGCCGACGGAGGTTGGGGAGTTCGACACGGTGTTTACCGCCACTTCGACAAACGAGGTGTTGATCCTTGAATTCGGCTGTGTGATCCTGCCCGAGCCCGGCGGCGACATCAACAGTGTCCCGGTCAATTTCCAGCAATTCTCATTTTGAAGTATTGAGGCGGGAGGGAGCGGAGCGCAAACAGGGGAGGTTGAAAGACGATCGGCTGTCCGCCAAATCGTCATCCGTTTGTCACACCATTGCCACTGGACCCGCCGCCCCGTTTCGGGCATTACTCCGCCCATGCAAAAAACGCGCGGCTTCGAGCAGTTCATCGAACGGCTGCGCACCGTCGCCGCCGCCAAACGCTGGCTGGCCGCCCACGCCGCCCGATACGCCACCGGCAACGAAATCGCGGAATTGGGGTCAGGTCTAAATATTGTAACTACTCAGGTGGCATCCCGCCGCGGGATGCCTCCTGAGTAGTTACGG
>CAZOTB010000233.1:0-7376 GCA_964582645.1 uncultured Verrucomicrobiota bacterium | reverse complement strand
GTCCAGAGGAGCGCGGAAGCGGGGTAACGCCCGGGGAGCAAAGGGACGCAGGAAGACCGACCGCAGCCGGCGCGCCGCGTGTACATCCCCAAACCCGGCAGCGCGGAGAAGCGCCCGCTGGGCATCCCGTCGGTGCGCGAAGAAGAAAGGACGCGGACGCGGACGGGACCACAATCGGTGGCCGAATGCCTACTTTGCCGGGCATGGAATGTTTAGCATGGTGACCGCTGATGCGAAGCTGGTACGTCAATCTCGCTGAGACCCCACCGACTGGAGAGCCGGATGCGGGAGACCCGCCTGTCCGGTTCGGAGGGAGGGGGAGGGTTCAAACCTTTCTCCCTACCCCTATCACTGTTCCCGTCAAATGTATCGCATCTTTCGCAAGAGCAGTTTAATGCTCGCAGCATGACCTTCACTTTCGGTTGCGCGCGATCCCTGTATCAGGGGAACACTCACCCGCGTCTTTTGTTCGGGCCGGATGAATTGGCCGCGATGAAGCGGTGCGTACGCTCGGGGCACGGCAAGAAGATCGGCGCCGCGCTGCGTCGGTGGTTGCATCCGCTCGTTGGCCAGATTCTCGCCGCGAAAAGCGACGAGCAGGCACTGGCGGTGATTGACTCCGGGTATTTCGGCAACACGACCTACTGGAGTCTGGACGAGATCGCCGTGCTCGGACGGTTGGACGAGGACGAACAGTGCGTTCGGGCGGCGCGACGCGCTCTGCTTGCGTTGCCGAGCCTCAAGCACACCGGCTATGGCGGGATGCGCGAAGTTGCTCTCGCCTACGACGCGATCCGCGATCAGCTTTCGGAATCTGACCGTGGCTGCGTTACAAGCTGGATGGTGGAATCCGGCGTCCGCGCGACGCTCCAGAAAATCCGCCCTGGGTACTTCCGAAATGCCGGCAGCAATATGCGCGTCTGCGGGATGATGTCGGCGTTGTTTTATCTTCTCGTCACCCAGGGCGGGGCGAATGTGCCCGACCTGAGCACGGAGCGCGACGAGTTGCTGCTCATGCTCGACGCCACCTTGCACGCCGCCCACGGGCCCGACGGCTATCCGATCGAGGACATCGGCTACGGTACCGCCCTTTCGGGGTATCTCGCGTACCTGGTCGAAGCCGTGCGTCGCGCCGGATTGTACGACGCCTACAAGCAATGTCCGCGCTTTGCGCGTTTCGGTCGCGCGATTCTCCACTTTGTCCAACCGTGGGGCGAACACCTCACCAGCACGGGCGATCAATACGATAGCTTCCCGGAGCGCATCTTCGTTTTGGGACGACTCGCCCGCGTGACGTGCGATCCTTCCCTGGCCTGGTTGGCAGGCACCATTTCCGATCCACCCACGAAACTGTGGCCGCCGGAGCTCGCCTTGCGCCCCGGCTTACGCATTCCTGCCAGTTACCTTTCGCTTCTGGTTCTGGACGATCTGAAGCCAGTGTCGCCAGCCAAAGCCGGTCTGCCGACACAATACGTGGATCGCGGGCGCGGCCTCGTCAGTTTTCGCAGCGGTTGGAACGCGGACGACACCTTCGTCGTATTGGACGGCTCGCAGCGTTCGCCCAGCGCCCAGGGACACCACCACAGCAGTTGCGGTCACTTCGATCTTTCCGCGTTGGGCGAGTATTTCGCGATTGATACCGGCCGCTACAACATGGAGCAGAACTGCCACAACGTCGTGCTCGTGGACGGCAAGAGCGGGCGCTCCTCCGACGGCGAATGGTGCATGGCGTGGCATCACGGTTTGCTCACCGACTATCGGCCCGGCGACTTCGTGGACTTCGCCTCGGTGGACAGTTCGCATCAGCACAACTGCTACTGGGCGCGGCGTTATCTGGGCCTCGTGAAAGGCAAGGGCGCGCCCGCGTACGTGTGGATGGTGGATGACATCAACAAGGCGAACGATTGGGCCGAGTTTTGGTGGCAACTCCACACGTCGCCCGAGAACGTCATCGAAATCCACGACGGCAGGGCAAGCATCCGAGGTTGGAGGAAGGGCAACTTCCTCGACGTCCATTTTGCGTTACCGGATCCAAACAGGTATCCGAAACCTCATCAACTCACTATCGAACAGGACGAAGCAACACCGAGTTCGCACAAGTACGTCGGCAATGCCCGCGAGCGGGCCAAAGCGTTCAAGCGTCCATCCGACATGCTGCACGGGGCTGTGTTTCTTCGCCCACGGCTGCTCGCCAAAGTCGCCGGCTACAACGGGCGGTTTCTGTCCGTCATGATTCCGCGACGGAAAGGCGAGAGGCCCGCGAAGGTACAACAACTGCCGTCACTCGACAATTCCCTGGCCTTGCGAATCACATTCGCGGGCGTCGAGGACACGCTGATCTGGGCTTACGAACACAACCTGTTGGAAGCAGGCGAAGTGAAAGCGCGTGGCAACTGGACGGTAGTGCGTCGCTCTCTCAGGACCGGCAAGGTGATGGAGCAGGCGACAGGCTGAAGGCCGAACCCCGTTCACAGTCTCAGTAGGACGATGCCGACGAGTCCCAGCGCGCATCCCAGCCCAGGATGAGCCCAAACGCAATCGGCACCAGGATGGACATCGAGCCGAGGGTGGCGACCGGGCCCGTCGCCCGCTGGCGCAACGCCGCGTAGATCAGGCAAAGCCCGGCGCCGCCCGCCGTGCCTCCGCCCACCGCAATCCAGATCGTTCCCGGCTGTCGCGCCTCGGCCATCCAACCCGACGGAGCAAACAAGCAAGCGGCTCCCAGGGTAAGCACAAAGGAAATGCTCATCGTGAGCGCGGCCAGTGGCACCGCCTCGTAGCCTCGACGCATCGCCGCTCGTGAGCAAAATGTCGCGACTAGGAACGTGCCGACTGCGGGAAGCAGCAGCCACTCGTATGCAGTGGGTGTGCGAATCGTCATTGACTCAGTAAGTTAGGCTTTCATCACATGGCAGACGTTCATCAGGTCGTCACTCCCTAACTCGAAATCCTCCGTACCGGCTGGCGTCCTGGTAGGCACGGGCGCTGCCGAAGACGGTGCCGCGTTGATATTCGCCATTCAATGACGCGGCGGTGACTTGGAACTCAAGCATCAACTTTCCACTCGATACATCGGCCGCTAGGAGTGTAAGCGGAATCAACGCGTGCATCGCGTATCCATCCGACGCGGGCGAGGTTTGGACGAGAATGTCCGGCGCGGGCTCCTGCTTGCCGAGGTGCGAACGAAATGCCTTTGCTGAAGCGCCACCCACTTGCGGGACAAGAAACAACTGACTGATCGCCTTTTGACCGGGCGTGGTGCCAAACACCTCGATACAGGAGGCTTTCCATGCAGTGGGGTGCTGCGCGACTTTGTGATCCACGACCTTTGCGTCGAGAACCAGATTGCTGCCTGCGACTGCAAGACGCAACTCGGCGATTGGTTCATTGGTGTTTGTAACGGTGTAGGCAAGTTGTGACGACAAGGCACCGGAAATCACCTCCAGCGATTTGAGGGACTCGAACCGCGGCAACAACCGGTCGCTGATTGCGATCGTGAGCGGGACAGTCGTGATGATGTCACCGCGTGGCGAGCGTGGCACGATCAGATCCACCACACTGGCGGACGAACCCTTCGACAATTCGAGATCGAACTCGGCGTTGGTCGTCGCGCCCGCATCGAGTGTGTAGGATAATTCGCTCCGCCCAACAACCTGAGCAACCCCGGGCGGATCTAACTGAAGCGTGACGGTGTCGGTAGCGCGTTCCTTGCTGTCATTCTTCACGCTGAGTCGTATGCGTCCGGACGGGCTGCACGGCTCAGCGGAGAGCGGCCGCACGGTCTCGGCGCGACAGGAGACCTTGCCTTCGAACCGCATCGTACCAAAGCTGTGATGGTCCACGTGAGGCGCGGCGCTCTGGAATACCGTGGCGCGCTGCCCATCTCCAGTGGTCGCATGCGCTTCGAGCAGGAACCGTCCCGCGACAGGTTGTTCGCCGAGCAGCGAGACGGGAGTCGGGACCTGTCCGAGGTAGAGGAAGCGCGTGATCCGATCCACGTCCACGCCCAGGAGTTTGAGCGGAATCAGCGCTCCCAGTTCATAGCCGTTCGGTGTTGGACTCGAAGTCAGCCTCACTCTCGGCTCGGGGATGATCTGGCCCTTGGCCTGTCGAAAGGCGGTCGCGGGTGAATCAGCGACTTGAGGCACCAGATAAAACTGGCTCACGGGAAAGAACCGGCCAGGCACATCGGCGTTGGCCGCGTCGCGTCCCGGCATGGAGCCAAACACCTCGACGCACGAACCTTCCCAGATTACCGGGTGGCGGCTGGTGTTCTTGTCAGCGACGTTCGCCAACACCGCCAGGTCGTTACCGGCGACGGCGAAGCGCATCTCGGCCAGTGCCGGCGCATTCCTGGCGCGGACCGGGTACGCCGGTTCTCCCGCCAACAATGACGCGCCCTTCCCGGCCGATTCGATCGGCGGCAGTGAGCGGATCGGATGATCCACGTCCATCCAGCGGCTCGCCGGTTTTCTGCCAGGCCCCTCCCCCGAGCGGGCGACACGCACACCGAAGGTGCTTGCATTGTTGTAGGTGGAAACCACCGGAAATTGCTTCGCGAGGTAGTCTTCGGTGAAAACGAGCTTCCAAGTCAACGCCGTCTCACTGTGAGGTGCGAGCGTGTACGCCTGCTCATTTGGTCCGATAATGCGCGCCACTCCGGGCGGATAAATTTCCAGCGAGGCCACGTCGTCGGCAGAGTGGTCGGAATTGTTCCGCACATTGAAGCGAACCAGCCCGGGCTCGGCGTTCGGCTTCGCGAGCAGCGGCTTCACAAACTCAAGTCCTGCCTCCGCCCGGTCGTCGAGCGGCGAATGCGGCACGAATCCGTCAGCGCCCACGTCCACGTAGATCGGATTCGAGACAGCGACGTGCGTCTGCTTGTTGTCGGTGGCGCTCTTACGCTCGCGCAAGTTCGGACCGATGCCGGACGCGACGACGACAACATGGCTGTCGCTGGTGAGCCGTAGCGGAAACGCACCTCCAGTGAAGCGCCCGGAATGGGTGACGGGTTTTCCGTTTACCAGGACCTGTACGCGATCCACGGCGCACACGTTCGAGCATTGCACCCGAACCTGGAGCGTGACGTTGCCATCGGGCGCGCGGACGGTGTCGCCGGGGATCGAGTCGCCGATCGCCACTTCGAGGAACGGGCCGGTGGTCATGACGATCTGACCTCGTTCCATGGCGTGGACAACATCGAGCGGCTGAATCCTCGCTGGATCGTCGGTTGGGCTCTTCACATAGTTCCGGAGACCGCCTGAGCCGTGGAAGTTGTCGAACGCACCGCGGTTGGCGACGGCAGGCAGCCGGTACCCTTCGTTCAGTTTTTCCAGCCAGTTCAG
Organism: uncultured Verrucomicrobiota bacterium; assembly: GCA_964582645.1. GTDB lineage: Bacteria > Verrucomicrobiota > Verrucomicrobiia > Palsa-1439 > CAZOTB01 > CAZOTB01. The sequence continues at coordinate 2,031 of CAZOTB010000233.1, read as the reverse complement.
GATGCGACTGTCCAGACCGTCAATCGGTTTGCCTTCGATGATCGGTTCGAGCGACTGCAGATCCATCACGTCCATGTGACGCGTCACGCCAATTGGATCGTCGCGGGGCACCGCGATCAGAATCAGCTTCTCCGCGCCGTTGTCCCAGTCGGCGAGCCAGTTGAGTTGTTGAATGTGCTCGGGACGCTGCAACGCACCGCCGTCCTGCTTGCCGGGAACGTGCTTCACGGGGAACACGTTCTGATGCGTTGTCGTGTGGCGACGTCCAGCAGTCAGGCCGATGCCCGGACACGTTGCTATCAGCGACTCCGTGCCCAACTGCTTCAGATACGGCGCGTACGAGAAGCTGAAGTTGTGCTCAGTCGCGGGCGCGAACTCGATCTGCTCGCACAACAGATTCAACACGCGCCCGAGCGGGCTGGCCGTGGAATCGCCGTCCACCGTCGGATCTTTGCTGTAGGGATAGACGTAGAAGATGTCGGATGCCCGGACACCGCGGAATGATTGTGCGACTCGATGCTGATCCAGCCGGGCGTCTGCACGCGGCGAACCAGCGTGGCTTTCAACCCCGTCTCTTTGCCGGTGGCGACTTCGATCTGCTGGAACACGGCGTCGAACTCCGGGCCATGCGTGATGATGACCTCATACTTGCCCGGCGGCACCGCCTGGCGGAACGAGCCGTCGTGGCTGTAGTACAGGTTGCGCACGAGATGCTCGCCCGACTCGGGGAAGAAAAACGGATCGGGCGTGCCGTCGCGTCCGCGGAATTCGACCTTGCACGGGATCGGGCCGCCATTCTCGCCGCGGATGTTTGCCGACACATATCCCTCGTTCTTCGAACTCGCTTCGGCTTGGGTGCGCTCCAGTGCGATGCCGAGCAGGTTGGCGGCGATCACCCGGATATCCTGAAGGGACTTGCCGGGGAATACACGCCGCGTGACGCGGATTAAGCTGCCGGATGGCACGGAGATTTCGTCCTTGCTGGCCGGCACATGGCGCAGTGAAAACCCGGAACCGCGCTTCTGTCGCAATTCGAGCTTGTGGTCTTGGGCGAGGACTCCATAGCCCTGCCTCCACCATTTATCGTGCGCAAAGAACAGCCTGCCGTCGAATACCACGCCCGCCTCGAATGTCCCGTCGGCGCGCAACGTCGTGTCGAGATTCGGACGCACCGCCTTCTGCGTCGGGTTCTTGTACTCGACCTCCACGAGCACGAACGGCCAGCCGTCCTCGAGCGTGTAGCTGACGTTGACCGACGGTTTCGGCGCGCCGCGCAGGCTGGGCGGTAGCTTCGCGATTTCGTCGAGCATTTTTCCGCTCTCCAACTCATACGCCGGCAGGCGCAACGTCACTCGCTTATCGGAAACAGGTTGACGGCCGGGCAGTTTGTGGGCTTTCGCTTCGTCCACGAACTCGGCTTGAGTATTCGGCGCGTCGGGCTTGAAGCGAATCGGCGCGGGATAGTACACGCGAAGCTGGTCATTCTGTTCGTCGCGCAACGTCAGGTCAATGATTGCGCCCGCGACGTTCGCAATCGCCCACCGGCTCGCGCTACGGCCTGAGAGGAGCGTGGGGTCGGCGACGGCCACGACGACCTTGTCATTGCGCAACACGTAATCGCCGAAAAACGCCCGCGCCTCCTTTCCCTTCGGCGCGCAGGACTCGCAATTCTCGGGCGACAATGTCAGCAACTCCGCAGCGTGTGAAGCTGCAGCAAGACAGAGTGTCGCAATGATGACGAGGGGCGCACTTGGTTCCAGTCTCATCTTCGGCCCGCCCACTATAGAGGCGTGGCGCATCAACGCGAGCGCGATGAACGCCTCGATTCGGGACAGACTTGTCTTGGATTACTTCGCTGAGTACGTTCTCGATTGGTAGCAGGCTCATTGTTTCTTAGGCCGGCGTGTCGTTTTCGATAGTGGCCTGTCAAGTCGAACGTTTTCGCGATTTTCCGAAGGAGATTGCTTGCAGGTATAGGGGGGTACCGTACAAATTCTGCGCTGTGAACTGGAGACGCCCGATGCGAGTGTG
>CAZOTB010000232.1:0-7747 GCA_964582645.1 uncultured Verrucomicrobiota bacterium | reverse complement strand
CGCAAGGCGAAAATTCCGAGATTTCCCGTGTCGGTTGACGAACTCGGGTTAGCCCTGGCCGCCGGAGAATTGTCCGAAGCGGGCTACGCCTCATGGTTGAAAGCCAACTCGAAACGAGCGTGAACACGGCGCCACGCGGCGTCGTCAGATGCAACTTGACCCTTCGCACAGTCGCCGGCTATAGGTGACGGCCAGTTTCCGACGAATCCCGATGAAAGTTTCCATCGTCATGCCCGTCTTCAACGAGAAGGACACCATCCAGAAAATCCTCTCGCTGGTGAAAGCGGTGCCGATCGAAAAGGAGATCATCGTCGTGGACGATTGCTCGACCGACGGCACCCGCGAGTACCTCAAGGGCGTGAGCGACCCCGAGATCAAGGTGTTGATGCACGAGGTGAACAAAGGCAAAGGCGCGGCGCTGCGGACGGGGTTCTCGTTCGCGTCCGGAGAAATCACCGTCGTGCAGGATGCCGATCTCGAATACGATCCGCAGGAGATACCGTACCTGATCAAACCGATCCTCGACGGCAAGGCGGACGCGGTGTTCGGTTCGCGGTTTCTCGGCGGGCCGCACCGGGTGTTGTTTTTCTGGCACTATGTCGGCAACAAGGTTCTGACCACGTTCTCCAACATGCTGACCAATCTGAACCTCAGCGACATGGAGACGTGCTACAAAGCGGTGAAGACGGACATTCTGAAGCAGCTCCGTCTGAAGTCCGATCGGTTTGGTTTCGAGCCGGAGATCACCTGCAAGCTCGCGCGGAAAGGTTGCCGGATCTACGAGACGAACATCTCCTACAGCGGCCGCGATTACAGCGAGGGAAAAAAGATCGGTTGGCGCGACGGCGTCGCTGCGTTCTGGCACATGATCCGGTTCCGTTTTTTTGATTGACCAACACTGGCCCCGAAATCCTCTTCTCTCCTGTGCCAAGGCATGTTCCGTGTCACACTCACTGTGCCATCGTGTGACACGCTGGCTCATCCGGCCACGCGCTTCGAATAGATCCTCCAGCCACCCGGAAAATATTTCGCTCAATGTTTGCAGGCCTTCTCGCGTCGTCGACGGACTGAGAACGACCTGGCGGCATCGGCGGTGCTAAGGAGGTAGGACTTTTTCAGGAGACTCTTATGCCCAAAGTACTAGGCATTGATCTGGGAACGACCAACTCGTGCATGGCTGTCATGGAAGGCGGCGAACCCACCGTTGTGCCCAACGCGGAAGGCGGGCGCACAACTCCCTCCGTCGTCGCGTTCACGAAGTCGGGCGAACGGCTTGTGGGTCAGGCTGCGAAACGCCAGGCCGTCACAAACCCCAAGAACACGATCTATTCCATCAAGCGTTTCATGGGTCGCAAGTTCGACGAGGTAACGGAGGAGGCCAAGCGCGTTCCATACAAAGTCGTGCGCGCTGCCAACGGCGACGCCCACGTCCAGGTGGAAGTCGGCGGCGTGACCAAGACGTTTTCGCCTCCCGAGATTTCCTCGATGATCCTCGCCAAGATGAAGGCCGACGCCGAGGCCTACCTCGGGGAGAAGATCACGCAGGCGGTCATCACGGTCCCGGCTTATTTCAACGACTCGCAGCGTCAGGCCACCAAGGATGCCGGCAAGATTGCCGGGCTTGACGTGCTCCGCATCATCAACGAACCCACCGCCGCCTCCCTCGCCTACGGCCTCGACAAAAAGAAGGATGAGAAAATTGCGGTCTATGACCTCGGTGGCGGCACGTTCGACATCTCCGTGCTCGAAATCGGTGACGGCGTGTTCGAAGTGAAAGCCACCAACGGCGACACGCACTTGGGTGGTGACGATTGGGACGGGCGGATCATTGACTGGCTGGCCGAACAGTTCAAGAAGGACAACGGCATTGATCTCCGAAAGGACGCGATGGCCCTCCAGCGCCTCAAAGAGGAAGGCGAGAAAGCCAAAATCGCGCTCTCGTCGGCGATGGAAGTGGAAATCAATCTGCCGTTCATCACCGCCGATGCGAGCGGGCCGAAGCACCTCAACGTCAAACTGACCCGGGCCAAGCTGGAACAGATTTGCGACGACCTCCTCCAACGAACAGTCCCGCCCGTGAAGAAGTGTCTGGACGATGCCAAGCTCGACATGTCGAAGATTGACGAGTTGGTGTTGGTCGGCGGCATGACCCGCATGCCGAGTGTGATTGAGACGGCCCGCAAGCTCATCAACAAACCGCCACATCAGGGCGTGAACCCCGACGAAGTGGTCGCGGTCGGCGCCGGCATCCAGGGCGGCGTCCTCAAGGGCGAAGTCAAAGATTTGCTGTTGCTCGATGTGACGCCCCTCTCTCTGGGCATCGAGACATTGGGCGGCGTGTTCACCAAGCTCATCGAGCGCAACACAACGATCCCGACGAAGAAGAGCGAGATTTTCTCGACCGCCGCGAACAACCAGACGCAGGTGGAGATTCATGTGCTCCAGGGCGAGCGTCAGATGGCCAACGCCAACAAGACCATCGGCAAGTTTCATCTGACGGACATCCCGCCGGCGCCGCGCGGCGTGCCGCAAATCGAGGTGACGTTCGACATTGATGCCAACGGCATTCTCCACGTCTCGGCCAAGGACCTCGGCACCGGCAAGGAACAGAAGATCACGATCACCGCATCGAGCGGTCTCTCGAAAGATGAAATCGAGCGCATGCGCAAGGACGCGGAAGAACACGCGGAAGACGACAAGAGGGCGCGCGAGAAGGTCGAGCTTCGCAATCACGCCGACGCCGCCGTGTGGCAAGCGGAGAAGATGCTCAAGGAGTACAAGGACAAAATTTCCGACGACCAGAAGAGCAAGGTCGAGAAGGCGATGGAAGCCGTGAAGGAAGCGCTGAAAGGCGACGACGCTGATGCGATCAAAGCGGCTACGGAGTCGTTGAACGAGTCGTGGCACGCCATTTCGAGCGAGATGTACGCGAAGGCGAAACAATCCGCCGGCGCGCAACCCGGCGGTCCCGGCGGTGCGACTGCCGGTGAAGGCGAAGAGAGTCCACCGAAGTCCGGAGGCAAGAAGGGCAAGAAGGACGGCGACGTGATCGACGCCGACTTCGAGATGGTGGACGAAGACAAGAAGAAGTAGGCGTGCCCACAGAGATTCAGGCGGGCCATAAGGTGTGGCTCGCCTCTATTATCGGGAAACCAAACCATATTATCGGGAAACCAAACCAACATGAAAGGAGATCACATGATCAGACCGATAGGAGACCGAGTACTCGTCCAACCATTGGAAGAGCAGGAGGTCAAGAAGGGCGGCATCATTATACCTGATACCGCCAAGGAAAAGCCCCAAGAGGGCAAAGTCATTGCCATCGGGACCGGCAAGACCGACGACAGTGGCAAGAAAATCCCCTTCGAAGTGAAGAAGGGTGACAAGGTCCTCATCAGCAAGTACGGGGGTACCGAAGTCAAAATCAACGGCGAAAACTACCTCATCATGCGCGAGGACGACATCCTCGGCATCATTGAATAACCCCAAAGGAGAAACCCTACCATGGCAGCAAAACAACTACTGTTCGACGAAGCTGCGCGTCATAGCATCCTGCGAGGTGCCGAGAAAATCAGCCGCGCGGTCGCGGCCACCCTCGGCCCCAAGGGACGCAATGTCGTGCTCGACAAGAAGTTCGGCTCCCCCACGATCACCAAGGACGGCGTCACTGTCGCCAAAGAGGTCGAGTTGGAGGATCCGTTTGAAAACATGGGCGCCCAGTTGATCCGCGAAGTCGCGTCGAAGACGAGCGACGTGGCGGGCGACGGCACCACCACCGCGACGGTATTGGCCGAGTCCATCTATCGCGAAGGTCTCCGCAGCGTGACGGCCGGCTCCAACCCGATGGCGCTCAAGCGCGGCATCGAGAAGGCAGTCGAGGCGTGCGTCGAGGAACTCAAAAGCATCAGCAAGAAAGTCAAGGATCGGACCGAGATCGCATCCGTGGCGAGCATTTCCGCCAACGGCGACAAGGTGATCGGCGACATCATTGCGGACGCGATGGACAAGGTCGGCAAAGACGGCACCATCACGGTCGAGGAAGCCAAGAGCATTGACACGACGCTCGACGTCGTGGAAGGCATGCAGTTCGACAAGGGCTACCTCTCTCCGTACTTCGTGACCAACGCCGAAAGCATGGAAGCGATCCTCGAAGACGCCCTGATCCTGATTCACGAGAAGAAGATCAGCGCGCTCAAGGACATGCTCCCGTTGCTCGAGAAGGTCGCCAAGATGGGCAAGCCGCTGCTGATCATCGCCGAGGAAGTCGAAGGCGAAGCCTTGGCGACCCTCGTCGTCAACAAGCTGCGTGGCACGTTCCAGTGTTGCGCGGTCAAGGCGCCCGGCTTCGGCGATCGCCGCAAAGCCATGCTCGACGACATCGCCGTCCTCACGGGCGGACGTTGTCTCACCGAAGACCTCGGCATCAAGCTCGAGAACATTGACCTCAATGATCTCGGCCGCGCCAAGCGCATCGTCGTGGACAAGGAAAACACGACGATCGTCGAGGGCAACGGCAAGCAGTCGGCCATCCAGGGCCGGATCAACCAGATCCGCAAGGAAATCGAAGAGACGACCTCGGATTACGACCGCGAGAAGCTGCAAGAGCGCCTCGCAAAGCTGGCGGGCGGCGTGGCCGTCATCAACGTCGGCGCGGCAACCGAGACGGAGATGAAGGAGAAGAAGGCGCGCGTCGAAGACGCGTTGCACGCGACCCGCGCGGCCGTCGAGGAAGGCATCGTTCCCGGCGGTGGCGTGGCGTTGATCCGCTGCATTGACACCGTCGAGAAACTCAAGCTCAGCGGCGACGAAGCGATCGGCGCGCAGATTGTGCGTCGCGCACTCGAAGAGCCGCTCCGCAAGCTGTCCGACAACGGCGGCTACGAGGGCTCGATCGTCGTGCAGGACGTCCGCAAGCGTAAAGGCAACGAAGGCTTCGACGTGGACAAGGGCGAGTACGTGGACATGGTCAAAGCGGGCATCATTGACCCGACCAAGGTCACGCGCAGCGCGCTGCAAAACGCGTCGTCCATCGCCGGCCTGTTGTTGACGACCGAGTGCCTGATCACCGAGCTCCCCGAGAAGGAGAAAGCTCCGGCCGGTGGCCCCGGCCACGGCGGCCCTCCGGGCGGCTACGGCGGCGACATGTACTGAACGCAGAGCGTAGTGCGTTCAGCGTTGAGCGCCATCAATTCGAGCACCCCGCTCATTCTACGGAATGAGCGGGGTGTTTCGTTTTTGTGCAGCGGCCCCTCTGCGAGGCACGGCATCCGTCACTGCAGGTTGTCGTAGGGGGCGCACGGCTGACTTCTGCGTCCGCCAGAGTTCGGAACCGGCAATGAGGAGTGGGGCCGAGCCTGCCAAGCTCAAGGCAAAGGCGGGGGCGCTTCTGAAACTGAGAGATGGAGTGGGAGCGAACGCAGGGGGCAGCAAACGGATCCCATTCCATTTGATCGGTGGGCGCGATGAGCGGAAATTCGTGCACGCTGAAGCCGAGGCCATGACCGATCATCGAGCCTTTCTGCGCCGAGATCGCATCGGAAACGCTGCGGCGGAACTGCTGAAAACCAATCTCTCTCGTCGCCGCTTCGGCCACGGCACAGATGTCCGCGGACTTGACACCGGGTTTGATCGAATCCAGCGCCTTACTCTGAATGAACCGGCAACTCTCGGCGTACTCCTGCCATCGCTTCGGTGGGGACGATCCCACCTTGCGCTCGACGGGAGAAGGCGTCATTTGCCCCACCCGTGCCGCTTGGGCGGACAGATAACCGTGATTCATCGAGGTGTGGCCGTGTCCGCGCCGAGGCGCAGCCATTCGGCCACCAGGATGTTGAGCAATTCATGCTCGGTCGTGCCTTCTCGGATGGAGCGGAAGGCAACCTCGATTCCCCGACAGGTGATGTCCCAGGCTCTCCTGATGCGCTTGATCTCGCCGGGCGATTTGATCATTCGCGCCCGGCCCGCCACTTCGTCTGCGTTCACGAATGTCACAACCGGCAAACACCGCTGAATCTCGGCATGCTCACCGAGCGACATGTGAACTCTCGAATGCAGGCCGAGTTCCATGCCCACTCGCGCCGTCGCCAACCCGCTATCGCGGAAGATGTCCACGAGCAGGTCCACGCAACTCCGCCCGGCCTTGCCCCAAATCCGCACCTCGTCAATCCAACTCGTCTCGGCTGCGTTGACTTCGTGCACCAGGTCCACGGCAAGCACCGGGTCACCATGCAGCGGCACGACGAGCCAGAAACGCTTCTCGATCCGCCGCCACGAAACGGTTGTGAAACCGGAGAGGGACTCGACATTGTCGCGCATCGTCAGGAACAACGCGTCCAACTTGAAGGATTCCATGAGTGCTCGCACACGGGCGAGGCGCTCCTTGTATTCGTCGAGGGAAAAGTCGAGGTAGGTGGCCGGTCTGATTCGGACTCACTGCAACGCGACAGCCAATGCCTTAGAGCGTGTATGGAAAGTCGCTCGCCGCGTGCTGTTGCCGGAAGGAAGGCCGCCCCCCCGAGGCGGTTCTTGGCGGAAAACGACGACCGCCTCGCAGGGCGGCGTTCCTTCCCAGTGACTTTCCAAACACACTCTCAGACTGCCAGCTCTTACGCCCCGGTGCCGACCACTTCCAGCGACGGCTAGCGTGAGAAACCGAGTAGGCTTTCGATGAAATTGGTGGAGTAACGACCGCGGCGGAAATTCGGGTCTTTCATGATCGCCTTGTGCAACGGGATCGTGGTCTTGATGCCGGAGACGAGGAACTCGTCCAGCGCCCGGCTCATGCGATCCATGGCGGCGCGACGGTCTTCGCCGACGGCGATGAGCTTGCCGATCATCGAATCGTAGTTGGGCGGGACGCTGTAGCCGCTATAGGCATGGCTGTCCACGCGGATACCGCGACCACCCGGGAAGTAGATCAGCTCGATCTTCGCGGGAGATGGCATGAAATCGTTGAAGGGGTCTTCGGCGTTGATACGGCACTCGATGGCGTTTTTGCGGGGACGGATATCCTTCTCGGCGACTGTCATCAATTCGCCCGAGGCGATTCGAATCTGCTCCTTGATCAGGTCCACGCCATACACTTCCTCCGTTATGGGATGCTCGACCTGAATGCGCGTGTTCATCTCGATGAAAAAGAAGTTGCGGTAGTTGTCCACGAGAAACTCGATTGTGCCGGCGTTCTGATATTCCACCGCCTCGGCCGCTTTGACCGCCGCTTTGCCCATTTTCTTGCGCAGGTCGTCGTCCATGAACGGGCTGGGCGCTTCCTCGACCACCTTCTGATGTCGGCGCTGGATGGAGCAATCGCGTTCGCCGAGGTGGATGATTCTTTTCCGGTCGCCGAGGATCTGAAACTCGATATGGTGCGGGTTCTCGATGAACTTCTCCAAATAGATCGAGCTGTTCCCAAACGCCCGTTCCGCCTCGGTCTTGGCGGTGTGGAAGCCCGTGACCAAGCTTACGTCGTTGTGGGCGATGCGCATCCCGCGTCCGCCACCGCCGGCGACCGCCTTGATGATGACCGGGTAGGCAACCTTCTTGGCAAGCCGCAGCGCGTCCTGCTCGTTCTCGACCGGACCATCGCTGCCGGGAACGGTGGGCACGCCTGCTTTTCTGACTGTGTCTTTTGCAATCGCCTTATCGCCCATCTTCCGGATACTGGCACTCGATGGCCCGATGAACTTGATGTTGCAGTTCTCGCAGATCTCGGCGAAATGCGCGTTTTCCGCCAGAAAACCGTACCCGG
>CAZOTB010000231.1:0-7762 GCA_964582645.1 uncultured Verrucomicrobiota bacterium | reverse complement strand
TGGAGATTGGAACAATGTCGAGGACAGCCTTGATCAACGTGCTCTTGCCGGCACCGTTCGGTCCCACGATGCCGACGATCTGGCCGTTCGACACTTCCAAGTCAATGCCCCAGAGCACCGGCTTCTTGTGGTATGTGACCGTCAGGTCGTGCACCTGTAACGGCAACTCAGCGTTGCTCGTGAGCGAGATGGACGAGTCGTTGCTCATTCTATTTCAACGCCTCGACGATCGTATTTAGGTTGTGCTTGATCATACCCTCGTACGTGCCCTTGTCGTAGCCGTTCTCGATCTCGCCGGGCGCGCCCATCGCGTCGGAGAACAACTCCCCGCCGATTTTCACACCAGCATCCTTGGCGATCCGCTCGATGGTCGCATGCGACACACTGGATTCCACGAACACGGCTCTCAGTTTGTTCTTCTTGATGAAATCAACCAGTTTGGCCATGTCGGCACTGCCTGCTTCGGTTACGGTGGAGACGCCCTGCAGTCCGACGACCTGGAAGCCATACGCACGGCCGAAGTAATTGAATGCGTCGTGGCTGGTGACGAGAATCCGTTTCTCCTTGGGTAATTCGTTGGCCTTGGCGAGCGCCCATTCGTGTAGCTGCGCCAGTTTCTTGCGATAGGCTTCGGCGTTCTTCTGGAACGACTCCTTGTGTGGCGGAGCAAACTCGCTGAGGCCGTTCTGGACAGTCTCGGTGCAGCGCGCCCACAACTGCACGTCGAACCACACGTGCGGATCGTAGTGCCCTTGAAACTCTGCCGGCTCGAGCAGTCTATCCTCGGGAATGCTCTCGGCCACGGGATAGACGAACCGCTTCTTGCGGGCCAGTTTCGAGAACAGGTCGGCCATCTTTCCTTCGAGCAGCAGGCCGCTGTAGAAAATCACGTCGGCGTTTTGCAGCGTGGTGATGTCCGACGCGGTGGCCTTGTAGAGGTGCGGGTCCACGCCCGGCCCCATCAACGCGCGCACCTCGACGAGGTCGCCGCCGACGTTCCTAGCGATGTCGGCAACCATACCGACGGTGCAGACGACCTGGATTTTCTTGTCAGCAGCCTCGCCCTGATGCCCACAGAGGAGGACCGCCAACACCGGTACTACGAGTGTAAACAGTTGTTTCATCATGATCTGGCTCGACTTCGTGCTTAGGTGGACACAACAGAGTTAGCCTCAGCTAACTTTCGCGGCATAGTACTGAAGTCCTCTGGTTTGTCAATGGGGCTTCTTCGCTCCACGGAGAATCATCTCGTAGCCCTTCAGCGTTTCTTGCGCAGCGCGTTCCCAGGTAAACTCGGAGATGATCTTATCCCGGAGCGCAGTCCGTCGCGGTGCCGCGAGAGCAGCGCGGATAGCATCGCGAATCGAGCGGATGCTGGACGGGTCGCAGCGCCAGGCGAGGTCGCCGAAGTACTCGTCCACAGGGGCGCGATCGGTGGTAACGATGTTGCATCCGGCAACCGCAGCTTCCATGCTGGCGAGCCCGGGAGATTCGAGCCAACTCACCAGCGCATGCACCTTCGCCGCGGCATAGGCAGAAGCGAGTGCTTCCGGCCTAAGATGCTCGACGAAGTGTACGCGTCCTGGTCCGAGTTCACTCGCCGCTGCCCGTACCAGCGAAACGTAGTCCTCCTGATTCGGGTTTGGTTGACCCACGAGCACAAGTGGTGCGTCAATCTCTTTCATTGCGCGAATCAGATGGAGTTGATTTTTGCGATTCTCGATCCGGGCAGCGCACACAACAAACTCTCTCAGTCCGTGTGAGGCGATGAACGACTCGGCATTTGAATGCTGGAAGAGGGTAGCATCTACGCCATACGGAATGACATGAAAGCGAGTGCTGGCGGTCGCAAGTTTGAAGTCTGCGATCAGGATATCGCGTTCGGCGGCCGAGTTCGGTAGCAACAAATCAGCGTTCCGGAGCAACCAAGACTGTTCGTCGTGGTTGGGTCGCCTGGCGCGCATCCAGCGTTCGAACAGCAAGCTCGTCAGCGCTGTGCCCATGACTCGCTGCAAGCGATTCCATTGAGGGCGACGTATGCGGTGGATTTCGTACTCGGTAAATCGCCACCAGATTGTGGAGAGGGCGACCTGCTTGCCTGCCGCTTTCGCTCTCTCCAACTGCTGGCGCGTATCTACGAATGTTTGGATATTGAACAGGTGAACGAGGTCGTAGGAACTGTAGTCCGTGACTGGCTCGAGCCGGACATCCACCTCCACTCCGAGCTGTTGGAGTCCCTCGGCCGTCTTCCGCATCTGGGTGGTGTCGCCGCCCGACTTGGTGAACGCGTCGGACCGGTTCTGGAACAGCACGCGCATATCTCAAGGCTTCAAAGCCGGCACCGTGCGCAGCCATTCGTAGGTCTTTGTCACACCATCCTCGAGCTTCCAGCGAGCGCGATAGCCGAGCATGTCGGTTGCGCGGCTGATATCGGCGTGGCGGCGGCGAACCATGTCCCAGTTGCGAGTCGGGATGCTTTCGATGCCGGCTTTGTTGCCGGTCACCCGATTAATCAGCGTGGCCAACTCGATCACGGTCGTCTCCCGTCCGGTGCCGATGTTAAAAATCCCACCGACTGCTTCGGGGCGCACTGCAGCCAGACAGGTGCCTTCCACGGTGTCCTCGACGAACGTGAAATCCCGCGTCGCTTTTCCATCTCCATGGACCGGCAACGGCTTTCCCTCCAGCGCGCGGGCGATGAAATTTGGAATCACGTTGCGGTACTTGCCGGGAAATTCGTGCGGACCGTAGGAGTTGAAGTAACGCACGATCGTGATGGGCAGCTTGTGATGGCGATGAAAGTAGTGGCAATACTGCTCCCCGAGCAGTTTCGTGATCGCGTAAGGAGTCTCCGTGCCGAACTCAAGGCAATCTTCAGCCATCGCGGTGACATGCGGCGAATACACGCAGCTCGAGGAGGCATACACGATCCGTTGCACTGCATTGAGCCGTGAGGATTCCAGAATCCGGAGCGTACCTTTCCCGTTCACCTCCAGATCGTCCAGGGGATGGTCCACCGAGTTCTGATTGGCAAACAATGCAGCCAGATGAAACACGATCTCGGGCTTGGACTCGAAGCCGGCCTTCAGCACTCCCTCGTCATTGATGCTCCCATGGATGAACCGGACCTTCGGACTTGCGGGCAGCAACTCCCGATGGCCCGAACTCAGATCGTCAATGACCGTCACCTCATCCGCTTGTTCCGCCACCAACCGCGCGACCAGATGGCTGCCGATCATCCCTGCGCCACCCGTCACGAGCACGCGCTTTCCCTGCAACGCGAGAATGCGACGCTCGGCGGGCACTTGCTCAATGGCAGCGGTCGGCATGTTTGCCATGGCCGCTTTGTTTGCCATTCAAAGCCGAATTGCAAGTGTGTTCTACTTCGCCCGGTTCTGCTTCGCCCGGCAACCGGGGAAGGTTCGCTTGACAAACTTCCTCCGAAATAGGAAGCAGGAGTCGCAGGAGACAGCGAAGGACCGAACATTGAAACCGCCGATTCCATCCGACGACGACGCTCGGATCGAGGCTCTCCGTCAGTACCGTATCCTCGACACCGTGCCGGAAGAGGCATTCGACGACCTTACCTTCCTCGCTGCGTATGTGTGCGGTACGCCAATCGCCCTCGTCAGCCTTGTGGACAAGCACCGTCAGTGGTTCAAGTCCAACGTCGGTCTCACCGCCACCGAGACCTCCCGAGATATCTCGTTCTGCGGCCACGCCATCAGCCACAAGGATCTCTTTATCGTGCGAGATGCGCTTGCGGACGACCGGTTTGCGACCAACCCCCTTGTGCTGGCTGATCCGTGCATCCGTTTCTACGCCGGTGCACCGTTGATCAGCCCGGAAGGTTATGCGTTGGGGACGTTGTGCGTGCTGGATCGCGTCCCGCGCGACCTGACGCCGCAGCAGAAGGACGCTCTCCGTGCGCTGGCGCGGCGCGTGATTGCGCAACTGGAACTGCGGCGATACCTCAATGACCTCGAGCGGACGGTTCGCGAGCGCGAGCGTAGGGAACAGGAAATCCGACTGCTGCAAACCATCACGATGGAAGTGGGCGAGGCGGACGATTTGCGTTCCGCGCTCAAGGTCGTCCTGAAACGGGTTTGCGAGACGACGGGGTGGGTGTATGGCGGCGCCTGGGTGCCGCATCCGAAGGAGAAGTATCTCGAACCCACCGCAGCGCATTTCACGGCGCCGCAGCTCGCTTCGTTTCGCACTGGATGCAAAGAGTTCACCTTTTCGCCCGGCAGCGGGCTGCCGGGCCGCGTCTGGCAGACGAAACGTCCCGCCTGGGTGCGCGATGTGACTCAGGACACCAACTTTCCCCGCGCAACCCTCGCGCAACAGGTCGGGCTACGCGCCGGCGTCGGCATCCCCGTGCTCGCCGGTGACGACGTGGTGGCCGTGATCGAGTTTTTTGTGTTTGAACGGCGGGACGAGGACGAACGCTTCGTGAACCTGGTTTCGGCGATTGCCGCGCAACTGGGCGCTCTGATTCAGCGCAAACGCGCCGAACAAGATCTCGCTCGCTCGCTCTCGCTCCTGCACGCCACGCTCGAATCCACCGGCGACGGAATCCTGGTCGTGGACCGCGAAGGCAAGATCGTCAGCTTCAACCGCAAGTTCCAGGAGCTCTGGCGCATCCCCGACTCAATCCTCAACTCACGCGACGACAACCAAGCGATCGCGTTCGTGCTGGATCAACTCAAAGACCCCGCGGATTTCCTGGCCAAAGTGCGCGAACTCTACGGTCAACCGGAGGCGGACAGCCACGATGTGCTCGACTTTAAGGACGGACGCATCCTCGCTCGTTATTCTCACCCGCAGCGGCTCGGCGACAAGATCATCGGTCGTGTCTGGAGTTTTCGTGACATCACCGAGCTTCGCCGTGCGAGTGAATCCCTCCATCGGGCGCTCCCGCCACAGGACGACCGGGGCGCCACAGCGGGCGACATGTGAGCCCGGCAATTCCGCTACGGCTTGGTCTTATGCGGGCCGGTTTTCTGCAAGTGCAGGAACAGCTCACGGCAAATCCACGCATCGGTCGCCGCGTAGAGGATTTGACTCTGGCTCAGATGCACGCGCGCCCAATTGGACGTGCGGGCGCCCTTGGGGATGCGGATCCCGAGGAGCAGCCCGGCCAGGTTGCGCACACCCGACTGCTGATAGCCGAGGCGTTGCGCCAACAGTCCAAAGTCCACCACACTCTGCTCCTGGAACGGGAATAACTTGCGTAAGCTGGCCAAATCGTCGGCGAGGCTCACACCCGCCTTGGTGATCGCACGGTTTTCGAGGACTGCCCGGAGTGCATCCGAGAAATCCATTCGCCGCAGTTGGAACAAATACACCTCGTGCGCGGTGGCGATCTGTACAAGGCTTGGTAGATGGGATTCGCCGCGGCGAAAGGTCGGTTTCGTTTCCGTGTCGAATCCGACGACACGTTCACGGCGAATGTCGTGCATCGCCCGTTCGAGGTCGTGGGCGCTGGCGATCAGGGAGATCGGGCCAGCGTACCGGCCCACCTCCAACTGCGCCAATTCTTCTTTCGTGATTGCGGTTCGGGTTACGCTCAAGCGGCGCGGTTGTAGCGGATACATTCCCCCGTTGCAATAGTTGACAAGCGCACGGGACGCTGGCACTATTCGCCGCTCCGGATGGACTTCCTGCGGAGAGCTGGCAACGTGCTCGACATCGAACTCGCGGGGTTGCGCCAATTACGCGCCCGCTTGCGCGAGCCAGTGCTGCGCAGGGAATTTCAGAGGGCAATCGAGACCATCGTCGCGTGCATGAAACGACGCGGCAAGGTGGTCGTGGTCGGCGTCGGCAAGTCCGGCATCGTCGGCCAGAAGATGGCGGCCACACTGACCAGCACGGGCACGACCAGCGTCGTGTTGAACCCCGTGGATGCGTTGCATGGCGACCTCGGCGTGGTCAACGAGGGCGACGTGGTGCTGGCGCTGAGTTACAGCGGCGAGAGCGAGGAAATGCTCGGCGTGTTGCCCGCGATCCGCCGGTTCGCGGTCAGCATCATCAGCATGACCGGTAACCCGAAGTCCACGCTGGCACGTTCGAGCGACGTGGTGCTCAACGTCCGCGTGGAGAAGGAAGCGTGCCCGTTCAATCTGGCGCCGACGGCAAGCACAACGGCGATGTTGGTGATGGGCGACATGCTGGCGATGGTGACGCTCGAAGCGCGCGGCTTTCGTCAGAGCGATTTCGCCCGGTTGCATCCGGGCGGCTCGATCGGGCGGAGTCTGCTGTTGCGTATTGCGGACATCATGCGCAAAGGCCAGCGCAACGCGATGATTCGGAGCGGCAAGACGGTGAAGGAAGCGCTGCTGGAAATGACGGCCGCCAAGTCGGGTTCGATCAGCATCGTGGATGGGCGCGGCAGACTGGCCGGCATATTCACCGACGGCGATTTTCGGCGTCACATGGCGGCGGACGAACGGGTGCTGCGGCGGCGCATTGACGAGGTCATGACGCGCAAACCGATCGTGATCCGCGACAACGCGCTCGCGGTGGAAGCGTTGAAGATTTTCAATGAGCGGGAGATTGACGATTTGATTGTAGTGGACGGCAGGAATCGTCCTGTGGGCATCGTGGATTCACAGGACCTGCCGAAGTTTAAGATCATGTGATTGGTAATTGGTGATGCAAGCGGCACGACCCAATTCCTGCTTACGAATTGCCAACTACTGATTTCCAATTACCATTAACCAATAACCAAGCGAAGCCAATGGCAACAGCAAACGACATCCGAAAAGGAATGGCAATCAAGTACAACGGCGAGATCTGCATCGTGCTCGAAACGCAGCATCGCACACCCGGCAACCTGCGCGCATTCGTGCAGGCGACGATCCGTCAGATCAAGAGCGGCAAATCGTCCAACGTCCGCTTCAGCTCGACCGAGAATATCGAGGTCGTGCCGATGAACTCCCGTCGGCTCGACTTCAGTTACCAGGACCAGTCCGGCTATCATTTCATGGACCCGCAGACCTACGAGACCGTGACGCTTCAGGACGACGTGGTGGGCGAAGCCAAGCAGTATCTCGTCGAAAACGTGCCCGTGGTCGTACAGTACACGGAGGATCGTCCGGTACAGATCGAGTTGCCTCCGAGCATCACCGTCAAGATCGTCGAGGCCGCCGAAGGCGTGCGCGGCGACACCGCCACAAACGTCACCAAGCCCGCCAAACTCGAAAATGGCATGACCGTCCAGGTGCCGCTGTTCATTAAGGAAGGCGAGTTGGTCAAGGTGGACACGCGCACCGGCCAGTACATGAGCCGGGCGTGATTGGGAATCAGTAACTGGTAATTGGTAACTGGAAAGTGGTGATCGGTGATGGGGCTGGAATCTTCAGCGACGCGAGACCAATTACCAATTACGAATTACCAATCACCCATCCTCCTCTCCGTCATCATTCCCGCCTACAACGAAGAGAAGCTCATCGCGGCCGCCATCGGGTCGGTGTTCCACTCGAACTCCCCGCTGGTGGGGCAGGGGAGGGTCGAAGTCATCGTCACCGATAACGCCTCGACCGACGGTTCGCAGGCGCTGATCCAGCGTGACTATCCCGAAGTGCAGATCATCCAGCTCCCTGAAAATCGGGGCTTCACAGGGGCCTGTAATGCGGGATTAAAGGCCGCGCGTGGGGTATTTTGCGCGCTGTTGAACAATGATACCGAGGTTGACCCAAACTGGGCGGCGGAAGTGGTGGCGGCCTTTGAGCGACACCCGGAGGCAGGAGCAGTTGCC
>CAZOTB010000230.1:0-7785 GCA_964582645.1 uncultured Verrucomicrobiota bacterium | reverse complement strand
CTTAGAATTGTGCTTGCATTTGCCCCGCCCATTCATACTATTGCGCACCTAGAACCAAGCCAGTTCTACGGTGGACTTGATATGAATGTTACGCAAAAGATGATCGCGGACCAAGTGGGCGTATCACAGCGCGCGGTGGCGTATGCGCTCAGTGACAACCCCAAGCTCCAAGCCAAGCTTCGACCGGAAACCCGCCAGCGAATCCTCGATGCAGCCACGCGGCTCGGCTACCGGCCGAGCCGGTCCGCCCAGATGTTGCGCAACCGCAAGAGCGGGCTCATCGGGATGATCCAGCGTGGCGGGATGCATCAAGTTTCGATCCTGCGCGCATTCTACGCCGCGCAGGCCGTCTATCGCAGCGGCTTCAATCTCCTCACCAACGACGTGCTCTGGAACGAGGACGGTATGCGCACCGCCTGCGAGGCGATGCTCGATGCCCGCGTCGAGGGCGTGCTCATCATGAACACGGAGATTTTTCCCGCCAACCTGGAGACACTCCAGCGCGCCGGAATTCCAATTGTGCAAGTGGCAGGCACGCGGTTGCCGGGAGTGCCCCAGGTGCGCAGCGACACCCATCAGGGGATGCGGGATCTGACAAAACATTTGCTCGATTTGGGATATCGGCGGCTGGTGCTGCTGACGGCGTGGCCGAATCCGGCGATGCGTGCCAGTTCAGCGGATTGGCCGGTCGTGGAGCGGCAGAGCGGATTCCAAGAGACGATGAAGGGGATGGGAGAAGTGATTTTCGAGGAGACGCCGTTCGACTGGATGAAGCCGTATGAGCAGGGACGGATTTCGATGACGCGAATATTGCAGCGCGCCGAGCGGCCCGAGGCCGTGTTGTGCAGCAACGACGATTGGGCCGTCGGCGCGTTGCGCGCCTGTGCGGCGGCGGGCGTACGGGTGCCGGAGGACATCGCCCTCACCGGGTTCGACGGGGCGTGCCTGGCGGAGTGCAGCATGGTGCCGGTCACCACCATGGCCCAGAAGCCCAAGGTGTTGGCTCAGACGGCGGTGGCGATGCTGGTGCGGATGATCAAGGGCGAAACAATTTCGGCGGAAGAAGATCTGATCAAAGTGCCGTGCCATCTGGTGGTGCGGCAATCGTGCGGGGCAGTGCTGCGACAGTCTCCGCAGGAGATCAATGCGGAATCGCAGTGAAGTAACAAACAAGCAGTGGTAAACATGAGGAACAACATGAAGAACGAAATCAAGCAGAGGTCGGAAACAAAATGGATCGCGGGGGTGATTGGCTGTGTCGCGCTGGGTGCGACGTTGCTGTCGCCATCGAGCGCCCTGGCGTCAGCTCCGTGGACCAATTACTTCGAGGGGTTCGAGACGGGGGTTGGGATCTGGGGCGGCACGACCGTGCAGAAGGCCTCCGGCACGTACGGCATCACGGCTGCCAGCGGTAGTTATTATGGGCTGGTTACGCCGACCGGCTCCAGTTACCCGGGCTACGTCAACGCCAACGAACACCCGCAGTACACGTACACTTCCGACATCCAGTTTCCCGGCAGGCTCGACGCGGCGGTGGACCTCTACCTGGACATGAACAGTGGCACCACCGGGCAACAATGGCTCTGGTACTTCACTGACTTCTACGGCAACGGCGCCAACAATTCACCGGTCAACCTGGTCGCGACCAAGACGGCCACCGGCTGGGACATGCTACTGGGGGACTGGTACGGCTCGTCCAGCAGCGTGAACGTCACCGACACGGGATGGTACAGGATGCAGACCAGGTTTTATGACAATGGAAATGGATACCTGGCCGAGCAGTCCCAGTTTGTTCGGCGATCGGATGGCTCGACGGTGGTTTCCCTTGCAAGCGATTATAATCTCTACGCTCCCGCCGCGATCAACAATTTCAGCGGTTGGGTCCAGGCAGGTTTTTCTCTCATGGGTGCCATCACTAATACCGTCGCCGGCTACGAGGGAGTCGCGTTCGACAACGTGAACATCGTCCCCGAACCGACGGCGGCGGCGCTGTTCGCTGTGGGTGGCCTGCTCCTGCTGCGGCGAAAGCGATGAGGCACGGCAGAGAAACTCTGTTCGGTGTACCGCCTTCAGGCGGAATCAGGCGGTGGCCGACCAACGTCGGTACGCCGAACGCCTTCACACTCATCGAATTGCTCGTGGTGGTCGCCATCATCGCCATTCTCTCGGCCTTGCTGTTACCGGCGTTGCAAGGCGCGAAAGAGAAATCGAAAGCGGCCTCGTGCCTTAACAACCTCAAGCAGATTGGCTTGGCCGTCTCCATGTACGCGGGGGATTGGGAAGACACGTATCCACCGTGGGTCGAGGGGACCTACGTGTGGGGGCAGTTCGTCGGCGACTATGAGATCAACGGCACGCCCGGCACGCATGCCGGGTTTGGCGCGAAAATCTATCCGTATCTTGGCAGGAAAGGCCAGTGGCGGGTGTTCGTTTGTCCGTCCGACAAAATCAAACGCGACCTGACCGACACGACGAGCAACAGCGGCCAGGGCACGGGGGCGTCCTATGGCATGAGCGCGAGCGGTTCAGGGCCGTGGGGACTGAGTTTCATGCACATTGGTGGCGGCCTCGATTCGGGTGGCAACCCGCCCCGGTGGGTGAAGCAATCGCAAGTGCAATGGCCCAGCGAGAAGGGGTTGGTCGCCGACGCGCGGGCGACGCAAACGTCGGGGTGGTCCGATCCGTTTCCGTATGGCTTGCTCTATCACTCGTGGAACGCCTGGCTCACGTACTACCCACGCCATACCGAAGGCGTGAACGTCTTGTTCTGCGATGGGCACACTGCCTGGGTGAAAGTCAGCCAGTTTTTTCCCTCTACGGGTCCTTCCTCAGCCTCGGATCCGTTGTACCGATTTTGGGCCATCCAGTGAGCCGAGTCACCTGCCACCTGCCTCTGTTCCTCACGGTGCTGCTGCTTCTGACTGGCGGCTGCGTTCATCCTTCCCGGTCGCCCCAGCCCGGCGCCAAGGACGGTCTGACACCGGTGACGCTGCGTTCGGTCGCGGGCTTGCCGCCGCTGGCGATCTGCGAGAACGGCAGCGCCCAAACGGCCATCGTCCCGGCCCCGGGCAAAGCCTATTACCGCGAGATTGCCGAGTTCCTGGCCGATCATCTCCACCAGGCGACCGGCGCGAAGTTCGTGGTGACCAACACGCCGCCCGCAACGGGTGACGCGATCTGCGTCGGCCCGGTCGAGACGCCCGCCACCGAAAAGATTCTCGCCCGCGCGCGCAAACTGCCGGCGGAACATTTCCTCATCGAACGCTTCGGCGGCGGCGTGATCCTCGTCGGCAACGACGCCGCGCGCTCGGTTGATCGCGGCAAGGAACTGTCCATCCACAATCTGTCCTATGCCGATGGCATGCTTTTTTGCAGCCGGGGGACGTGGTTTGCGGCCATTGATTTCCTGGAGCGCTTCGTCGGGATTCGCTGGTTCATGCCGGGGCCGCTCGGGTTATGCGTGCCGGACCTGCGGACGAGCGGGCTGAGTTTCCCGGCGGTGGCGTACACGGACGGGCCGGTGTTCGCCCACCGGTTTCCCGGCGGCGCGTCCGATCTGCCGGAACCGAAAGACGCCGGCCCCAATAAACCGCACCGGCATAGCTGGTGGCTTTGGGCCAACTACCTCAGTCGGATGGGCACGATGTACCCCGCCATCCCCAACCACACGGATTGCGACTGGCACAAGTTCTACGCTCAGGAGCATCCTGAGTATTTCGCGTTGCGCGCCGACGGCACGCGGATGATCGGCGGCGAAGGCCGCGAGATGTATTCTTCGCAACGCTGTTACTCCGACGAGGGCGGTTTCCAGCAGCATCTTCGCAACATCGAGCGCTACCTGGCCACCGGTGAAGGCGTCGAACTGTTCACCGACCGGGTCGAATGTCTGCCGAACGAACAGTTCATCTACTGGCTGCCCAACGACGGGTTTGCCGGCTGCGAATGTCCGGCCTGTCTTGCGCTCATCGACAAGGACGCGCCGAGCGACCGGACTCATTCGCGGTTGGTCTGGAGCTACGCGGCCAAACTGGGGCGCGCGATCAAGGCAAAGTGGCCCAACAAGAAACTTTGCGTCCTCGCCTACTCGACGTTCGCGGTCGTCCCGCCGGAACTCGATCTACCGGACAACATCCTCGCCACGCTCTGCCTGAGTGACGTGCCGGACAATTACATGAAAGAGCCGGCCTACCGGCAGGCCAACCAGGCGCGGTTGGACGCCCTCCAGCGCAAACTGAAAAACAAGGTCGGCCTGTGGATCTATTATCCGGCCTGTCCGCACTATGAAAATAAGATGTCCATCCCGCTCTTTGCGCCGCACGTGCAGGTGGAATTCCTGCGCGCCAACCGCGGCCAGGTCTTTGGCGAAATGATGAACAACATGACGCTCGAAGTCCTGCAGATGAACGCGCCCGCGCTTTACCTCTACCACAAGCAACTCTGGAATCCCGATCTCGACGTGGACGCGTTGGTTGCCGATTACATCACGCGCCTGTACGGCCCGGCCGCCCCGGCGATGCGGCGCTGGTACGACCTCACCATCGCGCGTTGGGAGAACACCCGCTGGTCGCGCCTGCCGCCGCCCTACGCGCTGTCCCTGGCGGTGCCGGAAAGCCTGATCTGGAACGAGACGTATCCGCAGGACGTTCGCGATCAACTCCAACAGACGCTCAACGACGCGCTCGCCGCCGCTCCCGCCGGCAGCCTCTATCGGGAACGCATCCAGTACCTGCTGGAAGCCGCCCGGTCATTCTTCGAGGCGGGAACGCGTGCCAGCTCGGCCATCAAAGTGGACAAAACGATTCCGTGGGGGCCAAATGATGCGTATCCGGGCGAGATTCAAGTCATCCGGGACAAGTCCCAGGCGCACTCGGGGGAGCATTACCTCCGCGTGCAGATGCCGGCGGCGCCCGCGGATCCCGAGTGGGGCACCGGCGTTGTGTCCGCCCGCCTTTTCGAGCGCGGCGGTGAACACTATCGTTTTCAAATCTACTGTCGCGGTACCGCCCGGGTCCGGGTGACCCTTTCCGCGTGGGGCAGCACGCACTGGCTTTGTACTGTGCCGGATCAAACGGACCTGCCAGTGAGCGATCGCGACCATTGGACCCGTTACGAAGGCACGATTCGCGTGCCGGAACAGTTGCCTGCAGCCAGCACCGGCAAGCCCGAACGGGTCGCCAAGCTGCAACTCATCCTTTACGTGCGCGGCGCGGCGGATCTGGATGATGTCATTCTCACCGAAATCGCTTCCATCAAAGTCCCGGCCGATGGGCCACCGGTCCGATGAAAACTCAACCGACTATTTTCATGGAAAGGTCGCTATGAAAACCCAATCCGCGGCCGACCTGGATTGGTCGAGCTCGCGCAGGGCCGCTCTCGGGGAGCGTAGGCATACTGGCTCAAGAAAGTTGGGATGGACCGGGCGGGTGGCATTTACTTTGATCGAACTTCTCGTCGTCGTCGCCATCATCGCCATTCTCGCCGCGCTATTGTTACCGGCGTTGCAGGGAGCGAAGGAAAAGTCCAGGGCGGCCAGTTGCATGAACAACCTCAAACAGATCGGACTGGCCTTCTTCATGTACACCGAGGATTGGCAGCAGGTCATGCCGCCGTGGGTCGAAGGCACGTACGCGTGGGGACAGTTCGTCGCCAGCTACGAGCTCAACAACACCCAGGGGCCGTACGCCGGTTTCGGCGGACTCATCTATCCGTACCTGGGCGGACGCGGCAAGTGGCGGGTGTTTGTTTGTCCCTCCGATCCGGTCAAGCGCGACCTGACCGATATCACCAGCAATAGCGACCAGGGCACCGGCGCGTCGTACGGCATGAACGGCGGGACGTGCGGCTGTTACCCGGGCGGTCTGGGTTTCCGCTTCTGGGACGGCAGCCCGGACTCGTGCGGATGTCCGCCGAAATGGTTTCGACAATCGCAACTCCAGTGGCCCGCGGAAACCTGCCTGGTCGCCGACGTGCGTGGGTATGCCAACTCCGCCGTCCCCGCCGGCTATCTTTATCGTCCCTGGAGCGGCTGGTCGAGTTTGTATCAACCGCGCCACGGCACCGGCGTCAACGTCCTCTACTGTGACGGCCATGTTGCCTTGACACCCGTCGCGCCGTTTTTCACTGAAACCGTTGATCCTGCCGGCATCGGCCCGCGCGGTCACTTCTGGTATCCGTGAATCATGCAGCGCCCATTGCGAATGAGTCTTGTCGAACCAGTGTCGAGACGCCAAACATCAGCAACCCAAACCCAAACCAGAAAGCTCCAATGAAAACATCAGCCCGCACCAATCCCATCATCCTCGCGACGCTCCTCGGCTGCCTTGTGGGCAGCATGCACGCTCTGGCCGCGACGCCGTGGACAAACTATGTCGAGGGCTTCGAGACGGACATCGGGATCTGGGGCGGCACGACCAAGCGGATCGCCTCGGGCACGTACGGCATCAAGGCCGCGGCCGGCGCGTACTATGCCCTCGCCACTTCCACCGGCGAAAAATACCCGGCCGTTGCCAACGTCCACATCACCCCCGGCCAGTATGCTTCGGACATGGAGTTCCCGGGCGCGATCCTGGCCAGTGTGGATCTCTACCTCGACATGAAGAGCGGGACGGACGGCCAGAAGTTTACGTTCGGATTCGACAGCTTTTATTCCAACGGCACGAACAACACGCAGGTGGCGCTGCACGCGGTCAAGGCCGCCAGCGGGTGGACGGTGATGTTGTCTGATTATTCGGGCAGCTCCGCGACGGTGACGGTGACCGACACGGGCTGGTACACGTTCCAGAATCGCTTCTACGACAACGGGCGCGGCTTCATGGCGGATGAGTCCAAAGTGATCAAGAAGTCGGACAGCTCAACCGTGGTGTCGCTGGCCCACGATTATCAGGACGTTCCCAGCCAGGCGATCAAGCACTTCAGCGGTTGGGTGCAGGTCAATTTTTCGGTCCTGGAGGCCATTCAGAACAAGGCCGCCGGCTGCGAAGGAATCGCGTTTGACAACGTGAGCGTCGTGTCCGACAAGAAACCGTAGAGTGGAGCGGAGCAACCAATTGTCTCCTGTGATACGTCGCAGACCGTGTGTCGTGCCGCCTTCCGGCGGAATCTGTTTGGCTGCGCTTGGTCTTGCGCTGCTCCTCGCGGGCTACCGGGCCAGCGCCGAGGATGAGTCCGCCCTGCCACTCGTCATCGCCAAAGCGGCGCACGCACCGCATATTGACGGTGTGCCCGATGATGCGTGTTGGCAAAACTCCCAGCGGCGGCCGCTTCGTCATTATGCCGGCGGCGAACTCAAGGTCGGCGGGTCGGTCGCGCTGACCTATGACGACCAGAACATCTACGCCGCGCTCTGGCTGGTCGAGCCGACGCCCGACCAGATGAAATCCGCCCCCTCGGCCAGTCTTTGGGACGGCGAGGTGGTCGAGTGGTTCATCTGCCCGAGCGAGGATGGCGCGGACTATTTTCAACTGGCGTGGAATCCCGGCAACGGACGGTTCAGCGCCCGCTGCACCTCCAACGGCAGTGCGATGCCGCAGTTGGACACGAGTTGGAAGCCGCAGTGGCAGGCGGCCGCGGTCATTGGCAAGGAAGGCTGGACCGCCGAGGCGGCGATCTCCTTCGCCGAACTCGGTCTCAAGTCCCCGGCCGACGGCACGGCGTGGCGCATCAACCTCAACCGGCAACGCGCCATCGGCGGGACGGAATGGAGCGCGCTTTCGCCGACCGGCGCGGACGGGTTTCACATGATCGCCCGCATCGAACCGGTCTGGTTCGGGAAAACCGTCGCGCCCG
>CAZOTB010000229.1:0-7788 GCA_964582645.1 uncultured Verrucomicrobiota bacterium | reverse complement strand
ACCCACAATGCCACCGGGTCGCCGCTGCTCAAGCCGGTAATGGCATCGGCCTTGACCGTGACATCGGACGGGCAGGTGATCGTCGGGGACTGGTTGTCCACCACGATGAGGTCGAAGCTGCACGTGGCGATGCCGCAGCCGTTCGAGGCGATGCAATCAATTGTGTTTGTCCCCACTGAAAACACGCTGCCTGACACCGGTGTGCACTCGACCGTGGGCGTCGGATCACCCGACGCGGGCGGAGTATCGAAGGTGACCGTGGCGGAGCATTGTCCCGGCTCTGCGTTTGATGTGATCGTACCGGGGCAAGTGATCATCGGGGGCGCGTTGAACAACAGGTTCGCCACGGTAGAGGTAACGGAGCCACAGATGTTGGCAACGATGCAATCATACGCTCCCGTGTCGCCGGTGCCAACGGGGTCGAGAGTCAGGCAATCGTTGGTGGCGTTCGCGATGGTGCCACCATCCCTGCGCCACTGGAAACTGAGCGGGCTGCTGCCATTAACTGCGACGCAAAACGTCACGGAGCCGCCGGCACAGTTCGTAACGCTCTCGGGATCGCTGGCGATGGTGGGCGGGATGCAGCCGCCGGTGATTGTGGTGATGACGCGCGAGGTGTTGTTCGAGGTGACGGGATCGTTCTCAGCGCTGACGATGGTGGCGAGGTTCGTGAATTTCTGGCCGTTGAGGGCGGCAGGGTCAACAACGACCTGATAGGAAACCGAGCCGCTGGTGTTGCGCTGCAATTCGCCGAGGTCCCAGATGAGGGTGTTGCCGACGAGCATGCAGCCGTCGGTGCAATTGGAGAACGTGACCAGCCCGGGCAAAACGTCTGTGATCTGCGCTCCCGTCGCGATGCTGTTGGAGTTATTGGCGTAGTTGATGATGTAGGTGATGGTCTGGCTCGGGTTGGCGAGGGATGGCCCGCTCTTGGTGACCGAGAGGTCAGGATTTCCCGGCGACACAGCCGGCTTGGCTATCTGCAAGGTTCCGAGCGAGGGAGTCCCTTTGAGTTGCAGGGAGCTGCCGCCGAAATTGTGGGCGCCCGCCGCCAGTCGAGCGCGGAACTCGACGAAGCCATCGTTGCTGTCGGTGAGATGGATGGTGAATGTGTACGCCCACTCGTCGCCGGCGATATCGGTCAGAGTCGGACCAGATACGATCACAACGTTGGGGGAATTCGAGAAGCTGGTGAGACTTTGGATGCCCGGTGTCGTGCCGCCTCCGGAAGTGTGGTCAAATTCGACGACGATGACTCGATTGCTCTCCGGGCCGCCTTCGAGCAGGACGCGCACGGGGACGTAATCCAGTTCCTCCCACCCGGTGAGATTGCCCCCGATCCAGTTGGTGCTGCCAAAACTCTGGCCCTGCAGGGTGGCGTCGAACCCCGCGTCCGTGAACCGTGTCTGTGCCTGTAGGCCCGACGACTGGCCGGTGGCGGTCAATTCGAGCGTTGCACCGACGAGATCCTCCGAGAAGTGGCGGTCAATTCGAGCGTTGCACCGACGAGATCCTCCGAGAATACGAGCCAAGTCGTGAGAAATCCGCCATTGGTATCCGCCGCGACACCCCACGGGTCATAGATTGCCTCGCCGAGCGGCCCGGCAACGTACGCCACTTGATTGCTCACCGTCTCGCCAGGGAGGAATCCCGAGCCGGTGATGTCCACGAACGAAAAGGGAGGGTAATCATCCTGGTCTGTTCGGATACGAGCGGGATTGAACAAGGACGCGGCGGAAAGGTATGCCCCGTCCCCGTCCTTTCCGTGGCTGACAAGCACTTTGCCGTCGCCCGGAAGGCTGATGGCACTGTGCGCCTGACGCTGGAGATTGGTGCTGCCGCCGAAGGGCTCGAACTGGTTGGCCGCCGGATCGTAAATCGCCGCGACGGATTTTCCAATGACGAGCACCTTGTTGTTTGCCAAACGCGTGGCGGTGCCTTCTGCGGCGCCGAGAGTCAGATCGAGCAGCGAGAACGTTTCATCTTCGGGGCGGAACAACTCGATGGTGCCAGTCGTGTCGCCGCCCACCATCAACACGTCTCCGTCGGCAGTGACGGCGTTGGCCAGCCCGCTGCGAGCGGAGTACATCGGATAGGGAAGCGGGACGAATGTTTGGGAGTCCGGATCGTATGCCTCACACGAATCAAGCGTGCTTCCGCTCCCGTCTGTTCCACCCGCGATGAACACCAGTCCATCGGGCAGGAGACTTGCGCCGTGACCGGAACGAATGGCGGTAAGGCGGCTGAGAAGAGACCCAAATGACTGCGTGACCGGATCGAATAACTCCGCCGTTCCCGCGGCATCACCGCCTGCGATCAACACGAGGCCGTTGCCAAGCATGATCGCCGTGTGACCGCTGCGCGCGACGGAGAGCGATGCGGCCGCGGTGAATAGCCCTGTGGCCGGATCGTACAGCTCCGCGGAGTCGAGCGGGCCGTTCGCGTCGCTGCCGCCTGCGATCAGCACGCGACCATCCGGCAGGAGTGTGGCCGTATGCGACCGTCGCGGGGAGTTCAACGGACCCGTCGTGGAGAACGTTCCACTCGCCGGGTCGAACAACTCGGCCGACGCGAGTGTTCCGCTGCCGTCGGCGCCGCCGACGATCAGCGCGCGTCCATCGGTCAACGCGGTTGCGGTGTGACCCACGCGAGGCGCGAGCGTGTTGCCGACAGGCGTAACCTGACTGGAACTGGCGGCGAACGAAAATGTGGCAACCGCGAGCGCGAGACAGAATACGCCCGCCGAAAATGGAGACGGTTTTACCCTCATGGGGCACCTCAATGTGTTGAATTGCTTTCCTTCTCCCCCCTCGAAATACCTATGGAGAAAGCAACCGCGAGTGTAAGGATGCCGCCCGGGAAGGCAAGAAAAATAAGGAGCGGGTGGTTACCACTCCAAAACTGTCAAGGGCAGAATGGAGTCGCGACGGCAGCGGGCCACGGAATCAATCGGCGATCATCGGGTCGGGACGATTTGCGGTGAGAGAATCGTCGAGGAATTCCTTGGCGATCCGCGCGATCTTCCTGCGATGCTTGATCACGGCGGGATGAGTGATACCGAGCTGACGTCCGATCTCACGCACTCCGGAACCCTGCATCAGCAACTGCATGATCACGCGTTGCCTTTCGGACAATCGCGGCGTGATCAAAGCGAGGATATCGTCGCGAAACAACTCTTTGTGCGAGGCGTTGAGGTCCACGGGATCCACCCGGTGAAAAAATTGTTCGTGGCAAAATTCGTCGTGATCGCCATTGGGAGCATCGGCAATCTGCACTCCACCGCGCGCGCGCTTGTAGGAATCAATGCTGCGACCCAACCGCAGGTAGTTGCGGGCGTGGAACTCGCAACTCTTCACATACCATTGAAGAGTTTTGCCGGGTTGCTCTTTCTGCACCTGAAACAGGTGCACAAGCATCTCCTGCATCAAATCTTTCTGCATCTCGGCGTCGGTGGTCAGCCTTGACGCGGCATCCCGCAGACGTTTTTCGAAAACCTGATTTTCGCTTACTGCAGCAGTTTCTTCCGTCACGTCCCAAACTCCCCCTGCGCTTCGTCCGAATCCGTGCATCCCAGGCGCACTCCGGGCAGTGCAACTTCACAGACGGGTTTCCGCAAAGTGCTGATTAGCGTGCGCCATGCCAGCGCTGACGAAGGAGTGTGGATGACCCTGGCGAGCGAGCCTAAACAGCAGACAGAGAATGAGTTGGAGGCGTGAGGGAATCGCGAGCCGGGAATCCCCAGGTGGTAACCTCCACGAGCCGTGCGTTCAGCACGCTGTACAGTTGGACACGGGTGTGTTCAGGCACTTGAACACAACAGGGTGACAAGCCGTTGGTTACTCCAGCCCAAGCCGCTTCTTGCCGTCGGGGCTGATCATGCTGGGATTCCAGGGGGGATCCCATACGAGGCTCACGTTGGCTTCTTCGACGTTCGGCAGCGCGAGGATCTTCATCTGCGCATCCCCCGCGATGGACGGACCCATGCCACAACCCTGCGCCGTCAGTGTCATCTTTACGTCCACCTTGTTGCCGCCCGCTGCCAGTTTCGAAATCTGCACGTCGTAGATGAGGCCGAGGTCCACGACGTTGACCGGGATTTCGGGATCGTACACCGTCTTCAACCGATCCAACACCAGGGTCTCGCTCAAATCTCCGCTCTCGCCCGCTTGTGCCGGCCCGGCGCTCTCCGTTGCAGCAACCGCGGACGGGGCGGCGATGGGGACGCCATCCTTGAGCAACGCGCTGAGGTCCCGCTCGCTCAGGCGTACCAATGCTCCGAGGGACGGCACCTGCACCGTGAAATTGCCGCCGAGGGTTTGCGTCACCGTTCCCTTCGTGCCCTTCGGCACAACAAGTTTGTTGCCGCTGGGAATCTGGATCGTCTCGCAGTCGCGCGAGAACGTGACATCATCGTACTGTTGTACCGTTGCTGTGGTGCTCATGGGTATTCCTTTGTTCGCCGGGACACTACTCGAAAGCCGAGAGGGAGGCAAACGCTTCCTCAACGCGCGATCATTCGGCGCAGCCACGGCACGGCAACTTCGCCTTTGAAGTAATGATCGTCGTCAATGTTTGCATACCGGGCGAATTGCTCCGGCTTGATCCCTTCGGGCGGTTTCGCGCGTACGCGTCTCGATGGCTTTGAGAAGTTCGGCATGAACACGACCTCGAAGTCTTGCGCGGCACCGTTCAGCCGGTAGGCTTTGCGGATGCGTGCGTGCACATCGAGTTGCCCGCCTTCGGTGATCAAGAGTGGCGTGGGCGCGAGTGCGGCCATCAGGTCGGAGTAGTCGAACCACCGCGCGAAACCCGGGATATAATGCCACAACGCGACCGGTAAGAGATGCGTGGCGACGTCCCGTTGGCGCCAGTCAATCGCCGCGTCGTTCCAGATCACAGCACGAATCGTCGGATCGAGAAGGCCAAGCAGCAATGCCGGCTTTGCCCCGAGCGAATGACCACACGTGGCGATGCGACGCCGATCCACAAACGAGAGAGTCTTGAGCCAATGCAGTGCGACGAATTTCTGGAACACGGATAATCCTTCGTACGTGCGTCCAAGCCAAAGAAGATGTTCCGAGTTGCGTCTCCAACCTCGGTTGCGCGGATGGGCAGGGCTCGCGGTGCCGGGATTGTCAAACGCGACGGCAACGAAACCCGCTCGCACAAACTGGAGCGCCATGAACTCTCGTTTCCCGAACTTGTTCTTCCACGACCCGCGCCATCGCTCCCCGCAAAGCATCTCCTTCGGATGATCCGTGCCGGGAAAGCACAGCACTGCAGGGGCAGGAGTCGCCCTCGAAGCATGATCAGGCACGAGCATGAGAAACGGGACGACGCAGGCTGGTTCGGGATACAGTTCCCATCGTTGCAGGCGATAACCTCCGCGCGGAAGGTCGGCGATCAACCGGGGCGCCGGACGATCGTTCACATCAGGAAAGGACAGTAGTTCCCGGAGTTTTCGCCGCACCCGGCTCTTCCACGCGCGAAACTCCGCGAGCGAGAACGACGCGTCGAACGCCAGCGCGGGGCGTTGCTTCATCCAGTGTTGCACCAAGCCGGCCGTCGTGGCGAACCGCCCGTCGCGACGGTTGGAGTGGGAAAGCAGCAGGCGTTTCATGTGGCAACAGAGCAGAGACTAACCGGCTACTCCACTCGCGGCAAGCAGGCGGCGATCGCGGTTTCTCCTTACCCCCGGGCACTGCCCTTCCTGCGCTGCCTCACGCCATGGCACAACACGACGAGACCTTGCACCGTTATGACCAGTACATCAGCGCACTGTTCGCAGAAGAAGACGCGGCCTTGCGAGCAGCGCGGGAGGACATGCAACGCGCGGGACTGCCGCCCATCAACGTTTCCGCGAGCGAAGCTGTTTGGTTGGTCGCTATGCTCCGGTAGGTCGCCCGTGTAATCAAGAACCACGGTCTCGTCTGAACCGGGCGTTCTGGCGAAACGCCCGCGGCGTTTGACCAACCTGCCGGCGAAACAGTTGGATGAAATAGCTCTCGTTGGGAAGACCCACAAGGCGGGCCACTTCGGAGATGGGTTTGTCGCTGGTGGCGAGAATCTGTTTTGCGATCTCCAGCCGGTAGCGGTTCAGATATTGGATCGGTGCCATGCCCACCTCTGCGCGAAACTTCCGCGAGAAATGGTACATGTCCATGCCGACCACGGACTGAATCTGCTTCAGTCCGAGGTTCATATAGTGGTTCTGCTCGAGCAGATCGACCGCGAGGCGAACCTTTTCGGATAATCTCGATCGCTGCACAAGGAAACACGTCGATCGCGTTCGCTCGGCGCGTGCGGTGAACAGGTCGGCCAGCATCGTGTGCAGCACCGCGTGGGCTTGGGCTTCGTAGCCGGGCGGCTTTCTCGTCGTAAGATTCCACAACTGGTGAAAAAGCGACTCGAATCGCTTGCGGCCGACGCCGCGAAATATCGGATCGGTATCCGCGCCGAGTTCGGTAAAAGACCGCGCCGCATCCTTGCCGGCAAAGAGGACATACCAAAGATGTACTGCGGCTTGCCCGGGATTGAAGCCGCGATGCTCCTTGCCGTAGTCGAGCAGGCAGAGGTCGCCCGGTCCCGCGCGATAAGTCCGGCCGTTCACCACGTGCGAGAACTCCCCTTTGCGGATGTAATGCAGGAGATACCCGCTGCGTTTCCCGCCCACCCGCCTGTTGTGCCCTTGCGGGCACCGCGACGTGCCGATGCCGAGCACGTGCTCCCACAAGTCGAGGGCGAGTTCGCTCGGATAGCCGTAGTACTCCGCCAGGTTGGCACGGCGGCGATAAAACTCGTCGTACCGGAAGGGTTGACGCCGGGCAGGTGTCCTCATCAGGGGTGAACCTAGCGTGCAAGCTCCGGCAGGGCAAATCGGATCGTCGCCAAGATATTGATACTTTTCGTCAAAACAGGCCCGTTGCCACGACGACGCGCCTGCCTTAGTCTTGCGGCAGAAGCAAGGGAGAGCCTTATGTATATCAAACCGTTTCACGTGCGGCTGCTGTTGATCGCCGCATTGCTGGCATCGGTCGTCAGTGTCAGAGCAACACAACTGACTTTCGACATCTACTCGGACTCCGCCAAGACCACGTTGATTCCTCAAGGTAGCTACATCCCCTTGGCGTACGGCGACAATGTGACGGACTTCGACCCGGCGGGGCCGATCGGCGGCCAATACTTTCGGTACGGCACCAACGGCGGCTATACCCCGGACATCTCGCTGGAATACGGATGGATCGAGGTAGCAAATCCGACCACCTCGCACGGTCTGTTCGGACCCCAACTCTGGTACAGCGGGTACCCGGGACTGACCAACGTGGCGTATCCTGTGTTCGGAGCGAGTTACTACAACTACATCGCGTTCACTCCTACCGCCGGCGTGGCCAAGCTCGTCAGCTTCGACGTGGCGCGGTACCTCGGCGGCTCAGAGGGCGGGTTTACGTTGAAGGTGGTGCAGAACGCGTTCACGCCCACGCCACAAACACTCTGGGCGGCGGCTCCCGACGGGGGAGTGACAATCGGAGCGTTAACCACGTACTCCCCGAACGTGAACGTAGATCCCGGCAGTACGCTCTACCTCATCTTCGGCAGTAACGGCAACCTGGGCCTGGACAACATCACGTTCACCGGCGTGCCCGAGCCTTCGGCGATGCTGTTGGCCGGACTGGGCGCGCTGGCTCTCGGGCTGCGGCGTCGTCCCTGACATGTTGCGTTCCCGCTCGAACGGCTTCATCTATGTTGCCTGTCAACCGTGTTCTCGCGCTTGCGTCTTCGGTGGGGAGC
>CAZOTB010000228.1:3835-7811 GCA_964582645.1 uncultured Verrucomicrobiota bacterium | reverse complement strand
CCCCAGCACCCCCGGCAACAACTCCGGCCAGTCGAACAAATCCTTCCAGTCGGGTCGTGGCACAAAATGCACCCAGATGAATTCCCATTGTCGCGCCGCCGGCAGGGTGCCGTAATCATGGCGGGTGCCGGGCGCGAGCAGGACGAGCTGGCCGCGTCGGGTCTGGACTTCGCCGTCGGGTGTCATGAACCGGCCCGCCCCGCGCAGGGTGTAGGTCAGCAACCAGTCAAACGTGCCGTGTTCGCGCCAGACGCGATACCCCGCCGGTTGGCGGTAGTGACCGACGTAGGTGTCCATACCGGCGCGCAACGGTTCCCATTCTTGGGGGGTCGTGTGGTCCCAGCGAACGGTCGGCATGGATGCATCCTAACGAATCGCCGAGGAAGGCACAACGGTTGATGTGCAGTCAGCAAGAAAACGTATGTCTTTGACAAGCCCAGCTATGGACGACCGGGCACTGCGGAGGGTACATATACTGCCCAACGAAAGGTGTGGATCTATGAAGAACACGACCATGCGATTTGTTGTTGCTGCCCTGTTCAGCACGGCTCTCAGTTTGAACCTGGCCCACGGCGCCAACTACGACTGGGAGGTCGGTCTCGGAAATTGGAGCACGGCGGCCGATTGGGCGCCCGACGGTGTGCCGGGCCTGTCCGATTTCGCGTTTGTCTCGAACGTCGGCACCGTCCAAGTCAACAACGCGCAGTCGGTGCAACTGCTCGAGCTGGGCCGGGCCAGTAGCGGTGCGGCCGGTATCGGCACACTCGAGTTGTTGAGCGGCGCCAACTTGACACTGACAACCTACGAGTTGCGGATGGGGCGTTATGTCGGGGGCACGGGCACCGTGGTCCATGCAGATGGGACTCTCAACGCCGCTGCGGGGGTGGTGGTTGCCGCCGACAACGCCAGTTCCCGTGCCACCTACCTGATGAACGGCGGCACCTTGAACGTAACGGCCGGCGCCTTGTGGGTAGGAGCCGTTAACGGCGCCGGTCAGGGCACGTTTAGCCACACCGCCGGCACCGTCGGGGTGAACGATCTGCGGATTGGCGCCCACGCCGGTGGGTCTGGCCAGTACACCATGAGCGGCGGCACGTTGACGGTCGGCGCGGGCGACACCTTCTTCGTGGGCAACGCCAGTGGCGTCGGCACGTTCACGATGAGTAGCGGCAACGCCTCGATTTTGGGCTCGGCTTACATCGGTCAGTTTGGTGATTCGACGGGGACGGTGGCGGTGACTGGCGGCACGATGACGATGAGTGGGTTTCAGATTCAGGTGGGCCGCTCCGGCAGTTCGGGCCAACTCACCGTCAACGGCGGATCGGTTGTCGCGTCCAACACCCAAATTCTGGTGGGGCATGACAGTATCAGCACACGGCCGGGCGTGCTGACCATTTCCGGCGGCACGTTCACGGTCAGCAGCGGCAACAGCCTCCACATCGGCGCTGGGGGCGGGTATGGCACGGTTGACCTGACGGGCGGGACATTCGTCCACAATGGAAGCTCGACGAAGGGAGCCAACGGGCTTTTCAATTTTACCGGCGGCACACTCAAGGGCACGGGTTCCCTGAGCTACGACCTGAACAATACCGGCGGCACGCTGGCGCCCGGCGCCTCGGCCGGTACGTTCACCATCAATGGCAACTATACCCAAAGCTCCGGCACGCTGCTGGTCGAGTTGGAGGGCACCACCCAGAGCACGCAATATGACCTGCTCGACATCAACGGCACAGCCAGCCTCGGCGGAACGCTCCAGGTGCAACTGTCCAGCTTCACGCCGGCCTTTGGTGATCTGTTCGAGGTTGTCGAAGCCGATTCGGCGATCAGTTCGCTCTTCGCCAACGCGCCAGTTGACGGGGGAACGTATAATCTGGGGCCGGGAACTTTCCGCGTACGATATAACGTGAGCGGATTTGGCACCGCCGGCAATGTGATCCTGGATCAATTCACAGCGGTCATCCCCGAACCGAGCACCCTGTTCCTGTTGCTGCTTGGCGGCGCCGCGCTGTGGCACCGCCGGCGGCTGCGGAAATGATCCGATGCGGAAACCCCAAGCCTTCACCTTGATCGAATTGCTGGTGGTGGTCGCGATCATTGCGATCCTGGCGGCGATTCTGTTGCCGGCGCTGAAACAGGCCCGCGAGAAAGCCCGGCAAGCCGGTTGTCTTAACAACCAGCGCCAGATGGCGCTCGCAACGGCCCAGTTCACCAGCGACTACGAGGGGTGGCTGCCTCACGCATGGAGCGGGGATCCGTGGGGATATCAGATCAGCATCATCGTCCACGGCATTCACCTGCCGGCGGCGCTGGGTGATTGGGACACGGTGTACCAGGGCGACACGCCCCACGCCCAGCGCAAAGGAACGGATCGCGGCGGCGCCTTGTCTCCGTATTTGGGAAAGGACAACACGGTGCGTTCGGGCAACATCATTGATGCCTACAACGATTACGCGGCCGGGTGGGGCACACCCATTGCCCGACGCATCATGACCTGCCCCTCCGCCGAAGTCATCGCCATGGGCAACACTTCATTGCGGGAATTCTTTCCCAGCTACGGCATCAACCAATGCAACACCGCCACGCGCGTCAACCCGGGCGTGACGCTCGACCAGCGGCGGCTTGCCGACGTTCGTGTGCCCGATCGCGTGTTCCTGACCGGCGACATCCCGTATCACGGCAGCGACTGGCTCTGGCTCTATGGGTATGTGGGCACTCTGTGGCGGGGGGACCAAAACCGCTTTCTCGCGCCGCCGCATCGGAAACGTCATATTGATCCCGTCTATTCGTACATGGACGGTCACGCCGCCCCGGCTTCGTACGCCACGCCCCCGGTGGCTGCCGACAACGGCAATTTTCTCCCCTGGCACGCGGACGCCACGAATTAGCGCCGCCTTGTGAACCGCGTTTTTGCCTACGCCCTCGGTGCGTCAAGCCCCGGGGAACATCTGCTCATCAGCACGCTCCAAGGGCTGTTGAACCGGACGCAACCGCGTTTGTTCCTGCGCCTGGACGAACACGACGACCGCTGGCGCGATTACCTGAGCCGCCGGTATGGATTGGCGTTCACGACGGTGGACAACCTGCCGGACTTGCTCACATCGGCCCGGGAAGTCGCGCGCGGCTACGTGCTCGCCGATCCGGCAGTTCCGGCCACGATCAACGCCGCTACCGTGCTGGCCGCCCACCGCGATCTGCTCGTGGCCCGGCCGGAATTCGAGCCGCTCCTCCAGCGCGCCGGTCTCCGTTGCGTCGAGAGCCTGGTCGGACGATTCCGCGACTGCCCGGCCTGGCGCGTGGATGAGTGGACGCTCGAACAGTTCATGGACCGATGCGATCCGCGGTACGTCGCGTGTCTGACCGTCAGTCCGCACGAGTGGTTCGGGAAGTTCGCCCATCACATCCGCGACATGGCCATGGCCCGCCGTTTGTTCTGTTTCGAGCTGTCGGCCAATCCCCAACACGCCGACGAGTTCGCCCTGCGCGACCAGCTCATGAAACGGATCGCGCCCGGCGGGGTGGTGCTCGGCTGGCACACGCCGCGCGATTCGGAGGCCGATCATCTGGTCCACGCCAGCCGCAACGGCAACGTGGTGATTTGTTGCGCGTACGCGCAGAACCTGTCGTTCCTGCAACATCTGCGCCCGGAACGGGTCCGCATTCCCGAGATGCCGCCCGCACCCGCGCTGGACCGGACGAAGGTGTATGTGTCGTTCATCATCTCCGACGGCGATGCGTTGTGGTGTTGCCGGGATTTTCAGGCCGGACTGTATCTCGACCCGGCGCGCGGGCAGCTGCCGGTAGGCTGGGCCGTGCAACCGTTGTTGCTCGAACTCGCGCCGGCCATGCTCGGCTATTACATCGAAACGGCCACGGCGAACGATTGCCTCGTGGCGTCCGCATCGGGTGTGGGATATTCCTACGCCGATTTGATGTCAGCCGAACAACTGGAAGCGCACCTGACGCGGACGCGGGAAAA
>CAZOTB010000228.1:0-3735 GCA_964582645.1 uncultured Verrucomicrobiota bacterium | reverse complement strand
CCGATTTGATGTCAGCCGAACAACTGGAAGCGCACCTGACGCGGACGCGGGAAAAGTTTCTCGAAACAGGCTACCGGGTCTTGCAGTTTTACGAATACCCGCGCCATCTCCAGAATCCCGGTATGCACGCCGCCGGCAAACGCCGGTATGCGGCGCGGCTCGGCGATTTGCTCCTGGGCGTGCAGGAAGGGTACTGGGCGTACCACCCGCCCGCGGATGAATTCTGGGATGGCCTGGTCTGGGCGCAGACACGATTTCCCGATAACGCCCGAAGTAATCACGTAAGATTCGAGCACCTCGCCGCCGATATTCGTGAGTACGCGGCGACCCATTCGCAACGACCCTTGTTCATCCCCGTCCATCCCTACGAGCCGGAAAAAATCGGGCCGACGCGCGTGCGGGAGATCATGACCGCGCTGGGCGGGGAATTTGTTACTGTCCGACCCGATCATTTGTTTGCGCTCATGAAGAAGAACCATCGGTTATGAATCGTCTTGGAATCATCGGTTGGCTGGGCCTCGCCTCACGGGCGCTGGCGGCCGAACCGGTCGCGCTCACCGAACTGAAACCGGCCGCCACCGAGTACGGGATGGTCAACTGGCTCGAATACGACGTGCCGGCCGGCGCGACGCGGTTCACGGCGAAACTCTACGTCACCGACGACCCGCGCGGCTACGTTTTCTACGACCGCCCGATCAATCAGCAGTTCGCCTTTACCGCAGCAGTGGACGGTCGCGAGGTGGCCCGGGAAAGCAACACTGAATTGGTGCTTCACGACGCCCAATTTCTCCCCTAGCGTCCGCCCTCGATGAATCTCATTCCGGCGAAATGGATCTGGCTGCCCTCGGAACGGTGCCTGCCGAACACGTTCGTCCTGTTCCGGCGGGAACTTAATCTGACCGCGCCCCCACAAAAGGCGACCGGCTGGCTGACCGCCGACAGCCGCTACAAACTCACCGTCAACGGCAAGCGCATCCAATGGGGACCGGCCCCCAGCGATCCGCGCTGGCCGGAAGTGGACCCGTGCGACATCACCGGCCCGCTGCGCCCGGGCCACAACGTCATCGGCGTCGAAGTTTGTTACTTCGGCGCCGGCGACGGCACCTGGGTAATGGGCGCGCCGGGATTCATCTTCAAACTGGAAGTGGACAGTCAGGTAATCGTCTCCGACCGCTCGTGGCGGACGTATCTCGACCGGGCGCATCGGCCGGGGATGTACAAACGCTGGTTTCTGCGCGCGTTGCAGGAGGAATTCGACGCGCGCTCGCATCCGGTCGGCTGGGACACGCCCGACTATCAACCCGGTGCCGATTGGTTACCGGCCATGGAACTGCGCGGCAGCGCGACCACGCCGGCCATCTTTGCCGGCGGCCCGGAGTATGTGCTCGGCGCGGATGATGCCTCCCAGCAAACCGCCGCCGGCCAAATCGCCCAGCCCATCGCGCCCGCGCTGCGACCGCGTTCCATTCCGCTGTTGCGCGAGACGCTGGTGGCGGCGGACAGCTTGGTCGAGACCGGGCGCGTGACGTGGCACCGCGACCCGAATGACTGGTTTGAATCGCG
This sequence comes from uncultured Verrucomicrobiota bacterium, assembly GCA_964582645.1. Classification (GTDB taxonomy): domain Bacteria; phylum Verrucomicrobiota; class Verrucomicrobiia; order Palsa-1439; family CAZOTB01; genus CAZOTB01. The sequence continues at coordinate 2,172 of CAZOTB010000228.1, read as the reverse complement.
GATTCCCGGCTGTTTCACCATCGCGCCCGATCCGACCGTGGCGGGCGCCGTGCCGGCGCGGCACGAAGGATTTTATTACACCTACCGGCTGCCGGAACAAATGGTCGGTTTCCCGCGCCTGAGCATCGAGGCGTCGGCCGGCACGATCGTTGAACTGATCGTTCGCGAGTCACACGATCCGGTGGCCGGCCCGCTCTGGCTGGACACGTATATTTTCCATTGGACACGCTTCATTTGCCGGGAGGGCGTGAACGAGTTCGAGACGTTCGACTTCGAATCGTTCCAATGGCTGCAGCTCCACGTCCGCAATGCCACGCGCCCGGTCTTGATCCGCGAGGTCGGTTGCCGGCGGCGTCAGTATCCGTGGCCGCACACCGCTGAAATCAAGTGCGCCGAGCCGGCGTTGCAGCGGTTGTTCGAGGCCAGCATCAACACGCTGCACAACAGTTGCCAGGAAACGGTCGTGGACGGCATGGGCCGGGAACGACAGCAATACAGTGGCGATTGCGGTCATCAGTTGCACGCCGTCCGCGCCGCGTTTGGCGATACGAAACTGTCGGCGCGCTACCTGACCACGTACAGCCAGGGGCTGACGCTCGACGGGTTCTTTCTCGATTGCTGGCCGGGCTACGACCGGCTCGCGCGGCTGATGCAACGACAGATGGGCGCGACGATCTGGGGGCCGATTCTCGACCACGGGATCGGGTTTGGCTTCGACTGCTGGAATTACTGGCTGGAAACCGGCGACCGCGCGGCGCTCGAAGAACCGTACCCGCGCCTGAAACGGTTCGCCCGCTATCTGGCGGAATTGCGGCAGGCCGACGGTTTGTTGCCGGTCGAGAACGTGGGCATCCCCAGCGTGTGGATTGACCATCACGCCTACCGGCAGCAACGCCACAAACAGTGCGCCTTCAACCTCTACGCCGCCGCCATGCTCCAACACGCGCTGGCACCGCTGGCGGAGTTGTTCGGCGACGACCCCGCGCCCGCCCGGCAACTGGGCCGGGAACTGCAAGCCGCGACCGTGGCGCGTTTTTGGGACCAGCAACAGCGCGTGTTTGTGATTGGCGACGACCGGCTCTGCGACCGGTCGCTGGCCACCGCCATCCTCTTCGATCAATGTCCCGGCGGCGACACCGCCGCTGCCGCCCGCGCGCTCGTGGACTGCCCGCCGACGCTGGGCTTGTCCTACCCGGCCAACGCCATCTGGCGGTACTGGGCGCTGGCCAAAATCGGACGGACGGACGTGATCGTCGGCGACCTGCGAAGCAAGTGGGCCACGATGAACTCCGTCCTCCACAACAACACGCTCCAGGAAAACTGGGTCACGCAACTGGACGGCGGCGACCAGTTCAGTCATTGTCCGCTGGCGCCGTTGATTGTCCTGTACCAATGCTTGGCCGGCATCCGGCCCACCGCTGCGGGCTATGCGACCTGCGAAATCGCGCCCCGGTTGGCCGACCTCGGCGAACTGGAACTGGTGGCCCACACGCCGCGCGGCCCCATTCAGCTTCGAACCGCGGGCGACACCGTCCACATCGCCATCCCGGCCGATTGCGCCGCCGTGCTGGTGCGTCCTGACGGAACGCGCCAACCCATTGCAGGCGCGACGACCTTCCGCCGCTGTTGACCGATGTGATGGCGGTGGCGCAGGCACCGGAGACATTCCGTCGGCTGCAGGAACAGACGGCGCGGCAAGTAACCATTGTTTTGGATTGGAGAACGAGATGAAGAAATCGTCACGGAACAGAGCAGGTTCCGCCACGCGTCGCGGCTTCCTATGGACCGCGCTGGCACTGGGCTTGGGCCTCGGCAGTGGTTGTGCGCCAACCCATCCGCCCAAACCACCCGCGCCCGCGTTGCCCACGTTCGCCGCCGATCAGATTCGCATCGAATTGCCGGCTGATCATTCCACCGTGTCAGTGGTGATTGACGACGCCACGGGGCGGCGCGTCCGCAATCTGCTCAACGTCCAGCCGGTAACCAATCGCACGTTGACCGTGGCGTGGGACGGCCGCGACGACGACGGTCAGCCGGTCGGGCCCGGCGCGTACACCGTGCGCGGCGTTTCGCATTCCGGCTTCGGAGCGAAATACCAGTCCATCTGGTACAATCCTGGTCAGCCGCCGTGGGAAGGTTATCCCAACAGCGGTTGGGGCGGTGACCATGCCG
>CAZOTB010000227.1:0-7820 GCA_964582645.1 uncultured Verrucomicrobiota bacterium | reverse complement strand
TTTTGGCGCAACCGGCTCATTGCAAACGACTTGCTCCGAATTTCCCAACACCCTCGGTCAAGAACTTTTTAGAACGCTTCCGAACAATTTTCCCATAGCGGAAGGACCTCGCATATCGCGCAGGAATTCATGCGGCGACCAGTATGGGCACGGAGGCCCTGCCGCACTTGGATCAGTGCTCCCCCGAATCACGAATCACGAGTCACGATGGTCATCCTATTTCCTTACCGTTTAGCAAACGCGACCTCGCTTGGAGTCGCGCGAATACATCGTCGCGTTCGGGCCGATGTAGCGTTCGTCAATCGGCTCGGAAGCGAGTTGGTAGCGAGAGTCGGACGAAATCCGCACCCGGTCGGACTGGTTGTCCAGACTGGCGTGGATGGTCTTCATCGTGAAAATCAAAATGTCGCCCGCGCGGTATTCGGGGCAGGTCAGCCAGCGACCGCCGAGTTTCTCGCGCAGGGTGACCGGGTTCTTCGAGAGCGTGCCGTCCCACTCGAACAACTTCTTGCCCTCCTCGATTTCCTTCGCGAAGCGGCCGTTGACGCAGTACTCGTCCACGTCGCGGCCCAGATAGTGCGCGAGCCGGTGGGCTTTGCGATGCGAGTGTTCGAGGATCATCAGCCCGCCCACATGCAGCGGTACGTCTCCCAGCGGGGTCCATGTCGTGAACACCTGATCCGTCCCACGCCCCATATAAACCAGGTCGCAATGCGGCGGCGTCCCCATGCCCGGTGCGACGACGCGAAACCACGTGTAATCGTAATGCCGTATCGGCCCGCCCAGAAACCCGGTGAAAAACTCCATCAGCCGTCCGCTATAGAGCAGTGCGTCGAGCGGTTTGTTGTCCCTGGTCAGGCTCTCGGCGATGTAGGTCTTGACCGGCTCCGACGCGCCGCCGCCCGGGTTGACGGGCGGACGGAACGCGCTGCGGGCGTTGACGATCTTCAGTTGTGCCACCGCGACCGCTTCCTCCGGGGGGTAATCAGGATCGAGATACCCGCCCGCCTGGAGACGATCGGTCACGACCTTGCGCGCTTCGAGCACGGCCTCGCGCGGAAAGAAAGCAGGCAGGAACAGGTAACCGTCTTCCTGCATGCGTTGACGCAGCGCCGGGATGTCGTCGCGCAGCGCTGAGGAATCGGTGAGGAGACCGAAGGCGTCCTCGTCCTGCGACAACACATGGCCGCGCGCGCGCAGTGTCAACTCGGGCAGCACAGATACAGCACTCATGAGATACTTCGAACTTGCGTCCTCTTACCACTGCGCTCCGCTTTTCGACAAGCTTCGATCACCGCGATGGATTCGAGGACTTCGTCCATCAGTGGCGGGGACTTGCGGGTGCAGACCATCTGTTTGATCATCTTGATGATCTCCGCCGTGCCGTGGGGATACTGGTAATCGCCGAGGATCAACGTGTGAATGTCGTCCTTCGTCCCATGGACGCTGGCGGAAAGGGCGGTGTGCGGTCGTTTGCCGACGTCGCAGTTGATCATCACGCCGTGCCGCGGCCGGTCGGGCCGGTCGCCGTAGTCGAGGTGAATGGAGGTGTGATTGCGAGCGCGAAGCGCGTGCACGGTCTTGATGCCGGGGCCGAACAGATGTTGCGTGGCGCTGATGGTGTGAACCAGTCCGGCCGGGTGCGTGCCGCAGCCCTGGAACGTGGCGAAATTCACTTCGCCGACCTCGGGGATGCGATTGCGGAAACGCGTCAGAGCCGGCTCGGCGCGCAGGATCGAAAGCGAGAACACCGGAGCCTTGTGCTTTCTGCCAAGCTCCAGGATGCGTCGGCAGTTCGCCACCGTGTTTGCAAACGGTTTGTCCACGAACGTGGGCACGCCCTTCTCCAAACCCGGCCGCGCCAGTTCGAGATGATCCGAGCCGTCGTTGTTGCAATTGGCGACAAAAACGAGGTCCACGTCGTCGGAGACCTCCTCGAACGTGTCGCACACTTTCGGCCTGCCGAAGAAGACCCGCGCGGCCTGTTCGGCGGCGACGCGATATTTGTCCCACAATTTGACGATCTCGAACCCGCCGACGAACGGCACGGTCATTTCGAGCGGGTAGCCGTAGCGATTGTAGAAGTACATGTGCACACCGCCGGATTGCCAGGAATAGTAGTAGCCCTGGTTTTCGTAAAAGGCCAGTTGCTTCGCCGGCGAGTCCGTAGGTTGGGGGTGCTTCACGGGCAGCATGGGGCGTTGCAGTACCATGGGGTCATGCTCGGCCATGAGCGGCCCATACCACAAACCGTGCGTGTCGCAGCGAATCAGACCGACGCGGATTTTCTTCATGGATGGTTTCTTTTTCGAATGGGGTGATGGTTTATTTGCTGCTGGTGATCGGGTTGAGACGGAACATGGTCGCGCCGTGGGAGGGCAACGTTGCCTTGAGCGCCACCGGGCCTCTGGTTTTGACCGCGATCGAACGGACGACGCCATCCGCGGAGATGGCCTCCGCGTTCATGAGGGCGTCGGCCGCAACTCCGTACCGGGCCGGATCGAAGTCGGTATGGAACGTCACTTCCGCCCGGCCCGCGTTGACGACGAACACGCCCAGTTCCCCGTCGCCGCTGCGGAAGACGCCGGACATCAGGGCCGGGAACTTCGCGTCGCCCTTGTACGTCAACATCGGCATGGGCGACGGTTCGGCAAACGTCAGCGGCCGTAGCACCTGCCCGTAGGCCAGGAACTTCATCGTCGTCTTGTTCCGGTAATAGCCGACCACTTGTTCGAGAAAGTCGAGCAGTTCCTTCTGCTTCGGGTCCTGGAAGGAAACGATCGCGCTCCGCGGTCGCAACCGGATGCGCCCGATGGTCGCTCCCTCGACGAACAACGAGGCTGACTCGAGAATAAAGTCGTCGGGTGATCCCATGGAAAGCTCGGTGCCGTATCGCTTGAGGTAGTCCTGATAAACAACGGCGAATACCGGCGCGGTGTTGTACCGGTCCATCGTGTAGATCAACGTGCCGTCAATCACGTCCATCATGTTCTCACTGCAGTTCTCGCCGGTGATGAACGTCCCCGGGTCGCGCGCTTTGACCGTTTCGTGTATGCCGCGCACGAGGTCATGCATGCCGGTGGTCATCGAATCGCCGCCCGCGGCCGAGTGACCGTGCGGCGTCCAATAGCAGGGCAGGCCGCTGCCCTGCATCACGTCGAGGTAAAACCCGGCCACGCCTTCGCGCTTGAGCATCTGCTCGCAGGTGTCCTTGAGCCGCTGTTGCCACCACGGCGTCGCCACGCACGCCTGCCAGGCGGTCTCGGTGCTCCAGGTGCGGATGACGCCGTACAGGTCGCGCACCATGAACGGCCGCGCGTCGTGCGCATAGGGCGAGTTTTCGTCCGGGCCCTGGTCGAAAACTTCCAAGGCCACGTACGGTGACACCATCCCGCCCTGTTTGCGCAGCCGTTTGACCTCGGGCGCGAATGCCGGCAACGCGCCGATCTTCGGGTAGTTGCCGTCGTGGACGTTCATGCACGGCAACCCGGCCCAGCGTCCCTGGGTGTGGATGCGGTGGCTGCCGAACGGCACATCGTACGTGGTCAGGCCCGGGGTGTAATCCTTCCACGAATACCAGATGGCCGGCAGGGGCATGCCCGCCCATTTCACGAACTCACGGAAGTGGTCTCCCGCGATCTTCACGTTCTCCTCGAGCGAATGGCTGCCGGTCGCGGAATCGGCCAGCACGGTGTAGAAGATCAGCGGCGCTTCGTTGTACCAGCGCGGCGAATCCTTGCGCGTGGCGCGCGGGCCTCTGCTCGCCCAAGATTGCTTGAGCGCCCATTCGCGATAAATCTGCGCGGCGTCGAACCAATCGCCGTGGAACGGTCCGGCGACGCAATCGTACGACAAGGCGAAGTGTTCCTCGGCGAAGGTGATGTTCGGCGGGAAATGTCCCGGCCGCCACGCGATGTCGGCAGGGGTGTTGACGATCTGGATGTTCATCAGATTCGGCTTCGAATCGCGCGTGCCAAAAAAGATGCCCTTGCCGGTCGAGCCGTCGTACAGCGCGTTGAACTGCATGTTGAAGTCGTGCGGATAAAACGCGCCGGCGGTGTGATAATTCCTCCCGAAGCCGGTGGGCGCGGCAAACGGATTCTTGACCATGCCGCCGCGTTCCCACGGATACACGAGCACGTTCTCCTCGGCCTTGCCAATTGGCGCGAGGTTCAGGAGCGGAAACCGCACGCGTTCGATGCCGTAGAGCGTGCAGCGATTGGTGAGCGCGATTCGCCAGTACGACAGCGGGTCGCCGTCGCGCAAGGTCACGGTGACGAGCACGTCGAGCGCGCCGCGTTCCTCGCGCACGTCAATGCCCTTCCATTCGAGGAGCAACTTCGTCGCGCCCTCGACATCTTCCAGCCGCCACGAAACGGTGCGGGCCGCGTGCGAGCCGATGGAGAACGCACCTTCGGCCATCTCGTCCATGATCCCGAACAGGCTCGCTTTCATCTGCCCGCGTTGATCGCGCCCGCTGCCGCGCGGATCGCGGATCATCCGGATCTCGAACAGATCGCGGAAGCCGATGAGGTCGTCGGATACCAGAAAATCCTGATTGTCCGCGATGCCGTGGAGCCGGCCGAGTTGGAAGCCGGTGGCGGATTGTTGCAGTTCGAGGCCGACAAGCCGGTTCGCGAACAGTATGCTGCCGCCCTGCTGCTTCAGATCAATCGCGTTGGGATGCTCGTGGAAAAACCTCCCGGCCTCGCTCGCGGCGGCAGCGGAAGCGCCCGTCGCCAGGCCGTACTGGACGGCTTCGGACTTGAACCGCGTCCGCACCTCGTCCTCGGAGAGCGCGCGAGCGTGGATGCGGACGTGGCCGAGCAAACCTTTAAATCGCGGTATGTCGGCGGGCCCGGTCGTGCCCATCTGGAAACGCCCGGCAGTCTGGTAGTTCTTGATGGTGGACTCGCGGCTGGCGGCCGGGCGGCCGTTGATGAAGAGGACCATGCGTTTGCCGTCGAACGTCGCCGCGATGTGCTGCCATTGATCGAGCTTGAGTTGGGTGGTCATCGTGTTCGACGTGTCGCCGTGGCCGATGTACCAGCAGAGAAGCTCGGTGTTGTAATAGGTGAGCAGGAAACTTTTCATCCCTTCGCCGAGGAGCGGCGCTTCGCCCTGTGCCTTGCGGGTGGGCTTGACCCAGGCCTCGATGGTGACCGGCCCGGCGACCCCGGCTGGTTGGATCGTGCCGCAGTCCACGTAATCGTCCACGCCGTCGAACTCGAGCGCGAACCCATCGCCCTGTTTGAGCCAGGCCGGGCCATGCAGTTGCGCATCGTGCCCGTGGCTGCCGCGGTCGCGCGCGACTTCGCCCTGGCCTTCGCGGAAATGCCACTCGGCGAGAAGGCCTTCCCCGGCGAGCGAATTGGGATGTCCCAGGAACATCAGCCAACCGAGCAAGATGAGAAGGAGTCGGATTCGTTCTTTACCCCCCGCAGATTCGGGACAACCGCAGATTGTCTTTTCAAGGCGGTCGCTTTCGGTCATCTGCGGTTGTCCCGAATCTGCGGCGGGTTGATGTCGAGGGATCATGGGTTGCGAGTGATTAGTGGTGTCGTCTTGCCGGTTGTCGGGCCGCACAGGAGGAATTGCAGACTTAGTTAAGTGTGGAATTCCTCCTGCCGGTCGTCGTTTCGTGAGCCTGCGCGACTCGAGTGTTGCTGGTGGGATTCTCCTCATGTCGGCGGCTACGATTTGGATTGGCTGTGGAGATTCAGTACACGCTTGGCGCACGTTCAGTTCTCCGGCCTCTTCTCCGCCGCCGGCTCGTTGGCGTGCGCGGCGGCTTCGGTTTTGACGTGCGCGGCGATTTCCTGCTCGGTCAGCGCGCGGTTATAGACGCGCACGTTGTCGAGCAGTCCCTTGAATTTGGGGACGCCGGGCGCGGGTTTTGTGTCCATCGCGAACAGCCCGCTCGTCTCGTAGGTCTTGACGGTGGACTCGCGGCTGGCAGCCTGGCGTCCGTTGATCCAAAGCGTCATCCGCTTGCCGTCGAACGTCGCGGCGATGTGCTGCCATTCGTCCAGCTTCAACTGCGCGGAGATCGTGTTCGCCACGTCGCCGTGGCCGATGTACCAGCATAGAAGCTCCGTGTTGTAGTACGTCAGCAGGAAACTCTTCATGCCTTCGCCGAGAAGTGGCGCTTCGCCTTCCGCCTTGCGCGTGGGTTTGACCCATGCCTCAATGCTGATCGGGCCGACGACGCCCGGCGGCTGGAACGGGCTGCAGTCCACATAGTCGTCCACTCCGTCCAGGCTGACGGCGAACCCGTCGCCTTGCTTGACCCAGCTCGCGCCGTGCAGGACGGCATCGCGATTATTGCCGCTGCTGTCGCGAGCGATTTCGCCCTTGCCTTCGCGGAAATCCCACTCGGCGAGAAAGCCTTCCCCGGCGAGCGAATTGGGATGTCCCAGGAACATCAGCCAAGCGAACAAGATCAGAAGAAGTCGGATTCGTTCTTTACCCCCCGCAGGTTCGGGACAACCGCAGATTTCTTTTCGGGGAATTCCAATCTGCGGTTGTCCCGAATCGGCGGGGGGTTGATGTCGAGGGATCATGGGTTGCGAGTGATTGAGATATTGGTTTCGCCGGCGAGCGTGAGCGGCACGAGCAATGTGCCGTCAATTTCTTTGCGCGTTTCGGTCTTGCCGTTCACCGTCACGCGGTAGAGATCGCCGGCCTGGATGTCGGCGGGATTGATGCCGCCGTCCTTGAACACCCCGGCCCGCTTGTCGGGATAGGTCGTGCCGACGAACATGTTCAACGTCGCATCGCCCTGACCGTGGAGAAGCAGCGCGCAACCGTCGCCGGTGTAGCGCGTCACGAGCGCGTTGACCGGCGCGGCAGCCTCGATCTGGACCGGGATTTTTTCGATTACGGCGGACTCGTTCTTCTCGAAACGCAACTCGGTTCGCACGCTGCCGGCGTCCACCGTCGTCAGATACGAGTGCGCTGCCGGCACGCCGCGCGCGTCGAACTTGCGGACCAGGTGCAGGTCGCGGCTTCCCGGCCAGCCATAGACGCCGGGGTTGCTGGTGACGATGCGTTGCGGGCCGCGGACGAGTCCGGCGCGGATTTCCTCGAAGGTCATCGGATACTGGAACGCCGCCAGCGACGGGCCGGCGAGTTCGAGTCGTTCGAGGTAGTACGCGAACAATTCGCCCCAGGCGAGTTTGTCGAGCATGTCGAGATAGATTTCCTTTTCACTGGCGAACGGCCCGCGCCCGAGCGCCGTCACGCTCGGCCCGAAGTGCAGGTGCGGACCGGAGGCGACTTCCTGATCGAAGATGATGTGTTTCTCGTTGGCGATCGAGCGGGTCAACATGGTGTTGTTGGCGATGACGACGCCGCCCTTGTCGCGAATCTTGCGGGCGAACTCAAGCATCGAGGGCTGCGAGAGCAGAAGCACCGAGCCGATCTTGCGCGTGATGGTTTTGGTGGCGCGATCAATCTCGGCCGAGTGACCGTCCCAGCGGCCGTCGTACGTCCATTGACCCTGGTAGCCGGCGTTGAACCCATCCATGAACGCGCCGTCCATGCCCAGCTCGTCCATCATCACGTCCACGCTCTTGAGCAACAGGTCATGAAAACGGTTGCCGGGCGTCGGGTAGTAAATCCACCACGTCCAACCTTCGCGCTGCCGTTGTTTGGTGACGTACGGTTCGCTCGCCTGCCAGACCGCCTGTTTCCCATCCGCGCCGATCACTCTGGAGTCGGCGAACCGCTCCGGCTTGGGCGTCAGGTACAGGCTGTGCGCGATGTGGAACATGATTTTGCGCAGCGGATGCCGGTGATGAAACGCGGTCGCCTGCCGA
>CAZOTB010000226.1:0-7856 GCA_964582645.1 uncultured Verrucomicrobiota bacterium | reverse complement strand
ACGTCGCTGGCGGCAGATAACTCCCGATCAACAACCCGAATGCCACGCTGAATGGCTGCGACGAAATCCCGTACGATTCCTTTTCGCGCCCGGGTGGCACGTGTCCGTTCCAATCGGTGGCGTAGAGGTTCAGCGCCGTGCCGATTTGACGGAGATTCGTTGCGCAGGAAGTGCGCTTGGCGGCGTCCTTGGCTCCGCACAAGGCCGGTAACAGCAACGCGGCCAGGACCGAGATGATCGCTATGACCACCAGCAACTCGATAAGCGTGAAGCCCTCCGAGCGCCGATCCTGGATGCCCGATGGTGGATGCAGAGTGTTCATCCACGGCTTCGTGTGCGCGAAAACAGCGCGCACACCGCCAGTGCCAATAAGGACACCACTGACGGCTCGGGAATCGTCGCGGTCAGAATCACGTCGTTGCCCGTGCCGCCGATGTAGCTGATGCGAAAATATGCATCGTTGCCGCCCGAGGAGGCGTCAATGAAAGAATTTTCCGTGAGCCCCAGGAACGTTCCCACCACCGGATCCACATCGTCGTTGGCGATGATGGTAAAGACCGTTCCGGTCGAAGGTTCAAAGCCGACCGTGAGACTCAAGATGCTCCCGCTGATGTCCACGGTGCCAAGGACGTCCACCTGGTCGTAAAGCGTGCCGGGGGCGGTGCCGTTGAGTTCAGCCTCAAACACGGCGTTCGAGGCGAGCGTGAGACTGCCCACAACCTGCAACAGACCGGGGCTGGAGCCGGGAGCCAATGTGCCATGAACCGTTGTGTTTGCCGTGATGGTGCCGGTCCCCTTGAGCGTGGCGTTGTTGGTAACACGCAAGCCGTGGAAGAACGAATGCGAGCCGCCGTGGGTGTGGAGCGTGGCCACGCTGGAACCGTCTCCGACGAGGAAGGCGGCGGCGTTGGAAATCGAAGTATTCTTGGTATTCAGGGTGCCGCCGTTGAACACGAAGATGCTGTTGGCGCCGTTCGTCATCGTCAGGCGGTCCGTCGTCATCGTGCCGCTGGAGAGCAGGTTGGTGCCTCGCATGAAGTTGACTGAGGCGGTCCCACCCGCATTGGTCACCACAAAAGTCCCACCCGCAACGGTGATTCGGTTGTCATTGCGATCGGAGGATGCGCCGACGAGGACGTTGCTGTTGACGGTCAGAAGACCTCCGTCTTCGATGCGGATTTCGTTGGCCCGTCTTTGGACCGTGAAGTTCCCATTGACGTTCCACTGGGAGCCGACCCCGGTGACGAGCGCGAGATTGGTGCCGGCGTGGTTCCCGATGTGGGCAACGAGAACGGAAAAGCTGTTGATCCGCCCCGCGTTGGTGACGATGAGTTGATTGTTGCCGCTAAGGCGTCCCAGCCAAAGCTCGTGTCCTACGGAGTTACCGGCCGTGAGAAGCGAGTTCGTACCGGCAACAATCAGCCGGTTGGCTCCCGGAATGGCCGGGCTACCGACCGTGTCATCGCCGAGCAGCGTGATGCCCGTTGTGCTCACCAATGCACCGTTGAGGATGTGAAGCTGGTTGCTCGGACCCGAACCGAGCCGAAGCTGTCCTCGCATTACCCAGGCGGAATTTGTGCCGGTGACAGTGACAAAGTTGCCACTGCTGCTGGGATCTCGTCCAATGATGTTAAGCGACGCATCGTTAATGCCGCTGATCAGTCGTCCCCCATTCGTGATCACCACCTGGTTGAACGAGCCGGTCGCTCCCAGCAGGAAGAAATTGGAGGTGGAGACACTGTTTGGAATGTTCGACCAGATGGAACCGACGCCGCTGACGAGGACGGAGTTAAAGTCAGCCGTGGCTTCGTTGCCCAGAACGCCCATGACATTGCGAAGTTTGCTTCCGTTGGTGATAATCAGGAAGTTATTCGTGCCGCTGTTCCCGATGGTCAGATCAGTACCGAGATTGACTGAAGCCCCATCCCCATACACGGTGACTGTGTTGTCTTCCGCTCGCGAGATTGCCGACACGCCCGCGAAGACGAGTGCGGTGAGGATTAGCCTGAAATGTGAATACAACATAATGAACCTCTCAGTCATCTTGCCGCTGCCATTGTCCCATGGCAAAACTAACGTGTCAGCCATGTGCTGGGAGTGTACTAGCCATGTCCATCAATGCAAGCACAAAAAGTCCGAAGGAATATCAAATATATTTGACATTACTAGCATCGGTCATCGTCTGTGATTGACGGCCTGTATCTCATATGTTATCAGTTGTGCTAGTCGGTGTTTTTGGACAGGACCGTACAGCTTTTATGGTTAAGACGCTTGAAATCGAGCAACTCTCGCAGCGAGTCGAACACGACCTTACCTCGGGTGTTTTCTATCCCGGTGACAAGTACATGAGCGTTCGCCAACTGGCTCGCCGCTATCGGGTCAGTCCCGTCACGGCTCATCGGAGCATTCGCGAGTTGGCGAAACGCGGCCTGCTGGAAGTACGCGGCGCGAACGGAACGTTCGTCGGCGGGGCTGCCGCGAAGAATGCACATCGGTTGCGAATCGTACGCGTGCTCACGCCCTCGAGCGAGCATATGCGCCAGGAGTTCATTCGCGGCGGCATCCAGGAGGGATTGCTCCAAAGTCTGCCTCCGACTTCGATGGAGTTGCATTTCGTGCCGGAGACGAATGTGCCCGGTTTTCTCGCCGAGCTCCACGCGGGCCAGGCGGCACGGCCTGAGGTGATCGGCAGTATCTTGTGGCGCGTGCCGCGCGAAGTCCGGCTGTTCTTTTCCCAGCGCAAGCTGCCGGCGGTGGTGATCGGTCACGCGGAAGCCGACATTGATCTGCCGTGGGTGGATCGGGACCAGAAAGCCATCGGACGACGCGTGGCGGAATTTCTCATCGCGAAACGCTTTGACCGATTGGGACTGCTGATGCGTCGCACGTGGTATCCCGGCGACAATCTGCTGGTGACCGGTCTCCAACAGGTGATTGTGGAACAAAAGCTCGGTGCCGCCGCCCTACACATCCAGTCCGTCGAAGAGGAGAACTCGCTGATCCAACCAGTGGTCCGTGAAATGGTGACCGGGGCGGAACGTCGGACGGCCCTGATCTGTCGCACCGACCAGATGGCACTCGAGAGCCTGGCTGTGGCAAAGCAGATGGGACTGCAAGTGCCGGGTGACCTGGCGCTGATTTCCATCGGGGCCGACGGTCCCGCGCTGCGGCGGGTGGAACCGAAGATTACAGCCATGTCCTATGACGACCTGACCAAAGGCCGCCTCGCGGGCGAACTGTTGATGGCCGCCAATCGTGGCGAAACACCGAGCCAGGCTCACGTCGAATGTCCGTCCGAGTTGATCGAGCGAGAAAGCACCTGAGCCTCGGTTTTGGTACCACACCACAATGAACGTCCGCTCCATTCGCCGCGTCACCAACGACTCGCGCCACAACGCCTTTACCGGCTGTTGCTGGTTCAAGGGAAACCTCTACCTTGCCTACCGACAGGGCGATGCCCATGCAGGCCCGGTCGGCCGGGTTGTTGTGCTTCGCAGTCGCGATGCCGGCGTCTCCTGGGACCACGTCGCGGTCCTGCGCGGCCACGGGGATACGCGCGATGCGCATCTCTACACGGACGGAAAGAAGCTGTTCGCGTTGGGATTCGTGGCTGAGATTCATCAGGGCAGGCGGGTCTGGTTTTCCAGTGCGGCAGCTACGTCTGACGGCGATCTCTGGACGCCCTTGCGCAAATACCAAGGCACCGGCCAGGCGATCCTCTGGCGGCCCCGGTTCTTTCGGGGCAAGCATTACTGCGCAGGTTACCGGTTCGATGCCGATCCAACCGGCAAGAAGAAGCGTCGCGAAGTCAACTGGTACGAGAGCCACGACGGCTTCCGCTGGAGGTTGGTGCGACAAATACACTCGGGCGCCGATGAGCCAAACGAGTGTTACCTCGACATCCGCCCCGATGGTCGCGCCGCGATGTTGATGCGCTGCGAAGGCCGCGGGCGGCACCCCTACCTCTGCACGAGCCGGTATCCATTTCGTTCCTGGACGAAACGCCGTCTAACCGACATTTCGATTGGCGGACCGTGTCTCTGGACCGTGGGCGAAGACATTTACATCAGCGCGCGCTGGCGCAACACGCATGGCGGTCGCCATTTTGCCCATACAGCGATCTTCAAGGTAGTGAGAGGCCGCTGCGAGCTGGAGTGCGTCCTTCCGAGCGGACCGAGCTTTGACCATTCGTACATGGCAGTCTCGCGTCATCCGGAGAATAGCCACCGGTTCTCGATGAGCTTCTACAGCGATGCCGTCGCGCCCAACGACCCGAGCGTCAACCAATGGACGCATCCCGACATTTACCTCGCCGACGTGTTGTTCGAGGCGGAGTATCTGCGCGAGGGCTTCCTGGTTTCGACGTTGCAGACGCACCTGCCGCTGGCGGAGGCAAAGTGTCCAGATACCGGGAACACTTCGCTGAAGTTTCGCGCGATGAAAGCGGGTGCCGATCCGAATGTCCCTGATTTCCTCGACGTCACATCGGTGACACAGCACCAAGCGGGCATTGTCTATATCGTGCGCAACATCAATCTCGTCAGCACCGACCAGATCCGATTGCACCTCGGCTACGACGGGCCGGTCAAGGTCTGGTGGAACGGCGAAGCGGTTTTCACCGGCATCGGCAGGAATCCGGCCGTGAAAGACATGACGCCGATCGTCGTGACCCCGCACCACGGCACCAACCGCCTCGCCATCGCGCTCGACACAAATGTCGGCCAAGCCGAGGGCGTGTATGTGCGTTGGGAACGGCTCTGAGCTCGATCACAGCCTTCTCAGCGATCGGTACAACTCGATGAACTCCCGATCCAGCACGGTCAGGTCCGATTCATACGTGCAAATACCGTCGTAGCCTTCGCGGAGGATGCGTGGCAACAGCTCGCGCGTCTCCTCGGCGTTCATGGGGACGCCCCGGATCAACCTCGCTTTCGCCTGCACCATCCTCTTCCATTCGGGACGATCCCAATACAAATCCATCCGGCGGACGCCGGCGTAAAAATCGGAGATGACCTCATCGCAGAGGCTTTCGTTGAGCCATGCCTCCATATCAATGCCGTCGAAGAGGCAATGATTGGGGCGAACCCAGATGGCGATCTTCACGTGGCCGAGGTTCTTCTCGCGCAACGCCGCGCGGAGTTCGCGACCGAACTGCGTCAAAAACTCAGCACGGTATTTCCACCAACGAACATGCGCATCGTCGGTCGGCGGAAGCGATTTGGTGTAATGCGCGTCGGGATGTTTCAGGTTGCGCGGCGGAGGCACGCCGTATCGTTCTTCGTATCCCTTCCGCAGAATTTCAGCATACTGCAACACGGGCGGATGACGGAGGAAACCGAGGTTCAGGCCATCGAGCCCGTACCCGGCCGCTTCGACGAGAATATCAATCTTGTGTTTGCGCACCTGGGGCCAGGCCAGGCAGAGCTTGCGTCCTTTCCCGCCATACTCGCCTTCTTCCCAGAACTGCGGGTTCTTTGTGTAGAATTCGCTCTGGACGTTCCCCATGTAGCTGTTGAAACGCATCCAGCCGTATAGCTCACAGCCGTACTTTTTGGCGGCGTCCACGGCAACGCGCAGCAAATCTGTTTGCTTGAGCGCTTTGCCGTATGCGAGCGATTGAGGCTGAAACACGCCGTGCACCTTCGCCTGGGGATAGCGCCACGTGTTCACCTTCGATTGGTAGTCGCTGCACTGGCCGTCCACACGCCAGTAAATCTTGCGCACCTTGCAGCGCGCGTGTTCCCAGACATTCGCGCGGAAGGCGACCGGGTCGGGCTTTGCCAGGTCGAGCAGATGCGCGATGTCGGGGATGTCGTTGTGGCCGCTCAAGGGAATACACGGCTCGGTGCGCTCCTCGCGTTCCCAGCGACGCACTTGGGCTGGCGTCAGTTTCTCGAAGCGAACATAATCCACCACGCATGCCGCGAAGCGATTCGGGAATCGCTCCAGCCGCACTTGGCGTCCGTCCATTTTCGCCACGCCGTATTCGGTTTCGGTCGCTTTGTGCCGGCCCGAAAGATAGAGCTGGAAGGCCGTGGCCATTTCGGTCGAGTCCACTTTCTTGAGCGCGACGCGGAACGTCGGCTCGGGGTCGCCTGTGAGCGACATCTTGATCCCCGCGCCGTTGCCGATGCCGACAAAGACGCGATACGTGCCCTTGAGTTTTGGGTTCAGAGTGAGAGGGGGAGGCCTGACTCCCGGCGCGGCAAACAACGCGCGCCCGGCTTGCGCCCACGGCATTTTTGCGAGAGTCCACTTCTTGGCGTGGAAGACGGGGGCGATGGAATGTCGGGGCGCAAACCTGGCGGCCCGGAAGACTTTGCCCTTGAGCTTGCGCGCCGGCGTCCCGCGCGGTGGCGGGTTGCCGATCGGGGCGGCTTCGTGAAGCTTTGCGGCTCGAAGGATGGCGGCGTGCTTCGGTTTTGTCCACGGACCAATCTCGAACTGAGTTGAAAGGCGCAGGTTCTTCGCCACCTCAATGGGCGGACGCGGCACAGCGGTGCTGTAATTGTGCACCTGATGCGGGCGTACGTCGAAGCTGTCGGCAAGAATCTCGAACCGCGACATGGCAAGCTTGGAGCGCGTGGCGACGATCAGCCCGTCGCGGTGTCCTTTGCGAAAGAACACGCGCCAGCAGGGAATCTCTCGCCCGCCGTCGAGTTCCGCGCCGTCGAAGAACAGTTGCGTTTCGTCCGCGAACTGGTCGTTGACGTCTTCCGCGAACTGGACGTGCGGGAAGCCGGAGACGTCGAGCAGTCCGTTGTCAGAGATTCCTCGGAGCTCGACCTTCACCCGCAACAACGAACTGCGCGGATCAAGTTCGAAGCGTTGTGTGACCTCGACGTGCGGACTGCGAACGACGGAGTCGAACGCGCCCTCGGTGGCGTCGGCGCGCACCACTTCGAACGGTTTTGCCTCCTTGCGGAACTCCGGCAATCCGTACCACGTTTCGCTGGTGCGTTCGTAGTAGCCGCACCAACTTCCGCGGATCAAGCTCGTGCCGCCACCGCCCGCGGACAAATGGACCAAGCCACCCGTATCCGGGGAGAAAGATGCTGCCAGATAACGGTTCTTGAGTGTGATCATGTGTTGGGCTTCCTCATCGTGCGTTTGGAGTTCAATCTTCAGCTTGTCTGAGCTGTAACAACCCGGACACGCTGAAGCGTGAACTCCAAACGATAGCTTTGCCTCGTCAAATCCGAACTCTTCTCCCTCATTGCTGCGGTGCCCCCGGCGGGAACGAACCTTTCCACGGTTGCCCCAGCATCGTCTTGCGTATCCTCACCGCCGCATCATCCACGGTATAGTAGCGCGCCAAATCTCCGGCCCCCGCAGTGGTGAGCAAATCCTTGTTCGCGCGCATCTCCTCCAGCGTCGCCAGGTCGCTGCCGTCACGGGTGAGGAAAATGTGGCCGACATCCGCGTCGAGCAACGCCTTGCTGCCGCGCCGCGAGACCGCCGAGATTACGTGGCCGTGCACCGGCACGCTGCCATGCGCGCCAAGATGCTTCCCGGCCAGTTTGAGATGACACGCCAGCCCGCCGAACACCCGGGAGTGGTACCCGCAGTTGCCGCCCGCGCCCGCGAAGTTGCCGCGGATGACCGAAAGCGGATCGGCACCTTCCATGATGCGATGGCCCCAGCTCATGTGCCGGGCGAAGAACGGCGCGTGGCTGAAATAGAATACGCCCAGGATGCGATCGAGGTCGTTATCGAACTGGTCCGCGAGGTAATCGCAAATCTTCTCCAGCACGCCCGGCCGCATCAGATTGAACTCAACGGAATCATCCTCGGAGCGCAGGACAAAATCGCTCGCTGCGCCGTCACGCGTCGTCAGCCGCTTGAACTGCGGAATC
>CAZOTB010000225.1:0-8020 GCA_964582645.1 uncultured Verrucomicrobiota bacterium | reverse complement strand
CGCCATCTCATCGGCGACGACGAACATTGCTGGAGCGACGACGGCATTTTCAACATCGAAGGCGGTTGCTACGCCAAAGCCATCCACCTCACGCCCGAAAGCGAACCGGAGATTTTCCAGGCGCTTCGCTTCGGCGCGGTGCTGGAAAACGTCGTGCTTGAGGAAGACCGCACCGTGGACTTCGACGACACCAGCATCACGCAGAACACGCGCGGCGCGTACCCGATCGAGTTCATCCGCAGCGCGAAAATCCCGTGCGTGGCCGGTCATCCCACCGACGTCATCTTTCTCACCTGCGACGCGTTTGGGGTGTTGCCGCCGGTCAGTTCGCTCTCCCCGTCTCATGCGATGTATCATTTCATCAGCGGGTACACGGCCAAGGTGGCCGGCACCGAAGTGGGGGTCACCGAACCGCAGGCCACCTTCTCACCGTGTTTCGGTGGACCGTTCCTGGTTTGGCATCCGAGCAAATACGCCGAACTGCTGGCGGCGAAGATGAAGCAGCACAAAGCTCGCGTCTGGCTCGTCAACACCGGCTGGGGCGGCGGCGCGCACGGCACCGGCAAACGAATCAGCCTCAAACACACCCGCGCCATCATTGATGCAATCCACGGCGGCGCGTTGGCGAAAGCCAGGACGCAGCGCGATGCCACGTTCGGTTTCGACGTCATCGCCGAATGCCCGAACGTCCCGTCGGAGATCCTTGTCCCGCGCAACGCTTGGACGGACAAGGCTGCCTACGATGCCGCGGCGAAGAAACTCGCCGGCTTGTTCAGGGACAACTTCAAGACCTACGAATCCGGCGCAAGCGCGGAGGTCAAAGCCGCCGGACCGGTGTGAGCTGGCTCTTTCAACTCAACGCCTCCAATCCCGTCGCTCACGCGATTGGCATCATCGCGTTGGTTTGCGTGGCCGGCATGGCGCTCGGCAGTCTCAAAGTGCGCGGCGTCGGCCTGGGCACGGCGGGCGTGTTGTTTGCGGGCATCCTCGCCGGTCATTTCGGCAAACCAGTGGGCCATCACACGCTGGAGTTCGTGAAGGAGTTCGGGCTGATTCTGTTCGTCTTCACGATTGGCCTGCAACTCGGGCCGGGATTCTTCGCCGCGCTCCGACGACAGGGAGTGCAGCTCAACCTTATCGCCGCTGCCGTCGTCCTGCTCGGCGCGGGCCTGGCGGTCACGCTCGGCTGGTTGTTGCGCATGGATTTCGCCGCCGTGCTCGGGTTGTTGTCCGGCGCGACCACGAACACGCCGTCGCTCGGCGCGGTGCAACAGACACTCGCGACGATCCCCGGCATTTCCGATGATCGCCTGGCGTTACCGGCGCTCGCGTACGCTGTTTCGTATCCCGCCGCGATCCTCGGCATCATCGGCACGCTGCTCGTGGTGAAGGTCGTGTTTCGGATTGATGCGGTGCGCGAGGCGGAAACGTTCGCCGCCGAGCAACGCCGCGGCATCGAGCCGCTGGAGCGCCGCACACTCCTCGTCACGAATCCGAATCTCGACGGCCTGCGCCTCGACACCATCCCGGGTCGCATCGAAGCCGGGGTGACCATTTCCCGCGTGCGGCACGGCGAGGAAACGCAGACGGCCACTGACGCCACGGTCATCTGCAGCGGTGACCGCATGGCCGTCGTCGGAACGCGCGCCGGGCTGGATCAATTCGAGCGCGTCATCGGGCAACGGAGCAACGAAGATCTCGTGCTCGCGGTGAGCAACATCACCTTCCGCCGCGTGGTCGTGACCGACCGCGCCGTGCTCGGCAGGACTGTCGGCGAGCTCAATCTCGACGACCGCTTTGGCGTGGCGGTGACGCGGATCACGCGTGCTGACATCGAGATGTCGGCCGTGCCCGACCTGCAGTTGCAGTTCGGTGACATGGTGCAGATCGTTGGCCGCGACTCCGACCTCGACCAGGCCGCCAACGCCCTCGGCAACTCGCTCAAGGAATTGAACGAAACCCATTTCATCCCGCTGTTCATCGGGATCTTTCTCGGGATTCTGGCCGGGACGCTGCCGCTGACGTTTCCCGGTCTGCCGCAACCTGTGCGGCTCGGACTGGCCGGCGGGCCGCTGATCGTGGCGCTGCTGCTGGGCCGGTTCGGGCGCATCGGACGGTTGGTGTGCCATATGCCGGTCAACGCCAACCTCGCGTTCCGTGAATTTGGGATCGCGCTGTTTTTCGCAGCGGTCGGGCTGATGGCCGGGCCGAAGTTCTTTGCCAGCGTGTTCAGTTCCAACGGCGTGTTGTGGCTGGGCGCGGGCGCGTGCATCACGGTTGTGCCACTGTTGTTGGTCGGACTGTTTGCGCGCGGCGTGTTGAAGCTCAATTTCGCCGTGCTGAGCGGACTGCTGGCCGGCAGCGTCACCGATCCCCCCGCGCTCGCGTTCGCCACGAACATCACGAAATCGGACGCACCGACGGTGGCGTACGCCACGGTGTATCCGCTGACCATGTTGCTGCGCATTCTGTGCGCGCAGGTCCTGGCGCTGCTGCTGTTTCGATGAAGGGATGCTCAAATCTCTCTGCGCGATAGGACCAAGGTCCGATAGTCTAACACGCGTGCGGCGGCTAAGAAGCGGGCGAGCACGATGAAACGGATTCTCCCACCCATATTCTATAATCCGATCTCGCTCGTCGGCGCGGTGATCGCGGCGACCAACGTCGGGTTTATTGTGTTCCTCACTGCGTGGATGATCGTGACGGACCACGCCGGGCCGTACGCGGACATCATCGTGTATTTTCTGATGCCGCTGATCGTCTTCTGCGGGATGGTGTTGATGGTGTTGGGCGTCATATGGGAACGTCGGCGCAAGCGGAAGGGGCTGCCGGAGCGACGGTTGCCGGTGCTGGACTTCAATGACCCGAAACACCGAACGACGGTGGTGATCGTGGGAACGACATTCGGCCTGCTGACCTTGGTGTATGCGTTCGCGGGGTACAAGACGTACGAGTTCTCGGAGTCCGACCAGTTCTGCGGGTTGGCGTGCCACGGGGTGATGAAACCCGAGTACACGGCGCATCAGTTTTCCTATCATGCCGAGGTCGGCTGCGCGGAATGCCACGTGGGGCCGGGCGCGAAGTATTTCGTCGAGACGAAGCTGAACGGCACGCGCCAGTTGCTCGGGGTCATGACCGGCAAGTATTCACGTCCGATCCCGGTACCCGTGGAACACTTGCGCCCCGCGCAGGACACCTGCGAGAAATGCCACGGGCCGCAGTACCAGTTCGCCGAGCGGCTCGAGTCACGCACGTATTTCCTTCCCGACGCGAGCAACACCGCTTGGACCGTCGGCATGATTCTCAAGATGGGCGAGGCGAAGGTCGCCACGGATCATCCACCGCGAATGCACTGGCACTCGAGCACCACAGAGGAAATCCTCTACGCCACCGCCGATCCCAAGCGCGTCGAAATCCCGTGGCTGCAGGCGACGCGACGGGATGGGACGGTGCGCACGTACCACAGCACCGAGAGCAACTTGAGCGCGGCGGAACTGGCGGCGCTGCCGAAGCGGACGATGGATTGCGTGGATTGCCACAATCGCGCGGGGCACTATTACCGGCCACCCGCGCAATCGGTGAATGCGTTGATGCACTTGAAGGCGATCGATCCCGCGCTGCCGGGGATCAAGGGCGCTGCGGTGGAAGCGCTCGACGCGGACTACGGGACGCGGGAGGAGGCCCATACCGGCATTCGCAGTCGGATCGAGAAACTGTCTGAGATGTCGCCGGAGTTGAAACCGCAGGTCGAGAGGGCAATTGCCGAGTTGCTGAACGTGTACGATCGCAACTACGACCCGCACATGAAGGTGACGTGGAAGAATTTCCCAGACAACAGCGGCCACATGTATTCACCCGGCTGCTTCCGATGTCACGACGGCAAACACGTGACCGATGATGGCAAGGTGTTGTCCAACGACTGCACGCTCTGTCACACGCTGCTCTCGCACGACCTGGCCGCCGACCGCAAGAGCGCCTCGATTAAGCTCATGGACTATCCGCACCCCGAGGACATCGGCGATGCCTACAAGGAAACGCCCTGCTCCGATTGCCACGGCGCGCAGAAGTGAGAGAGGGCAGCCCTGACTGGCTTTGCTTCGCGTGCCGACGTCAGGGCTGGAAGCCGAAGAGGCGGAGCTTTGCTTTCAACAACGCGTCCAGGCCGGGGAGGTCTGGCGGATGCACCGAGATGAGCCGTTTGCCTTCCTGCTGATAGAGCATCTGCTTCTTGTACATGCTCATCTTGTACTGCGGCGTGTCCAAGCCCCAGTACTCGATATAGACATCCAGTTCGGGCAGATAGAAGTCCGGCCGGATCTGGAACTCCGCGATGATCCGAAACTTCGCGTCGTACCGGTACGCAATCCCGTGCGCGGTCAGCCAGTCCGCGATCCGCCGCTCTCCCTCCGACTGCACCACCGTGCCGTCGCGCGCCTCCACGGTTTTGTTCAGCTCCACCTGCGTCTCGAAGTTCCGTCGTTCCAGAAACACTTCGTCGAAACACCGGTCGCAGAATACCCGCTGAAACGCCTGCTCCGAGCGCGCGTATTCATCCGCCGTCACCTGTGCATTGCATCGCTGGCAATGCCGCGCCACGGCCGCAGCGGCCACCCGCACCGCTTCCTCGATGAACGCTGCCGCGGCCGCTGCATCGCGTCGGATGTAATCCTTCTCGGCCGCGTTGCGTGCCATGTCGTGCAGATCGTGCAGGCAACCTTGCGCCGCAGTGCCGTAGGCCTTGAGCGCCTTGATCGCGTACTGCCTCGTCTGCGGGTGCGGGTCGCAGCGTGCCACCGGCCCCAGTGCCGCCACCGCCGCCGCCTGGTCCACCCCCAACCACGCCAACTTCCCCAGTGCCGAAGCCGATAACCGCCGTGCGTTGGCCGACGACGACTTCAACAGTTCCACCAACTCCCCAAACGCCCCGACCTCTCCCGCCCGGCCGATTGCCACAGCCCGATCCGAGAGCTGTTTTTCGAGCTGCCTGTCCATCGGATTCTTCATCAGAGCGCATCGTACCACAGCGGCGTCGGCGCGCGACAGCAAAGTCAGCCGCGTAGGACCAAGGTCCAATAGCCCGGGATGCGCTCGGGGGCTACAAGCGAACGCGGTCTATGAAACCGAACCTTGGACAACTCCGCAGCGTGGACAACTGGGAACGCGCAGAGGGAAGCTCCACGCCGATCGGGGCGACCTGGGTGCAGGCAGAGAAGGCGTGGAATTTCTCGCTGTACTCCCGGCACGCCACGGGGGTGACGTTGCTGCTCTACGGTGCGCGCGATCTGGTCAAGCCGGTGGTTCAGCTTCGGCTCGATCCGCTGCAAAACAAGACGGGGCGGATCTGGCATTGTTTCGTGCTGCAGAAATCGGCGCCGGGCGCGCGCTACTACGCGTACCGGGTGGAAGGGCCGTCGGACCCGGCCCACGGACACCGATTCGACGCGCAGAAAGTCTTGCTCGATCCGTTCGCCGAGGTGGTCCATCTCCCGCCGGACTTCTCGCGCGAGGCAGCCTGCAAGCCGGGCGCAAACGACGGGCGCGCGCCGCTGGGCGTGTTGCCGGTGCGCGAGCCTGCGGCCGCCGAGGATACTGCGCCGCCGCGGCACACCCACGACCTGATCGTCTATGAGTTGCACGTCAAAGGCTTCACCGCGCGGGCCAACTCGGGCGTGGCGGCGGCGAAACGCGGGACATTCCTCGGATTGATCGAGAAGCTTCCGTATCTCAAGGAACTGGGCGTCACGGTGGTCGAGTTGTTGCCGGTGCATCAGTTCGATCCGCAGGAGGGCAATTACTGGGGCTACATGACGCTGAGTTTCTTCGCGCCTCACGAGGGCTACGCGGTGCGCGACGCGGTGGCCGAGTTTCGCGCGATGGTGCAGGCGTTTCACGCGGCCGGCATCGAGGTGTGGCTCGATGTCGTTTACAACCACACCTGCGAAGGCGATCAACACGGTCCGACGTACTCATGGCGCGGCGTTGACAACAGCAGCTACTACCTGCTCACGGCGGACGGTAATTACTGGAATGACAGCGGTTGCGGCAACACGCTGCGTTGCGCGCATCCTGCCGCGCGCGTGCTCATCCTGCGCAGCTTGTTGCACTGGGCGCGACTCGGCGTGGACGGGTTTCGGTTCGATCTCGCGTCGGTGCTGGCACGCGACGCACATGGCAAGGTGCAGACCGAAGAGGCGCCGGTGATCAGCGAGGTCAGCTTGCTCGCTTCGTTGCTGGATGTGCGCGTCGTGGCCGAGGCGTGGGACATCGGCGCGTATCTGCTCGGGCGTGGTTACCCGGGATTGCATTGGCAGCAGTGGAACGGGCAGTTCCGCGACGACGTGCGTGCTTTTGTCAGAGGCGATCCCGGCAAAGTCGGCGCGCTGATGGGGCGGTTGTACGGCAGCACCGACCTGTTCCCAGACGGTCCCGGCGACATGTATCGGCCGTGCCAAAGCGTGAACTTCATCACCGCGCACGACGGTTTTTGCCTCTACGACCTCGTCGCGTACAACCAGAAACACAACGAAGCAAACGGCCACGGCAACAGCGATGGCTGCGACAACAACATCAGTTGGAACTGCGGCTGGGAGGGCGACGAGGGCGCGCCCGCCGAGGTGCTCGCGTTGCGGCGGCGTCAGGTGAAAAACTTTTTCTGTCTGCTGATGCTCGCGAACGGCACGCCGATGTTCTGCGCGGGCGACGAGTTTCTGAACACGCAGCGCGGCAACAACAATCCGTACAACCAGGATAACGAGACGACGTGGCTCGATTGGTCGCTACTCGAAACAAACCGCGACATCTTCCGCTTCTTCCGGCATATGATTGCATTCCGCAAATCGCACCCGGACATCGGGAGCAGCCGGTATTGGCGCGAACGGGTGAAATGGTACGGCGCAAACGGCCCGGCGGACATGGGCCCGGACTCGCGCAGCCTCGCGTACTGTTTGCACGGCGAGAGCGATCTGTACGTCATGATCAATGCCTTCTGGGAGCCGGTACGGTTTCACATCCAGGAGGCCGGCAACTGGCGGCGCGTCGTGGACACCAGCCGGGAAGATCTCTCGGAGCAGCCGGTGAGGTCGCTTGAGTACGAGGTCGCGCCGCGCTCGGTCGTGGTGTTGGAGCGCGCACGCGGGCGCGGTCAGCCGTGACCCTTACGGCGTGGCATGGCCGGTGACCTTGGCCCAGAGTTCGTAGGCGGCGATCAATCCGCAGATGAGCATGCAGGCCACGAACAACCACATGGTGATCGTGTTCCAGTCAAACCGATTACGGTTGGGCTGCTCACCTGTGTTCTCAGGTGCAGCTCGGCGCTCTTCGATCGGGCTGCAGAGTTCAGTTGGATGCTGAGTTGTCATGTTGTTTCCTTTCTATTCTGTGGAAGTGGATGGGTTCGTCTCCGGCGTTTCTTAACAAACCAATAAACGACGTATCCTGCCGCCAAGCCCGCGATCAGCACCAACGACCCCGTGCCCAGCTTCTGCAGGATTGCCACGAGCTGCTCCAGTTGATTGTGGAATGCGAATCCCAACGCCGCATACACAGTCGCGTACACCACCGAGGTGAAAGCATCCACCAGCAGGAAACGCAACCGGCTGACCTTCATCGCGCCGGCATGCATCGGGATGAGATTGCCGAGCGGAACAAATTTCGCCACCGTGAGCATCCGCATGCCGTGCAGGACGGTTTTGGCGAGCTTGGCGCGCTGCAGCTTTACCTGCACCGCCTGCAAATGGGGGAACAGCCGGAAGACGCGCGCCTTGTCGCGGTCTCCCAGGAAAAACCAAATTGCGTCGGCCGCGACACAGCCCGCAGTCGCCCAGCCGATGGCGGCGAGCAAACTGAATTTCCCGTTCGCGGCGAGCGCGCCCGCTGCCACCAGAAACAGCCCGCCCGGAAACGGCAAGCCGCTCTGTTCCGCGAATCCGACCACGAAGAGAATCAAACAGCCGTAGCGAATGACGAACTCTGTAATCTCATTGATCATTTTGGACCTCCTGTCCACTCGGCATCTTTGAGT
>CAZOTB010000224.1:0-8023 GCA_964582645.1 uncultured Verrucomicrobiota bacterium | reverse complement strand
CTTTGGGAAGAATGGCTTCAACCTGATCTGCTCGTACTACTACAACACCTACTGGCAGCCCGTGATGACCGCCACCTTCTGGATGGAAATCGGGCGGATGGGCAACCGCGACCTGCCGCAGTGGAACATGCCCGACGCGTTCTCGACCGCCGGCTACACCCGCAACAATCTTTTCCACTACCTCGCCGGCGGAGTCCGCGGCCTGGCCTATTTCACCTATGCGAGCCGCAACGAGAACTCCTGGCCGGAGTTCCAGCGGCTCGGGAAAGTCATCCGCCGCATCGGACCCGTCCAAGCCCGTCTCGTCCCCGCCCAGCGCGAGATCGGCTTGCTGAATTCCTTCACCAGCCACTGCTTCGACCCCAGCTTCACGCTCGTCCAAGTGTACGCTTGCCACAACTTGATGCAGGGGCACTTCGACGTCGAGCTGGTCAGCGAGGATGAAATCGCGGCGGGCCGGGCGAGTCAGTACAAGGCGATCCTGCTCTACAACGTCCCGTACCTCCGCCAGTCCGTTTATGACGCCCTCGCCCAACACGCGGCGCACGGCGGGCTTGTGATTCTGGACCGCACCATCCCGTTCGACCTCCCCGGCGCGAAGCGGCTCCCCGTGGATATCGGCATGGGCACGGAGCGCACCCAACCGTTCCCGGCCGCGGGCGCCCACGTTTCCACGCCCGGCATCCGCGACTATGGCCATACCGACCGCGTCGCCGTGATCAAGCACGCGCTCTCCGTCTATGTGAAACCGCAGTTTGATTCCGACGATATCAAGCTTGTGGCGACCCGGTTCGAGGCCGAGGGCGCGCCGTACACGTGGTTCGTCAACGTCCACGACGCCAAGGAACACCTGTTCTGCCGCGAGCGCATGGGCGCCGGCCATGCCGGCGCCGGCACGCCCGACAAGGTGAGGGAAGTGCGCGAGTGGGAAGCCGCGGAGACGGCGAAAGGTCCGTACACAAGCACGATCGCCCTGGATTCCCTCCCCGGCATCCCATACGACCTGATCACCGGTCGGCGATTGACCGTCCGCAAGACCCCGGACGGCCGCCACCAGCTCCGGCTCAGCATGGATCGCTTCGGAGGCGCGCTCGTCGCCTGGTTGCCCGCCCCGATTCCTTCGTGGCGAATGGCGGCTCCGCCGCGGGCAGAGCCGCTACAGACTGTCCTCGTGGTGGCGACGGCAATGGCCGGACGGCAGCCCGTGGCCGGGCCCGTCCCGATTGAGTTCACGCTGCGCGATCCCCAGGGCAACGTCTCGGTTCTCTCCGGTGTGCGCGCCACCCGGAAGGGCGAGGCGGTCCTCGAATGGCTTCCCGCCGTGAATGACCCGCGCGGAAACTGGTGTGTGCAGGCGATCGAACACGCCTCCGGCCGCACCGTGACCCGCAGAATCCATCTCGACAAGTAACCGCCGAGATGCTTGCTTTACAAGCACCCGCTTGATCATTCGCCAACCACACAAGACCATGACCGCCCACGAACGAGTCAAACGGACCATCGAGTTCGCCGGACCCGACCGCATCGCCATCGCAGGCAACTGCATGGAATACGACACGCACGGCGATGTGATCTACCACTTCCCCAAGATGGACGGCGTGGCCTGGTGGATTGGCGGCGGCGGCGTGGACGAATGGGGCTGCCGCTGGGAATCGAACCGGGAGAATGACATGGGCCAGGTCGTCGGCCATCCCCTGCGGAGCATGGCTGACCTCGGCACGCTCCCCCGCCCCCACGGTCTCGATCCGCAGCGCTATGCCGACCTCGAACGCGAGCTGTCCGATCGTCCCGACGCGTACCATGTCTTCTGCAACGGCCCGGCGCTCTTCGAGCGGATGCATTTCCTGCGCGGGTTTGACCGGCTCCTCCTCGACATGGCCGAGGCCCCCACGGCTTCCGCACACTCGCCGACTGGACGGTCGAGTACCAGATCGAGACGGTGCGTTTTCTCTCGCGGACTCTCCCCGGCAAAGTCCACGCCCTGCGCTGCACCGACGACCTTGGCACGCAGGCCGCCTCGATCATGTCGCCCAAGACATCCCGCGCACTGCTCAAGCCCTACTACGCGCGCATCGCCGCGCTCTGTCATGAGAACGACATGCAGGTGACGGTTCCGACGGGCGACCGCGCACGCATTCACGCCGATCTCGCCGATCAACTCCGCCATCTCGCCACGCCAAGCGGGGGTGTCAACGCGGTGGATCGAGGATGGTGGGAGCGGCGTCCCCGCGGCGACGGGCCACTGCCGCTGGCGACAGCGGCCACTACACCAGTCGCTCCGATTCGGGAT
Organism: uncultured Verrucomicrobiota bacterium; assembly: GCA_964582645.1. GTDB lineage: Bacteria > Verrucomicrobiota > Verrucomicrobiia > Palsa-1439 > CAZOTB01 > CAZOTB01. The sequence continues at coordinate 5,733 of CAZOTB010000224.1, read as the reverse complement.
CGGATTTCCCACCAGAATTCGGCGACCACCCCAAAAGGTTGACGTGCTCCCGTTCACCTCGTTACCAATTGGTGCGCGTGGATGTCGCCGCGGGCGGTTGTGACCACGACGCCGTCCGGCCACGCGCATAAGGTGGTGACGCACCCGTCAACGGCGCCGCGGCACAAGAGGCGGCCCCGTCCGTCGAACACCAGGACGCTACCGTCTTCGCCGCCAGCCACGAGTTGCGTCTCACCGGCCTCGGTTTGGACAGCCTTCAAAGCCGTGGGCGGCGCGGACACGCGGGCGGACCAGAGCGGCTGGCAGCGTCCGTCGAAGGCTTTGACCCAGCCGCTGGCCAGGGCGACGACGATCTGTTTCTGGGCGTGGCCCGTGAGCTCGGTGAGTTCCAGATCACGGATCAAGACTTGCCGGGCTTCGGGAATCGAAGGGTTGTGGATGCCAAGCCGCGGGGCCGGGCCGGGACCGAAATGGACGTTGGCGACGGGGCGACCTTCCTGCGGTCCCCGCGTGAAGTCAATCAGATCGAGATAGTTCTCGCTGCCCACGGGCGCGCCGCCACGTTTCCAGACGGTGACGCGGTTCCACAGGCCGGTGATTTCACGGATGATCTCCGCCTCGCCGTCGCCGTCAACGTCCTCGACAAAAATGTGGTGGCTGGTTTCGTTGCCCCAGATATCGACGTTGGTCACGCCCGGCGGGGTGTCTTGGTAGCCGCGACGAGAGGTCTCGACCTGCCGGTTGCTGACGATGGTCAATTCGGCGACGTCGGTGATCCGCCGTGAAACGAGCAGTTCGAGGCTGCCGGCGGGACCGGCAACGATGGCGAAACAATGGCCGGTGCCCCAGAAGTTCGGCAGACGATGGAGCAACCGCCCGTCCTCGTCGAGGATCTCCAGCGTGCACGCGCTGCCGACGAACGCTTGGCTGCGGCCGCCCAAGAACACGCCGGTGTACAGTCCGTGGATGCCCTCGTGGCCGGTCGAGGATTTCATCCAGTATGGCTTGGCGGCGCGGACCACGGCGGGGTGCATCTCGGAAACGAACTCCCAACGTCGTTTCCCGCTGAGGTCGAACGCGATCAGCTTGTCATCGGCACACCCGGCCAGAAGCAACCGCGGCTCTGTCCACCAGCGCAGCATCCGGACCGGCCCATCCGTCCGCAACGTGCCCACCGCCGCACCGCCCGGGTCGAACAGGTGGATGTCGTTGCCGGCCGCGACACAGAGGTGGCCGCCGGCGGCTGCGGGGAGCGCGATTGCGTCCTGGACCGCCTCTGGGACGCCGACGCGGAACAACGTCCCCATGACGGGCACGGTGGTCTGCGGGTGACCAACGGGTGTGGCCGGCTTGGCGGAAGGCGACCGCCTGGCTTGTTCAAGCAAGGAAGTCAACTGGGTGGTGAGCGTCTGCCGATCACCCGGAGACAGACTGACGGACTCGAGCCGGTGCCGGCCCGGGGGCAGCGACCTGGTGGTTTGGGCCAGTGTCAGGCGTGTTGCCTGGGCACAGACCACGTGGAGCTCGCCTGAGACGAAATCCCAGTCCAAGTCCACCGGCGCATCGGCCCGCAGGAGTTGCGGGATCAGTTCGACCCGCGTCGTTTGCCGGCCGCAGAGATGGTCTGCGGCGAGCACGACGAGGTCGCCGTCAATCTCCCGGTAGTGGCTGGTCACAGCGAGCGCGGGTGCCGGGACGGCCAGCGTGGCGGCGTTGTCCGCCAACCGCCGGCAGTGGATCGGGCCGCGGCCGAGCAGCGCGAAGAAGGTTCGACGACCGCCGGGCTGCACCCGATCGCGCCAATTCTGGACGGTGTAGTCGCCCTGCTCCCAGAGACCCGGTGCCACGGGCTGCACGCACGCGTCGAGGGGGTCGGCGGTATGCAGCTCGGCGGCGCCGTCTGGCAGCGCGAGCGTCAGCGTACCCGGTTGCCTTGGTTCCCAGTGTTGCCCGGTTTTCTGCCAGAAGAACCGGGCCTCGAACCGGTGGCTATCCACCCGGAACGACAGCTCGTCAACGACCAACGCGTAGCGTCCCCGGCGCTGGGCCACCGTGCGTCGCCAACTGCAGTAAGGAGCGCGTGGCACTTCGGTGACGACCAGCGCCGTGCTCCCGATCAGGTCGTGATGACGCAATGCGGCATCGAGCGGTACGTAACCCTCGACCGTTTCGTCGGATTCGGTCTGGACCTGATTGTGGTAACCGGACAGGAGCGTCTGGCCGGCCAGCCGCAGTTCGTTGATGACCGACGCGTAGTAACAATGGCGGCCGAACGAATTGCGGCCGTTGATCAGGAGCAAATCGCCGGCAGGGCCCGGCGCGGTGCGGAAGCAGGCGACGCTGAAGGATTCCTCGGGCGGAAAACCCGTCCGGCGTTCGCGGTGCTCGGCGGGCGGCAGATGGCTCACCGTCCAGCGTCCCACGAGCTCCTGCGGTTCGGCGGGTTGGAGTTCGGGTTCGGGCCAGAAAGATTGGCCGAGCCGGAAGCCGTTGGTGTCCAGTCCGAGCCGGTCGCGGTAAGCCAGGAACCGGCCATCCCGCAGCAAGTAGGCCGCCTTGTGGAGGTAATCGAGCGACGCGAATTCCAGGCACGGGTCCGCGGGTTGGCCCGTCAGGATGATATGCTGGGCACGGAGCAACTCGGCGATCCCGCCGTTGGCGATCGGGGCGCGGTCGCCGCTCAGCAGCAGGTAGGTCAGCAGCGGCGCGAAGGTGGTGGACTGCCAGTACAACGTGCTCAACTCGCCCCGCACGAACGGGTGCGGTTCGCGCAACGCCGCGAAGTAATTCTGCGTGCCCCGCAGGCACTGTTCCCAGGCCGGGTGCGGGTAGTCGCGGTGGAAATACCGCGCCAGACAGAACAGGCACAGCCCATGATAAATGTTGTGGCGTGTGCCGATCCAGGCGGCCGGCTCGCGCAGGTGGAAGATGCCGTGGATGTCGATCTCGCGTCGGCCGCCGGCATAGGCCGGGCGGTACTCGAGTTGTCGGGCCAGGGCGTTGGTGATCCGCAGGCGTTCGTCGTCGCTGAACACCGGGCTCTCCTCAACCAGGTCCCAATAGAGGATCATCAGATGCGCGCAGTAGTGGTACGATCCGGCGAGCGGGTCGCGCTTGTTCTCGATGCGTTCCCCGTCCAGTTCAGTGAACTCGCGTTGGGCCTGGTCGTCCGGGAACGCCAGCCGCACAAACTCGCGGGCGTGCGCCGGGTCGCCCGTCATGAAATACAACGCGAGGCGTTTGCTGAGGCTGTTCCAGCCGAAATATCCGAGCGACCCGTAGCCGCGCGAGGCCTCCCAGATTTCGCAGTCCTTCAGGTCGCGCGGCACCACCAGACCCGAGCCGAGCCGCACCTCGAGCAGCCACCCCAAGCTGAGCGAGGATCGGCTGCCGGCCGTGTCCCCCGCCTGCTCGAGTTTGGCGGCGAGCACCTCCGTCGCAGCATCCACGCCGGCGTCGTCGCTCCCGCCGGCGCAAATGACGTTGCAGCCATTGCCGAACGGGTTGTGGGTGGAATGAACGACATGACCGCCACGGCCCGGGTACTTCAGGTCCAGCAACGTGAAATACAGGTCGTACAGCTTGCCGAGGCAACGGTTGGTCGAGCGGTTGCCGAGACAGATCAGATTGGCGCTCGGCGGCAGCTCCGCTTCCGGCGCGGTGTCATCCACGACCGGCAGCGTGACGCCCGTGAGGCGTCGGACGGCTGCCTGAATCTTGCGGGCGGCGGCGGCGTACCCGCCGGCGGACGGGGCGACAATCCGCGCGCGCGATTGACCATCGCCGACTATCGCGGTGGTCCGGCACAATGGTTTCAGCGCGCTGATGTGGTTAATAATCATGGCGAACAATGGCGCACGGGGTGATTCAAGGCACAGGATTGCTTGCCGAACCCGCTATACCATCGGCTGGGGAAAATCACGTCCGAACTGACCGGCCCGATCTCAGACCAAGCCAGCGCAACGCGCGATAGCCGATCCTCGCCGTACCGGTGAAACGATCAGATGCTCCATCGCGGTCTTCACCACTGCATCGGCCAGTTCCGTGGCCTTGGCGGCGTCTTCCGGCACGGGGAAATAGCCGGCGAGTGTGCCGCCCCGGACCGACTCAACAAATTGCCGGTATTGGGTAGCGCGCTCCTTTCCGTAGATGGGGAATTTCTCCTCCTCGCATCGACCCGCGGTGTACACCCGCAGCACGGAACGCTGTCCGCGGCCCTCCCCAAGGCCCCAAACGATGCTACCGTCGGTGCCCGACACCAGGATGCGAAAGAACGACCGGCTCGGCATGATCGGATCGTAATATAGCAACTCCCCGTGGTCATACACGGCTTTCACCCCGTTGGCGAACTCCAGGATGGCGGTAGCCGCATCGGGATAGGGGTTGTCAACGTGGCAGGTGCCCCGGGCATCAATACGCGTCACCTCGCTGGCCGCGAACCAGCGAAACAGATCGAACGCATGGACCCCGCAATCGAAGTGAATGCCCTTGGCCCGCTGGAAGATCCAGTCATATTCCCGACGCACGCCGGATCCGGGAGGCGGTTTCTCGTACGGTTCGCCCCCGAGGCGGATGTAGCGGATCTCGGTCAGCCTGCCGATCTTACCTCCGGCGACGAGTTCCTTGATCCGCCGCGTGTCGGGGACGAACCGGTAGGTGTAGGTGACCGCGAGAATCCGGCGCTTCTCGGCGGCGAACCGCACCAGTTCCCAGCATTCATTGGTTGCCATCGCCAGCGGTTTCTCGCACAGCACGTGCAGGTTGGCCTGGAGCGCGGCGCGAACGATGGGATAGTGCGCATCCGCCGAGGCGATGACTGCGACTGCATCCAGCTTCTCTTGCGCGACCATCCGTCGGTGATCGGTGTACCGCCGCTGCACTCCATGTTTTTCTCCGAGCGTGTTCAGCGGCTCCTCGCGGAGGTCGCACAGCGCCGCGATCTCGATCTGGGGCAGCGACGCTGCCTGTTCAAGGTGATCCTGGCCGGCCAGGCCGCAGCCCACAAAGCCCATCCGGAGTTTCGGTTGTCGGGGCTCGGCAGCTTCGGCGCCCGCAGGACCGGTCTGGTCAGATCGCAAGCCGGCAGCAGCACCTCGGGCAACGCCACGTCTTGAATAAGTTGGAGATCGCTTTTTCATTCGGCTCGACCAGCAGCCATGCGAGGTCAATGGTCCAAGCCATCGCCATACCCTGTGGAGACGCTATCTGGCCAGCACATCCAGCCGCGGGACGATCCACTGGATCGCGTCTTCGGCCACGTGCGGGTCGGACTCGCGCGCGAATACCCGGGCCACTGCTGCGTCCACGAAATCCAGAACCCCCTGGGCCAACGGGTCGTGGCGCGCCCTCTTCAACCGCCGGGTCGCCAGTCGTTTGGCCTCCTCGAGGACCCACCGGTCTTCGAGGCCGGCCCGGACCGCCTCGAGCCGGCGGGATGGGAACAGATCCTCCTTGATCTTGAGTTCGGCTGGCGCATTGGCCTTGTCGTAGAACAGCATGTAACCGGGCGTTGAGCCCCACAGTGTTTCACGGCTGCCGCCTGCCTCCCGCGACCAGAACCCCAGGCCCCGGCAGCCCAGACCGAGGTTCTCCCACGGATACAGACGGTAGCGGTGCGGATCAGTGTCGACCGTGCTGCCGCAATCGTATTGGATGAAGGTGACGTTCGGATACCGGACCTTAACCCAAGTTCGTCAACCCCGGCAAGCGTTCGCCGAGTTTGCAGGCACTTGC
>CAZOTB010000223.1:0-8244 GCA_964582645.1 uncultured Verrucomicrobiota bacterium | reverse complement strand
GAGCGTCTGGCAGGTATGCAGCGGCGGTCATATCCGGGGCGTGTTCGCCGAGGAGGAATCGGGCCACCAAACCGCGCCGCCCGCCGCGGACGTGCTCAATCCCGAAGCCGTGGCGTGCTTCATCCATCTCACGCATGACCGGTATCACGAGCACCTCAAGAAATTCTTCGGTACAACGATCATCGCGATGTTCACCGACGAGCCGCATCCGCTCGGGAAAGGTCCGCACCGCACGAAGCGACCGCAGCCGTACACGTCCGGCTTCGTGGACTGGCTCGCAAAACGATGGGGCACCGACCCGCGCCCCTGGTTGCCTTCGCTGTGGCTGGACTTCGGTGAGGGCACGGCCGAGTTCCGCGAGCGCTACGCACGAGCTGTGCATGAGCGGATGCAGGAGGTCTTCTACGGCGCTCAATCGAAATGGTGCCGCGAGCATGGCATCGCGCTCACGGGTCATCCCTCGGCTGGGAACGAAATGTCCGCGATGCATTGGTTTCAATTCCCGGGCCAGGACATCGTCGGGCGCTCCATCGAGCCGGGCAAACCCTCCGCGCTCGAAGGCGAACAAAGCGTGGCCGCCAAGGCCGCTACCAGCGGCGCACGGTTGCATGGTCGGCGACGCATCCTCACCGAGGTCGGCGGTGCGTACGGCTGGCGGTTGACGCTGGACGAATTGAAATGGTTGTACGACTGGCATTTGGTGCGCGGCAACAATCTCATCAACCCGCACGCCGTGTTCTATTCGATCTGCGATCGGCGCGCCTGGGAAAGTGAACCCGACATCGGCGTCCACAACGTTTGGTGGCCGCACTTTCACCGCATCGCGATGTACGCACGGCGGGTGAGCTGGCTGTTGTCCGACGGCGAGCATGTCTGCGAAGTAGCGATCCTCGGCGACGGCAACAACCTGCCTTGGGGAGCGGCGAAGGTGCTCTGCCAGAACCAGATTGATTTTTTGTACCTGGACGACAAATCGGTGGCGGACGCGACGATCGAAGCTGGTCGCCTTGTCGTCGGCGAACAACGCTACCGGGTCGTCATCATGGATGGAGACTTCGACCTCGGTGCGACGGCGCGGAAAACCTTGGCTCAATTCCTTCGCGAGGGCAGCGTCCACGTTTTTCGGACTCCGCGCAGTCTCCTCAATTCATTCCTTCCGCGCGACGTGGTTCTCAAGCCGCGGAATCCCGATCTGCGGTTTATCCATTACCGGAAACTCGGCCTTGATTTCTTTTTCCTGGTCAACGAAGGCCAAACACCGATCCGGGGAAGGTTGACGCTCCGCGCAGTCGGCGGGCTCGAGTGTTGGGATCCGTGGACCGGCCGGAAGCGGCCGGTCGAGGCGTATGCCGGACCGCACGGCCTTGTGGTCACGCTCCACCTGGAGCGACGCGAGAGCCTGGTTCTTGTGGTGAATCCCGCCGGTCGCTTCGATTCCATCGCGCGGCCACCGGCATCCGAGAAGCGCATTCCGTTGAAGCTGAAGTGGCAGGTGCAGACGACCGAAGGCCGGACGGTCCCGCTGCCGGCCCCGGGCGATTGGGCGCGCTGTCGCGGCTTCGAGCTGTTCACGGGCACGCTCGTCTATCGCACTCGGCTGGCTCTGCCGAAACACGACGGCGAACGCTGGCTCGATCTTGGCAAGGTGGGAGACATCGCCGAGGTGTTACTCGATGGCAAGCCGGTCGGCGTCGCGATGTGGTCGCCGTATCGCATCCGTATGGGAAGGAGTGTGGCTGGAGGGGAGCACGCGCTGGAAGTCCGCGTCACCAACAGCATGGCCAACGAGTACGATGGCCTGCAGTTGCCGTCCGGGTTGATCGGGCCGGTGCGGCTGATTCAGTGCTTGTAACCGTACTCCGCCAAATAACCCAGCTCGGCGGCCGCCTTGAGGAAGTTGACGAAGGTGCGATAGACCATCGCGTACGGTTTGCCCTCGGGCACGGGACTCCGAAACGCCTGCGAATCCATCAACGCCTCGATGGAGCGCATCCCGGCCTCGATGTACTTGCGATCCCCCGTGATTTCGTATGCGTAGGCGATCGGGTCGAGAGCGATCGAGTGCGTGCCGAAGATCCCGCTCCGCGCCAGGCCCATGTGCGCGGCGCCGCGCAACTGCATGTCCGCACCGTAGCTGTACAACGTCATCGCCTGAGTCCCGCTCTTGACCTTGTGTTTCTCGGCAACGGGCGGCGCCTGACGCGATGAACGGATCGCCAGGTCCACGAAACCGAGAAACCAACGCCGCACCGGCTCGGCCTGTTTTTCGCCCGCGTGAATCTGGAGGTACTGACGCGCGCCCAACATGATGGACGTGTGGCCGAAGCTGAAAATAGGCAGATCATTCGGCAGACCGTACGCGATCTCGCGATCAAGCAGCCGTCGGGCGTAGGCGTCGAATCGTTTGATCCCGCTCGCTTCGTAGGCGCAAATCATCGTCAGGATGCCCCAGCCGATTTCCCGGTTCAGGCCGCTGCAGACTTCCTGCATGATCGGGTCTTCCAGGTTCTCGATCGTCTTGTCGGCGAGCGCGATGATCACTTCGAGCGCGTCGGGATCGCCCGTGAGCATGTAATATTGCGCGAGACCCTGCGTCCAGAAATGCGACGGGTACGCGCCCGTGGTCGTGTGACGCTCGCTGTGCGCGGGTTGCGCGCGATGCAGCCACTTGTGGTCGGAGTAATGCAGAAAATCCACGTCAATCGTGTGCCGTGAGAACCAGCGTAGTTTTTGGAAGATAGACAGGTTTGCGGTGCGGAGGAACTCGGTGCCGAGCGCGAAGAGGACGTCGTATTCGTTGTTCACCCAGACCGGCTCGAAGCCGGTCAGGGTGTTGTAGCGGGTCATCGCGTTGTGGAGCCCTGCAGCATAGTAGCGCGGGCCAAGCTCGGGGCCGCGGATGTGACGAATGCGTCCGCCGACCGGGATGTACGTGCTCTGATACCCGCTGTCGGGCGTGTCGCCCAGATCGAAGAACGTCGCGATCGTGTTCAGGTTTGTGGACATCCCCGACAACCACTGCTCGAAGCGCGGGTTTTCGTCGGGCCGGTACGGCAACACGCGCCCCTGATCGAAGAACTGCGCGTCGGCATACACCTTGTGCGGCAACTGCCCCCGCCACACGTCGCGTAGGCGCGTGCCGGCAAGAATGGCTTCGCTCTGGTCCTTCGGCGCTCCGCGGTCGGAGAATGCCACGCGCACGGTGAGTTGCCGGCTGCGACCCTGCTGCAGATCGAGTTTGCCTGCCCAAGCTGGCCACACGCCGAATCGCGCGCCATTGCCTTCGAGCACGAGCGACTTGGGGCGCAACAAATGAAAGTCGTCCATGTCCACCAGCATCGCGCGCGGGCCGTCCGACACCACGCCCCAGTTGTCCACGCGATTGCACGGCGGGTTCAGGTAGAACGGATAATTGTGTTCATCGCCGAGGGCCTCCGAGTTATGGACGTACGCTTGCGCCTTCGAGTCGTCCACGCGGACATCGAACGTCTGAGGCGTCGTCACGATCCGTCCAAGCGTCGAGAACAGCCCGTAGCTGTGTTGATAGACTGTGTGCTGCGGCTTGCGGGCGTCGGCGAGATACAGCTCCAACTCGATCGCGCGCACGTCGAAGAAATCCTGGCCGCGTTCGAGGTTAAAGAATGCGTATGCCAAGGAAAAGCCTTCGACGCCCGCCAGAAACTCGAAGCGGAGGCGGAAATTCAAGAACGTTTCCTTCCCCAGCGCGCACTTGCCCGCGAGCGTGATGATCGAGCGCAACGCTCCTTCAAGCTCGACGGTGGTTTTCACGTCCTGACAGGCCGTCGCCGTGAAGGCGCGTTGCTGACCGTCCACCACGCGCACTTCGATCCCGCCCGAGCCAATCATCTGTTTCCCGCCGAGAGTGATGGATTCCACTAATCCCGTTCCGCCGACCAAGGCGGTGAGCCGGCCGTTCGTGACGACGACCTTGTCTTTGCCCCTGCGGGTGAGTTTGATGCCGGTGGAAGGTGGACCTCCCTTGCCGATGGTCGCCTGGTAAACTCCGCTCGTTGCGGGAAACGTCGCGTGCAACGCCCGCGGCGAGCCATCCGGCCAGCGCGTGAGCAGTTCACTCTGCACCGGCACCGCCTTGCCATGGGAGTCTGCGATGGAAACCGGTGGCGTTCCGCGAAATGCGCCTTTCGCCAGCGGCAGCGACACGCGCGCATACGCCGGCGGCTTCGCATCGGCGAGCGAGGGGTTTACGAAGACGGGAAACGAAACGGGTCTGGCCTTCATAGAAAATGTGCGCGCGGTTGTAGCAGGGAGGCCATCGCGAACCAAGCGGATTTCGCAGATCGGTTTGACCGCCTCCCGGACTGCCGCTATCGTCAGCTTGCCGTGAGATGGCGAAAACAAATTCCGGTCCTGGTTGCGTGCGGGTATCTCGCCGCCATGGTTGCCGCGTGCAATTCGTCCGCGCTCGACCTCGCCATGTACGGCGACCTGCTCCAGTCGTATGCCCCCGCCGGCAAGGTGGCCTATGCCGAACTGAAGAAGAACGACTTTGCCCGGCTCAAGAAATTGTACCGCAGCCTCGATCGGGAGGATTTGAAGACGCTGGACACACCGAACGGGGAACTGGCTTTCTGGATGAACGCCTACAATGTCGTCGTCCTCTACGAGGCAACGAAAGTCTATCCCGCCAGACACATCGGGGGCGCTGACAAGCATTTCTTCAAAGTGAAACACCCCGTCGCGGGCCGCAACCTCAGCCTCGACGAGATCGAGAAGCACATCCGCGAAAAGTTCCGCGACGCGCGCATCCATTTCGGCGTCAACTGCGGCGCGGCCAGTTGCCCGTTGCTCGCCACACAGCCGTACACCGCCGAGAACGTGAAAACAAAGTTGGACCTCAACGCCACGCTCTTCATTAACGACGACGCCAACGTGAAGTTCGATGAGAAGACCGGGGAGTTGCGTCTTTCCGAGATTTTCAAATGGTATGCCGACGATTTCGTCCGCGATGCCGGCTCGGTCGAGAAATACCTCGCCCGCTATCTCTCCGAGGAGAAACAGAAACTGCTCGGCTCGCGCCAGTGGAAGCTTGCCTACATTCCGTACGACTGGAGTCCCAATGCGGCGGGTTTGAGATGAGATACTGGAAGGATGGAAGATGGGAAGGCTGGAAAACCGGTTTCGTGCCTTCTTCCTTTCTTCCACGCTTCCATCCCTCCATCGCTTCCCGATGAACCTCACCATCATCCTCCCCGCTCGCAACGAAGCTGGGAACATCGAGCGCGTGCTTCAATCCATCCCGCCCGGCCTCGCCCGGCAGATCATCGTCGTGGACAACGGCAGCACCGATGACACAGCCGAGCTCGCGCGGGCTGCGGGCGCGGAAGTCATCTCCGAACCACGCAGAGGCTACGGCCAGGCGTGCCTCACCGGCCTCGCGCATCTTCGCGACGACATCGAGGTGATCGGTTTCCTCGACGCCGATGGCAGTGACGACCCCCGGCAGTTGCTCCACCTCCTCGAACCCATTCATCGCGGCGAAGCCGACTTTGTTCTGAGCGCACGAGTGCTCGGCGATGCACGGAAGCACCTCTCGCCCCAGCAACGTTTCGGCAACTGGCTCGCCTGCTTCTTGATTCGCCTGCTTTGGAGGCATCGTTACACCGATCTCGGCCCGTTGCGCGCGATCCGCCGCGACGCGCTCGACCGCCTCGGCATGGAAGATCGCACCTGGGGTTGGACCGTCGAGATGCAGATTAAAGCTCTTCAGCACGGTCTCCGGGTCCGCCAGATGCCTGTTCCCTACGGCCGCCGCTACACCGGCCGATCCCAAATCTCCGGCACCGTGATGGGCACAATCCGCGCGGGTACGAAGATTCTCTCGACGATCGCAGGTTTGTACGTGGCCGCCCGCAAGTAGTTCACGGACATCAGTCCGTTTTGGTCGGTAACAGTTCCTTCAAGGCAGGCGGCAAGGGTTGTTTGTCTCCAAGCCTGTCGCCTTGGGCGGCGATGAGTTGATCCAGTTCCTTGACGCGTTTCTGCGGCGCGGGGTGGGTCATCAGGAAGGCGGCCCATTGGCTGTGCTTGTCGTGCTCACCCATGCGACGGAAGAAATCGGTGGCGCCGCCGGCGTGACCGTAACGCTTGGCGAGCATCTCCAAGCCCACCGCGTCGGCGGCGAGTTCGTGACGCCGGGAATGACGAAGCTGGGCTTGCGCGAGTGTGTGTTGCAGCCAACCAGAGATCGCGTCGTCGCCACCGAGTGTGAGTGTCGAAAGGGTGAGCAGAACGAGACCGCGACCGAGCGCGCGGAGATCGTCGCGATGGGCGAAGTGGCCGACTTCGTGCCCGAGCACCATGGCGATCTCGTTCTCGGACTGCGCTTCCGCGATGAGGCCGGAGAAGACCACGATGTGCCCGCCTGGAATCGCGATGGCGTTGATGTTGGTGGTCTGGACGAGCCAGACCTGGTAGTGCCGCTGGGTCTGGCCGCTGCTTTGCAGGAGATGATCGAGGATGCGCTGCAACTCGGCTTCTGCGGGCGCGAGTTCGGTGGCGCGCGGGAAAAAGTTGGTGAACATCGGCGCGAGGTGCGACTCGAGTTTCGCCTGGGTCGCGTCGGACATCCGGCCCACAATCACGTCCACGAGCAGACCGAGCAGGACGAAGATCACCAGAACGATCCCGGTAATCCCGGCCAGCAGGACGAAGAACTCCCGCAGAGGCGATTCCTTGGGGACATTCGGGTTGTCACTCTCGGGGATTTGTGTGGGCGTGTATTTGATCATGGGCCGTTGGCGTTCACACACTTGTTGAGCGCGTGTCCGGCTAGCGTATGTAGTTCAAGCTTTAGCTTGTCAGCGAGCGGCGATCACCGGACAAGCTGAAGCTTGAACTACGAAGGCTGGCGCCGAAATCGAAGCCATACACGTCATGCGGCGGCTTGCGCTTGCTTTCGCAATTTGATCGCAGTGCCGTAGGCGAAGAACTCGACGCATGTGAGCGGGTTCTTGTTTCCGGCGGCCTCGCCGGCGCCGATCGAACACGTCTCAAAACGAACGTTGAGGATCACGTCGGCGTCGGGCGCCTGTTCCTTCATGCGCATCAACGCTTCGCGGCGCGCCCGGTCAAGCAAAGGCGAGTACGACTTGATCTCGCCGCCGACCAGGTTGCGCAAGTTGGCGAGGAAACGCTTGAAGTAATCCACCGAGACCACGACGTTGCCACAGACGAACCGCGCGGATTCGACGTCGCAGTCCACGTCCACGGTCTTCATCGCGACGACGGGGATGTGCAGCAGCTTGCGCTCGCGTTCCACCAATTCGCGGAAGTGTTTCTTCTCGATGGTCACGCCGGCGAAGTAGCCAACCGCGAGCATCACGAGGAAGATAACCAACCCAATGATTGCATCCATGGCGCTATAGCGCTATTCGACGCGCACCGCGGTCCCGTACACGTACAACTCCGCCGCGCCTTGCGTGACCGACGAGGTGGAGAAGCGGACGTTGACGACGGCGTTGGCGCCCATTTGTTCGGCCTGTTGCACCATGCGCTGGATGGCTTCCTGGCGCGATTCGTTGAGCAACTCGGTGTAGCCTTTGAGTTCGCCGCCAACGATGTTCTTGAGCGAGGCCATGATGTCTTTGCCGACGTGCTTCGCGCGAACGGTGCTGCCGGAGACGAGACCGAAGTGTTCAGCGATGGTGTAGCCAGGAACGGTTTCGACGTTGGTCAGAATCATGCGGGCTCCCGTGTTAGGTTTGCCGCATCATAGGGAAACGACGGGGCGAGTCAATGGCGCGAATTGCGCATCGGACACCATTTTCGCGGGCGAAGACGCACAGCAAACCACACTTGTGTACCCGGCGATACCTGCCGGGATGCCCTCGACGATCTGGTCCGCGCCTTCGTTGGTCACCGTCACGTCGGCAATAAATCCGTTTGTGAAGACTTGACCCTGCGCCCTGCATCAACGCAGACCGGGAGGTTCAACAAACTTGATTCATTTCCTGGATTCGGTACAGCCCCCCAAAGCCTCCACAAATACCAATACGCGTCCAACGACCCCCTTAACTGCATTTTGAGGTCACATCTGATTATTCGACATGTGGCTTCCCTTCCCGACGATGCGCTGGTAGAAGTTCGGTGTTATGGCGAGACCTTTCCGGATTGATGTGCCGGGCGGGGGGTATCATGTGACAGCGCGTGGCAATGAGCGGCGGGCCATCTTCCTTGATCACCGGGACCGGGAACGGTTTGTGG
>CAZOTB010000222.1:0-8292 GCA_964582645.1 uncultured Verrucomicrobiota bacterium | reverse complement strand
CATTCTCAGGCTGTTCAATTCATCCACTCGCACGGTCTGTTTCTGCCGGAACAACGCGACGATGATCGCCAGTCCCACCGCGACCTCGGCGGCTGCGACGGTGATGGTGAAAAACACGAACACCTGCCCGCTCAGGGCGTCGTTGAATTTCGAGAACGCGATCAGCGCCAGGTTTGAAGCGTTGAGCATCAACTCCAGCGACATGTAGATGATGAGCGCATTGCGACGCAGCACAACGCCCGTCAGCCCGAGCGTGAACAAGATGCCGCTCATCACGAGATAGTGGGAAAGCCCGACGTCCATGGCTCAGTTCGCTTCCTTTCTTGAAAGCAGGATGACGCCCACCATCGCCACCAGCAGGATCAACGACGTGATCTCGAACGGTAGCAGGTAATCGCTGAACAAAAGCGCACCCACTTTTTCGGTGGTGCCTTGCAGGCTGGACACGGCGTGTTCGGGCACGTGTCCCGCCGCTGCGGCGACTTCGCGGATGAACAGCGCTGCCACAATCAACGCGCCGATCACGGCCACCCATCGGAAGTGGCGTCGCTGCTCCGCTTTCAGGTCGAGGAGCATGATGATGAACAGAAACAGCACCATGACCGCGCCGGCATAGACAAGCACCTGGATGATGGCGAGAAAGTACGCTTCGAGCAGCACGAACAACCCAGCCATGAAGAAGAACAGCACGACGAGGAACATGGCGCTGTTAATGGCGCTGCGACTGGCGATCACGCCGATGCCGCAGACCAACATCGCCAGCGAGAAAATCCAGAACAGTAGATCGTGCATGGCTAGACGTCCGAACCTTGAACCTTGAACCCTGAACCCTGAACCTCAAACCTCATTTGTTCTCCCATTTCTTCACCAGCCCCGGCATCACACCGCCGAGTTCGTAGAGTTTGTCCTTGTGATGCACCATCTGTTCACGGGTGTAGCCGGTGATCGAGTAATCAGTGCGCAGGTAAATCGCCTGTTCGGGACAAACCTCTTCGCACAAGCCGCAGTAGATGCAGCGGATCATATCAATGTCGAACTCTTTGGGCCTCTTCTCGATCTTGCCGTACTTCGCGTTCTCGGGAAACTCCTCGGGCTTGATCGTGATCGCGCGCGGCGGACAAACGAACTCGCAAAGCTGGCACGCCACGCATTTCTCGCGTCCGTCCTCGTCCTTCACCAGCGTCGGCGCGCCGCGGTAGCCGGGCGGCACCGTCCACTTCTCCTCAGGGTACTGCATCGTCCGCTTCCTCTTGAAGAAGTGGCGGAACGTGAGCGCCAGCCCGCTCACGACGGCAGGCAAATAGATGCGCTCCCAGAAGCTCAGTTGTTTGCGTTCGATGGTGATCGCCATGGGTCACCCCAACATCGCCAGGATCACGCCGACGATCAACACATTCGCCAGCGCCAGCGGCAGCAGCACTTTCCAGCCGAGGTTCATCAGTTGATCATACCGGAACCGCGGCAGCGTCCAGCGCACCCAGATGTACAGGAACAGAAACACCACCACTTTCGCCAGAAAAATCCCCGATCCGACCAGCCCCCAAACGACCGAGGTAGTCGCGCTCGGCACCCCCGGGAAACTCCAGCCGCCGAAAAACAGAGTCACCATCAGCGCCGACTGCGTGACCATGTTCCAGTATTCGGCGAGGAAGAACAAAGCGAACTTCATCGAGCTGTACTCGGTGTGATACCCCGACACGAGTTCCGTTTCGCTCTCGGGAAGGTCGAACGGCAGCCGGTTTGTCTCCGCGAAAGCCGAGGTCAGGTAAATCAGGAAGGGCAACCACATCCACGGATAGAGGATCGTCCAGCCGTGCTCGACCTGGTATCGAATGAGCGTGCTCAAGTTCAGGCTGCCGACGGTCATGAACACCGGGATGACTGAGAGTCCCATGCAGATCTCGTAGCTGATGAGTTGTGCGCTCGAACGGATGCCGCCGAGGAAGGGATACTTCGAGTTCGAGGCCCATCCCGCGATGACAATGCCGTACACGCCGAGCGAGGCGATGGCGAACACCCACAGGATGCCGATGTTGAGATCGGCGATGACCATCTTGATGCCGTTCACCTCCGGCCCGAACGGAATCACCGCGAACAACACGATCGCTGGCGCCATCGTAATGCCCGGGGCCAGAATGTAATAGAACTTGTTGACGTGCCGGGGGGTCACGTCCTCCTTCAACAGCAGCTTTACGATGTCCGCGACAGCCTGGCCGAGTGCCCAGCGGTTGAAAATCGACAGTGCAGTTCCGTCTCGTCGAAACCAGAGCGGGATGCCCACGCGGTTCGGTCCGAGACGGTCCTGGATGAACGCCGAAACGCGCCGCTCCGCCAGCACGGAGTACGCGCAGATCGTCAGCAGCACGCCCATGTACGCCGCGATCTTGATGATGTCGTAAACGATTGGGTCCATTGCAACGTTCGCTCGACGCTAGAGTTGAATCTGCACACCGGTGTCGGGGATTTTGCTCAGGCTCAATCCCGTGAATGCCCGGATCGCCCTGGCCATGTCGCCCCAGACCTGTTCGAGCGACTTGTAGAGACTGCGCTGGGGATCCACGGCGACGATCAATTCGTTCAGCGTCAGCCATTCCTCGCGCGCGTTGCCGTTCGGCATCCATGCGGGGAAGAACTTCTGCACGCGGCCCTTGCCATTGGTGAAGGTGCCGCGCTTCTCGACGTGGGCGGCGCCGGGCAGGACGTAATGCGCGAGCTTCGTGGTGTCGGAGGGCAGAATGTCAATCACGACCAGCAGTGTCAGCTTCCGTAGCGATTCAGGCGAGATACCGTATTTCGTCACGTTCTCGCCGAGCACCACCAGGTGCGTGATCCGCCCAGACGCAACGCCCTCGTGGATCTCCTTCAGCTTGGATCCTACCGGGCCAGCAGCGACGCCGGTCAGCTTCGCGCCGTTGGTATTGGGATTCTTGTCGGCGCTGACGAGGATGTTGTCCGCCTCGCCCTCGCGCGGCACGACATCCGTCGTCGCGCCAACCGAGTCAGCGAGCTTCTTGAACAGAAACAGTTCCTCGTTGGTGGCCCGCGCCGAGCCGATGAATGCAACCGAACCGTTTGGCGTATTGCGAAGTGCTTCGCCGATCTCCGCGATCGCTTGAGGCCAATCGGTTTTCTGTCCACCCTTGGTCGGTTGCGTCAGCCGGTCTTCTCGATTGATCCATTTGTAGTTGAGCCGTCCCGCATCGCACATCCAACTCTGGTTCACGTCGTCATTGTCGCGCGGTTCGTAGCGGTACATCACGCCTTCCCGGCTGCCGACGATCGTGTTGCAGCCCGTGGCGCAACTCGTGCAGATGCTCTTGGTCTCCTTCAAGAACCAAACGCGCATCTTGAACCGGAAGTCTTCGGACGTGAGCGCGCCGACGGGACAAATGTCCACGGTGTTGAGTGAATAGTTGCTCTCGAGTTTCTTGCCGGGCCAGCAGGTGAGCGTGGTGAAACTACCGCGCTGCGTAAACCCGAGACAGTCATCCTTCGCCACCTCACGCATGAAGCGGACACAGCGCGAACAGAGAATGCAACGCTCATCGTCCAGCGCCACTCGCGGACCAAGCTGCACCTTTTTCGGTTTCTTGACCTTCTCATCCACGAACCGGCTCTCGCCCTGACCAAACTGCACGGAGAATTCCTGCAAGCGGCATTCGCCTGCCTGATCGCAGATGGGACAATCGAGCGGATGATTGAGCAGGAGAAATTCGAGCACGCCCTGTTGCATCTGTTTCACGAGCGGGGTGTCGGTTTTCACCAGCATCCCCGGCGCAACGGTGGTGGCGCAGGCGATTTGGGGCCGCGGGATCATCATGATCACCGGCTTGCCATCGGGACCAAGCTCGGGCGTGCGGTCCGGCTTCATCTTCGGCATGCCCATTTCGATCAGACACATCCGGCAATTGCCTGCGACGGTCAGGCGCGGATGATAGCAGTAATGCGGAATGAGAATGCCAAGCTTGGCTGCCGCGCGGATTACGTTCCAGCCCTTCGGAACTTCGATCTCGCGGCCGTCAATGGTGAGGCGGACCGTGTCCGTCGCTGGCTTCGGCACGGCGGTCGCGGGCGGCTTCTGCTCGGTCTTTGCTGTCTCGGACATGGCGCTACACTACCTCCAACGTGTGTGCCCCGTGGAAATGCCGCACGGCCGGCTTGGGCGGTTTGCCGCCCCGGGCTTGCTCTTGTTCGGCGGCCTTGGCGACAAACTCGTCTTTGAACTTCGCCACGAAACTCTGCACCGGCCACGCGCACGCCTCGCCAAACGGACAGATCGTGCGGCCCGCGATGTTGTCGGCGATGTTCTTCAGTAAATCCACGTCGGCCTTGCGCCCCTCGCCTTCGGTCATGCGACCGAGCGTTTTCTCCATCCACAACGCGCCTTCCCGACAGGGTGTGCATTGGCCGCAACTCTCGTGAGCGTAGAACGCACTGATGTTGTGCAACGCCTCGACCATGTCCACCGTATCGTCGAGCACGATCACCGCGCCTGAGCCTGACATCGTGCCACACGCCGCCACCGTGTCGAAGTCGTATGGAATGTCCAGCAACCCGATTTCGACCTGCTCATCCGTGCCGTCGGGCTTCTTGCGCTTGATCTTGAACTTCTCGTCCGCGCGCAGGACTTTCGAGCTGCTTCCGCCGGGGATGATCGCCTTGAGTTTGCGCCCGCCCTTGATACCGCCGCAGAAGTCGTTGATCAACTCGCCGAACGTCACCTTGCCGGTCTCGATCTCGTAGTAGCCGGGTTTGTTCACGCGTCCGCTGACGCACACGATGCGCGTGCCGGTGTTGTTCGGCGTGCCGAGCTTGCTGAATTCTGCTCCACCCATGCGGACGATGTGCACCACGTTGCACAGCGTTTCGACGTTGTTGACGATGGTCGGGCACATGTACAACCCGAGCACCGCGGGAAAATACGGTGGTTTGAATCGCGGGTAGGCCCGCTTGCCTTCGAGCGACTCGATCAATCCCGTCTCCTCGCCGCAAATGTACGCGCCCGCGCCGCGATGGACGAAGATTTCGAGATCGAACCCCTGCTTGCCGCAGATGCTTTTTCCGACGAACCCTTTCGCGCGCGCCTCCTCGATCGCCCGCTCCACGATTTTCGCGCCCTCCGGGAATTCGCCGCGGATATACACGTACGCCACCTTCACGCCATTGGCATAGGACGAGATGATGATCCCCTCGAGCATCTGGTGCGGGTCTTTGTGCAGAATCTGCCGGTCCTTGAACGTGCCCGGCTCCGATTCGTCCGCATTGCAGATCAGGTAAATCGGTTTTCCGCTCTTGCGGTCCACGAGCGACCATTTCATCCCGCACGAAAACCCCGCCCCGCCGCGTCCTCGCAGGCCCGATTTCTTGACCTCCTCGATAATTGTCGCCGGCTCCAGCGTTACGGCTTTCTTGAGCGTCTCGTATCCGCCGACCGCGACGTACGACTCGATACGGTTCGAGTACGATGGCTCGTCGGCGTGCTTGAGAACAATGCGTTTTTCCTTCGGGTGCATGGACAACGGCGAATGAATGAGGGCGCATTAAACGAAATCGCGGCGCAGGGCTGCAATCAGAAAATGACAGTTGCGCAAGCCGTCCCGATGGATAGAATACAGCCCGCTTTGCTATCAGACTGCCGGATGGTGTAATGGTAGCACGAATGACTCTGGATCATTCTGTCTAGGTTCGAATCCTAGTCCGGCAGCCAATTGCTCGTTGTGGACTCCAATTGACGGAAGCGCACGGAGAGTGACTCTCGCCTTTATTCATCGTGTTTTTCTGCGCGTCTCCATCTTGATCTGCCACAACGGTCACATCGATGGCAGTATCTCCATCCATCGCTGATCGGCCAAGGACGGTTTGCCCAGACATGCACCTCGCTCGCAGGTAATACTGCTGCAAGCCGGTGTCGAACTGCTCACCCCTGTAGAGGAGAGAGGTGAGCGAAGGGCTGAGAGTTGAGGGTTGAGAGCCGGGCGAGACGCCGTATGCGTCGTAATCGTAGCGTGCGCTGGAGGCAATGGCGCCGGTTCCGTCCGTCAGGATTCCCGTGCTGCCATGCCCGTCGCAACCAAGGTAGTGGGTGGCCGGGTCAGTGGATACGTGAGTGAGCCAATAGGTTCTCGTTGACCATACGTCCCGGATGGTTCTAATAGCCACATCTTGCCACCGAGAATACGACAACCATGAGCAACCTCTACGACCGGCCACTGCCGTTGGTCCCGGCACCGCAACGCATCGCGTTGAAACCGGGACGCCAGCGACTGGGAGCCGATCTCCGAAAAGACACCTGCCGAACGGCGACGCTGCCCAAACGCCCGGAAGCGTACGCGTTGCGCACCACGGTGAACGGCGCGGTGGCCTGGGCGCGCGATGAGGCGGGGTGGCGCCACGCCCGCGCCACGCTCGAACAACTGCGGACGCTGGCGAAAGACGGGCCGATTCCGCGGGTCGAGATCGAGGATTGGCCGGACCTCGATGTGCGCGGGATTCACCTCGACCTGAAATACATGATGCATCGGCCCGGCTACTTGCTGTCGTGGCTCGACGACCTTGCCGGGTACAAGATCAACACGCTGTTGCTCGAATACGAGGACAAGTTTCCCTACCGGCGCCATCCCGTGCTGCGCCACAAGACGGCGTTCACCGAGGAGCAGTTGCGCGAGTTCCTGTCCAGGGCGCGCACGCTTGGCTTGCGCGTTGTTCCGTTGATCCAGACGCTCGGTCATGTCGAGTACATCCTCAAGCACCCCGAGTTCGCCCACCTGCGCAAGAATGATTTCGTCACCGAGCTCGACACGCAACACCCTGACACCTGGCCGTTCCTCCGCGCCATGCTCGATGAGGTGCTCGAGTTCCATCGCGAGGATGAATGGTTTCACATCGGCGGCGACGAGTGCTGGAATCTGATGCAGCAGAAACCCGCCGTGCGCGCCCGACTCTACGGCGAGCACATGAACAAAGTCCTGCGCCACGTTCTCGCCCGAGGCAAACGGCCGCTCATCTGGGACGACATGATGCGGGGGATCATCACTGCCGCCCCGGAGTTGAAGCCGACCGTCTTTGGTTACATCCCGCGCGAGACGATCGTCTGCTGGTGGGGCTATGCGGGCGTGCACCATCCGAAAATCCCGGAGCGCGGCGCGGGGCTGCGAACCGAGAAAGCGACAGCGCGTGGACGATTCGCGTTGTTTCGCAACGCCGGCTACGACGTCCTCAGCATCCCGTGTCACGACTGGGGACCGGTCATCCCGTACTACGCGCTGCACACCGTCACCAACACACTCGAACGCATCCACGACGCCGTGGACAACGATTGCCTCGGCGTCATGAACAGCCACTGGGCGAGCTTCCATTGCCCGTTGCCGCTGCAAGACTACGGAATCGCCCTGACGGCAGACCGCTCGTGGCGGCTGCAGCCGGGGACGATGCCCGTGCGCGACTTCGACGAGGCATATTGCCGCCTCAACCTCGGCGTGCCGAACCGCGCGTTCGTCGAGGCGTTGTATCAGATGGGCGACGCGATGCTCGAAATGCCGACGAACCTCGGCCGACCGATCCATCTCGGCTACTGGTATTACATGGACGCCGTGCTGCATTACCCGCATGGCCACGCAGACCGGCTCAAGTACGGCCCGGCCGCCCCGCTCGAGGCGGTGGACTTTGCCGGCGTCGCGCGAAAGAAACTGCGGCTGCTCGATGCCAGTCCCGACCGGGTTTTCTGGCTGCGGGCGCTGGAGCGTGCGGGCGAACAAGCGTCGGCCGCCGGGCGGTTGTTGAAGGATGTCGGCCATGACGTGAAGCGGTCACGGGAACTCTACACACTCACGTTGTGGCTGGCAGAATTCCGCGCTCATGCCTGCCGACGGTATCTCGTCCTGGCGCAAGGCGGGGGCCGGTCGGCGTTGCTCGCAACCTCGCGCCGGCTGCGAAAG
This sequence comes from uncultured Verrucomicrobiota bacterium, assembly GCA_964582645.1. Classification (GTDB taxonomy): domain Bacteria; phylum Verrucomicrobiota; class Verrucomicrobiia; order Palsa-1439; family CAZOTB01; genus CAZOTB01. The sequence goes on along the minus strand of CAZOTB010000222.1, from coordinate 358 downwards.
CAGATGCGACGCATCTACGGGCACTTCCTCCTCCCGAGCGAACTGGCCTTGGAAGAAACGTCGCTTTTTGACGGAGAGGAACGGCTCTTGGCGAGATGAGGAAGTGATTGCGAGTTTTCCTTGCTGACTGTCTTGCTCTTAATCGTCTTGCCGACTCTGTTCCTCTCGCGCTCGCGCCCGAAGAATTTCACTGAGCTCTTCCTGTGGTTGGAGCGCATCTGCGAGTGGACGGTTGCAGGGCGTGAATGCCTCCGTCCCGCGTCGTACAGGGACGGAGGTATCCCGCCGTGGTTTTGTTGCGAATGGGCAAGGCCCGACACCCCGACGCCCAACGGCAGGCGATGGGGCATTCACGCCG
>CAZOTB010000221.1:0-8367 GCA_964582645.1 uncultured Verrucomicrobiota bacterium | reverse complement strand
GCCTCGACCGTTGGCCCTTCCACGCCTCAAATGACTTTGACGCTGCCGTGTGAAATTCCCGGCACGAAAAAAACAGCTTGCACAAGTGGAGCGCATCGGGTCCCGCCCCGCGCATCAGGGACTCATCACCGGGAGCGAGTATTTGAACGATCAACCCGCGAGCCGCTTGAGCGCTGCATGAGTCCAATCCCGTCTCGCTATGGTGATCCGGCCACCCTCTACGGCGTGGCCCGGTACAGCAGTGCCAGCGCGCCCGCAGTTCCAGGAGTGCAACGTATGCCCGATCATGTTGCCTAAAACACCAAGGGGCTCGACCCCGTCGAACTCGCCGCCAAAGCGCGCCGCGCCACCACGGCGGCCGCGAGCGCGGCAGGCGCGGCGATCATTGGGACGCTGCCAGAACTGACCGCGTTGACGAGGGCGACCACTGCGCTTGAAACCGCCAACACCACCGTCAGCACTAAACGGGCGGAGTTGACCACGGCGGAAAACGCGGTGGCCGACGCCGCCGTCAGCGTCCGTGACACCTATGGCAAGTATTGCAAGGTGGCCGATAACAAATGCGACCGCGTTGCCGCGAACATCACGACGTTGGACCTCGACATCGCCGGCAAGGCACAGACGGCGATGCCCTTGGGAAGGGGCGCGGGATATGTACCGCGCTCGCGCCCTTCGTTCGCAGAAAACGAAAGATGAACCTAAAACATTTCCCCTCACCCTGCCCTCTCCCGCAAGGGGAGAGGAGAACAGCGGATGTGGCATCAGCTTCTATTTCCTCTCCTCGCCGCGGGAGAGGACACCGGTGAGGGGCAATCCGGAACGGAAAGAAGAACGAACCCATGCCCTTCGACCCCGCTAATCCCCAAAACGGCCGGATCGTGGACGCCGATTTCTTACGCGCCCAATTCAACGCGCTGAAAACGCTCGGCGACGCAAAGCTACCGGCCAGCGAGAAGGGTACCGCCAACGGCGTTGCTTCCCTCGACGTGAACTCCCGGCTCGTGCAACCGGCCGACTGGAGCACGCTCGCCAACAAACCCGTGCCGGTAGCGGATGGCACGTACACGATGGGATTCGGTACGCAGCAGAACGGCACCATCACCGTCGTGGGCGGCATGATTACCGGCATCTAAGAGGCCCTCAATGCGCCGCTCGCCGATGTGAACGTCAGCAGCCTCGGTGCGGCCCCCGACTAGCACGGCGGCTACGTCGCCAACGGCACCGCCCATGGCAAGACCGCCTATCAACTCGGCGCCACGGCGCACTGGCTGTACTTCCAGGGCGCTCCGCTCAACCAGTGGGCGCTGGCGGATGCCATTGACGGGACCACGGTGGCCAATTCCGTCGGGGGACAACGCCGCCAACCCGTGGGAGACGATGTGGTTCGGGTGCAGCGTCACCCAGGCGTAGGGTTCCCGCCGCCGATTCGCTCGTCACCAAGTCGGCACCGGTTGCGTTCGGGAAAACAAATCAGTACGATGCTTTGCCGAACGAGCACCGTGAACGCCGGACTGAGGATTCGAACCGCGAACCTCGGCGGACAAGTCGGTCACCCCGAAATCCAGGATGGCGGCGCCGCACGGGCCATGCACCCGGTGAGGGAAAGCGAACGGGACTGAAACACCGGCCGACTCAGGGAAACAGTCCGCGCCGTCGTTTTGCTTCCACGACCTTGCTGACGCCGATGCTCAGGGCGGCCATGCGAGTGGGGATTTTCTCTTTCTTCACCATGTGCATGACCTGGGTGAAGGATTGTTCGAGGATGCGATAGAGGCGGTCGTTGACCTCCGCCTCGCTCCAGAAAAAGTTCTGGAGGTCCTGCACCCATTCGAAGTAGCTCACGATCACACCGCCGCTGTTGCACAGAATGTCGGGGATGACAAAGATCTCCGGGCGCTGGTTGAGAATGACATCGGCTTCGGGCGTGGTGGGACCGTTGGCGGCTTCGGCCAGGACCCGGCACTGGAGCTTGCCGGCGTTTTTCTCCGTGATCTGACGTTCGATGGCCGCGGGGACCAGCACGTCGCATTTGAGAAGCAATAATTCCTCGTTGCTGACCCTGTCGCCACCGCAGAAGCCTTCGAGGGACTTGTTTTTGGCGAGGTGTGCCTGAACTGCGAGAAGGTCAATGCCTTTGGGATTATAGATGCCGCCGGTGTAATCGCTGATCGCGATGACGTTCATTCCGAATCGGGCGAGTGTGAGCGCGGTGTACGACCCGACATTGCCGTAGCCCTGGATGACTGCGGTGGCTTTCGTGGAATCGATGCCCACGTTCCGCAAGGTGCGCTCGATAAGAAACGCCACGCCGCGCCCGGTGGCTTCCTTGCGTCCGAGCGTGCCGCCGATGACCACCGGCTTGCCAGTGACAATCTCGGGGACGGCGTGGCCGATTTGCATCGAGTAGGTGTCCATCATCCATGCCATGGTCTGTTCGTTCGTGCCGAGGTCGGGCGCCATCACGTCCACCTGCGGCCCGATGAACGGGATCATCTCCTGCGTGTAACGTCGGGTGACGGCTTCGAGTTCTCGCGGCGACATCTTGCGGGGTTCGCAGGCGACACCGCCTTTGGCGCCGCCATAGGGCAGGCCGACGAGCGCACATTTCCAACTCATCCACATCGAGAGCGCGGCGACTTCGCCCAGGGTGACATCGGGATTGTAACGCAGCCCGCCTTTGGTCGGGCCGAGGGTGAGGTGGTGTTGGACCCGGTAGCCCATGAACACCCGGGTGCTCCCATCGTCCATGCGGACTGGCAACGACACGATCATCGCGCGTTTGGGCATCCGGACGCGATCGCGTAAGTTGGGCTCAAGTTGGAGGTGGTCGGCCACCAGTTCGAACTGGCGGGTCGCCATGCGAAACATGGGGCTGTCGTAGTCGGGCATTAGCGGCAACTGTAGCGGCGCGGAAGGCAGTATCAAGCCCGTTGTGCCCACGCACGGACGGATTGGCGGTTGATATTTTGAGCAAAACTGCCCATAGTTACGTCGAAATGACACCTATGAAAGAGATCATCCTTGGACTTGTCGTCGCTTCAGCAGGGTTGTCGGTGGCGATGGCGCAAGAGGCCACCAGCACGCCGCCGCCCGCGCCGCAGACGCCCGCGGCGAACACGAATGTGCATCCGGGCGCGCTCTCTGCCGAAGAACTAACCCGGCAGGTGATCAAACCGCACGACACAAAGGCGCCCATTTCGACAATGCCGACGTTCTACGACACGCGCCCGGCACCGGAGTTGAGTACGGACGCGCAAAAGCATCAGTACCTCGGGTTTCGGCTCGGGATGACCGTCGAAGAAGCGATGCTCCTTGCGCAGACAGCCGGCAAATCGCTGACCGAGATGGAAAAGGACCGACGCTACGGCATGGACGGCGCGCTGACCGAGGTCCCGAAGCCGGAAAAGGCGCGGACGATTCTGGCGTTCAAGGAAGGCAAGCTCGACCTGATCATGATTTTCTGGGACGACAACAACACGTTGTTCGTGAATCTCGAGCCGATCATGCTGAAGAAATACGGGAAGTCGCTCCGGGTGGACGAGTTGTTTCGTCGGTTCTGGGTGTTGCCGAACGACGATTGCATTCGCATGCTCTACAACGTGGCCGACCACCAAACGAGCATCGTCTATGGCAGCAAGCAAGCGGTGTTCGACATGAACGAGCGGGAGAAGCGCGAGATCCAGAAGGATCAGTTCAAAGGGCTGTGAGGATCACTTCGGGTCGAGCCGGGTGAGTCGCAACTCCGCGGCCACCTCGTCCACCAGCGCCCCCACCAACCGCCGCAGGCGCCGGCTGCGCAGGTGAACGTACAGAGCCAGTAATCCCACCGTGACCAACACAGGTGCGACGTGAAGTGGCCCAACGTAGTTGCCGAGAAGGTTGACCGTCACCAACTCGACACCGAGCACCGCCAGGAACACTGTCTTGGCGAACAACGTCCAACGATCAAGCAATCGGACCCGGATCAACCTCTTGTTGCCGCCGTGGTTTTCGCTGACAGTCTGAATCAGCAGCTTGCTCCAGCGGCCGCCGAGAATTTCGACATCCCACTCGCTCCACCCGCTGTCACATCGGCTGAGCCAACCGTCGCGGCGTAGCCGCTCGAACAGCTTCTTCAGCATGGAGACTCGTTCCACCTGGTCCTCGGACCAGTACGCCAACATTCGAACGGCAGGGAGGTTCGCTTGGTTGGCGTGCGCTTCGAGCGCGTCGAGTGTGTGATCGGGCGTCCCGCGACGGCGGAATCGGCCTTGATGCCGGGCGAAACCGCGGGCGATGGGCTGCATGAAATACAGGAGCGCGATCAACGGCCGCGTCCAGAACCGACCATGTTTGCGCGGCACCTGCGCCTGCGCGGCGGCGATGGCGCAGACGGTAATCGAGGCGAGAAGAGTGAACAACGGTACCGGCCACAAGGGCGTGAAAATGTCGGCGAGCAACGCCAGCGGCAGCGTGACCCCAACATGCCATTCGAGGCTCGTCATGAATGTCGCCAGGCCGGTCGGTTCGGGCGTGTAAATTGTCTGGAACAGACTGCTGCCGAACACGCCGTGATAAATGATCGGGCGGGTGAGCGTGACGCCGTGTTTGCTGGAGCTGTAGATTCGGCCCCGCCAAATGCTGCCGCCGAGGCTGTTGAAATACTCGGGATGCTTACGTTTGAGCAATGCCTCCGCCTCGCCGTAGCCGCGTTGTTGGCGCAGATACGCGCCTACGCTGGCTCGCCGGTAATGCCATACGAAGCCGCTGTGGGAGAACGTGATTTGATGTCCGAGCTGCTGCAATCGCCAGCAGACATCCACGTCATCGCCCGCTTTGGTGAAGATGGGATCGAATCCACCAATCTCGATCAGGACGGACTTGAGAAACGCCATGTTGCAGCCGGGAATGTGTTCGGCGATGCGGTCGTTGAGCATCACGTGCGCGGGCGCTCCCGGCGACGCAGCGACGCATCCCGCAACCCAGTCGTCCTCGGGCGGCGGGAAGTTATGTCCGCCGATCGCTGCCGCGCCGCTCCCGAGAAGGTCACTGACGAGATAGTAGAGCCAGTCTTCGTCCGCACGGCAATCGGAGTCGGTGAAGGCCACGATCTCTCCGCTTGCGGCCTGAATGCCGACGTTGCGGGCGACGCTCAGGCCGAAATTCTTTTGACGGATCGTCCGCACCGTCGGATACCGGGCCGCGATCGCCTCGGTGTCGTCGGTGGAACCGTCGTCCACGAGAATGATCTCGTAATCGGGGTAGTTGAGCTTGAGCAAGGAATCGAGGCACGCCCGCAAGGTGCGCCCACCGTTGTAGGAAGCGACCACCACCGAAACGCGGGGCGTGCGTGAGAGCGGGAAATACGGCGCGGTCTGAAACTGGCGTTGCACGGCGAAAAACGCGCGTTTGGGCCGTCGTTCCCGGTCCACGAGTCCAAAGGCCCAATCCTCGATCTGACTGCCTCCGGTGAACCAGTCATCTGTGAACGAGAACAGCATCGTGCCCGCCAGCCCGTTTCGGAATGCCGTCTCGATGTGCCAGGAAAGGATGCCCGCTTTGCGATCATCGCCTTCCCGGATCGAGTCAATCCCGAATTCACCCAGCATGAGGGGCTTGTCTCCCGCGAGACTTTGGAGGCGGCCGAGGTAGTTGTGGAAGACCCGGCGTTGGTGGAGATAGACGTTGAAGCAATAGAAATCCACCTCGCTCGGATGCAGGAACTCGGTCGGTGGATAGTTGGCGAACGTGCAGAGCCGCATCGGGTCAATGTCCTTGACGATGCGGACGAGGTCGTTGATGAAGTTCTCGATTCGTTCGTGGCCGTACCAGCGGGCGATATCGGCGGGGATTTCGTTGACCAGACTGAATGCAAAAATGGCGGGATGGCTAAGAGTTGCGCGCGTAACCCTGGCAACAGTTTCGCGTGCTTCCCGGGTGGCCTCGGTATCGTCGAGAAAGCAGGTGTGTTTGCGCCACGGGATGTCGAGGAACACCTTGAGGCCCGCCTCGTGTGCCTTGTCGAGAAACCAATACGGAGGCAGGTGATACACGCGGATGGTGTTCGCGCCGAGGTCGTTCAGGAGATCGAAATCGGCTTGGGCACGAACGGGGGGTGGGAAGGGGTCGCCGTCTGCGTTGGGCGCAAATGGTCCGTAGGTGCAACCCTTGATGTAAAACTTGGACTCCCCCGCGCGGAAGAACTTGCCGTCAACGACCACCCGGTCCGCGGCTCGCAGAACCGGCAAGGATACCGTCGGTAATGCGACTCTTGATGAAGCTATGGTAACGGTTTCTGCCACGGGTTCGCCCTCTTGCAGCCCTCGGTATGGATCGGTCAGAGAATTCAACAACAGGTTATAGACCCGCTTCCCGACGCCCAATTCAACGGGAGGTTACCAAAACAGGCCACGCTGAGTCAACTGAGGCGGACACAGCGGAATTCCTCCTGTTTCATCGGGAAAACTACGATTTTCCAACCAGCGTGATGGGCAACTTGTCACCAAAACGTTACCGGACCGACATCAAGGACACCGCCACCGAGATCTCCAGCGAACAGATTTGTTTGACGGACGAGAAGGACGGATTCAGCTTTTCGGTGGCCCCGGACCCGGGCGCGGAAATCGCAAGTCTGCTGAAGCGATCAGGTCGAGAATGGCTTCAGCTGATGGATCGCGCGGAGGATTTGGCACCGTCTGATCGCTGGCGTGGCATCGAATCTCCCGCTCCCGGGTCATTCTCGTGGCATATCCCCTGCTTTTTTAGGTCGCGATTCCGTGTGGAACCAGATGGGGCAATACGCAGGAATCGGGAGAACGAATTACAGTGCCACAATTCTCATACACAGCACGTGATAATGCGGGCAAGGTGGTGGCGGGGGAACTCGACGCGCCCGACGAGCAAAATGCGATCGGCTCACTGTTGAACCGCGGCCTGATGGTGGTCAACCTCGAGCAGAAGACCCAAAAGAAGAGAAAAGCCAAGAGCGCAGGGGCGGTCAAGACCGTGGACGTTGTGGTGTTCACCCGTCAGTTGGCTACCATGATGGACGCAGGTCTGCCATTGGTGCAGTGTCTCACGGCATTGTCCGAGCAGTCTGCAAGCAAAGCACTCAAAGAAGTTCTCGCCGATGTCACCGCTCAGGTCGAGAAAGGCGATGCGTTCTCCGAAGCCTTGGCCCGTCACCCCAAGGTGTTCGACAAGCTGTACCTCAGCATGGTGAAGGCAGGCGAAACGGGTGGTTTGCTGGCGGAAATTCTGGATCGTGTCGCCGGCTACCTCGAAGCTTCAGCCCGGCTACGGAAGAAGGTCAAGTCGGCGATGTCCTATCCGACCATTGTCACCATCGTGGCGATTTCGATTTCGATCTTTCTGATCGTGAAGGTCATTCCCGTTTTCGCCGGCATTTACAAAGATTTTAACGCGAAGTTGCCCACGCCGACCTTGGTGCTGGTGCAAGTCAGCGACATCTTCCGTCACTACCTGCCGTTCGTGGCGATTGGAACGGTTGTTCTGGGATTTGGGTTTGCGCGATACAAAAAGACAGAGCAGGGCGCCGAGCTCTGGGACCGTTCGAAGATCAGGTTTCCGGTGCTGGGCAAGCTGGCGCACAAGGTTGCCCTCTCCCGATTCGCGCGCACCTTCGCTTCGTTGGTTCGAAGCGGCGTGCCCATCCTCGAGACACTTCACATCGTTGGCCAATCTGCCGGCAACGTCATCGTGGCAAAAGCCGTCACCGATGCCGCCTCGAACATCGAACGTGGAGAAAACATCGCCGCCTCACTCGGCAAACACCCCATTTTTCCCCCGATGCTGATCCGCATGATCGCCGCAGGCGAACAAACGGGCAAAGTGGACGTGATGCTCGAGAAGATCTCAGACTTCTATGACGAGGAAATCGAGGCCACGCTGGCCGGGTTGACGGCTTTGATCGAGCCGTTGCTGATTGTGTTCCTGGGTGTGGTGGTCGGCGGCATCGTGATTTGTATGTTCCTCCCCATCTTCCGCCTGAGCGAAGTGGTGAAGTTCTAACAGCAGGAAAGTGGTGCCAGGGGCGGGAGTCGAACTCGCGACCAAGCCCGACATCAGATGTCGGGGCTGCTCTACCTCCAGAACCAAGCCAAAACCCGAGCCGGGTTCTTCCAACGCTTGAACTTCCGCTCCCAGTCGCGCGCAACCGGCAAGGATTCAAGTTCACGTTGCGCGACCAACTCCCAAGGGGCATCCCTCGCGGTAGTGTAGGTGTGACCACGCGCGTGTTGTTCGAGCCGACGGGTCAGATCGGTTGTCGAGCCGTAGTAATAACGGCCCGATTTCGATTTCAAAACATAGACCCACGCGCCCATCGGAAGAGACATGGTGCAAGGGGCGAGAGTCGAACTAGCGACA
>CAZOTB010000220.1:0-8380 GCA_964582645.1 uncultured Verrucomicrobiota bacterium | reverse complement strand
CGCCTTCGCCACCGGTGTTCCTCTCGATATCTACGCATTTCACCGCTACACCGAGAATTCCAGTCTCCCTTCCAGTCCTCGAGCAAGGTAGTTTCGGATGCACTTCCAAGGTTAAGCCTTGGGATTTCACATCCGACTTACCTCACCGCCTACGCACCCTTTACGCCCAATGAATCCGAACAACGCTCGACGTCTCTGTATTACCGCGGCTGCTGGCACAGAGTTAGCCACGTCTTCCTCTTGCAGTACTATCAATCCCAACAAATCTTACTTGTCGGGACATTGATCCCGCATGACAGGGGTTTACAATCCGAAGACCTTCATCCCCCACGCGGCGTCGCTCCTTCAGGCTTTCGCCCATTGAGAAAAATCCTCGACTGCTGCCACCCGTAGGTGTCTGGACCGTGTCTCAGTTCCAGTGTGGCTGGTCGTCCTCTCAGACCAGCTACCCGTCTTCGCCTTGGTGGGCCGTTACCCCGCCAACTAGCTGATAGGCCGCAGACTCATCTCCAAGCGTCAGGCCTTACGGTCCCCGACTTTAATCTCACGATCACATGCGGTATTAATCCGGCTTTCGCCGGGCTATTCCGCACTTGGAGGCAGATGATCTACGTGTTACGCACCCTTTCGCCGCTAAGTATAAGGAATATTGCTACCCCTCATACTTCGCTCGACTTGCATGTCTTATCCACGCCGCCAGCGTTCGTTCTGAGCCAGAATCAAACTCTCCGTAAAAAAATTACAGAGAACCCGACCCACCGGCTAAGGCGGATCGGAAGATCCTGTGATTTGCTGAGTACACCCGCGGCAATCCTGACGGATCCCCGCGAGCTCTCTTGTCTCAAAGCATGTCCGACCAGGCATTGCTGCCCGACCGAACGAGGCTCTTCACGTATCGCACAATTCAATCTTTAACTGCATGTCAAAGAACGACGACAGTTCACCTAAACTGAATCCACGGGAACTGAAGTCACAAGGAGTGAACAAAACCCAGCGGTTAATTCCCGGCCACGCGCACCGGTCTTCACCGCTGATCTCTCTTCACCCCTTGAGCCCGGTCGCCCATGAACCAACTCAGGGGACAAAAAAGCCTACGCGTTCCCGGTCAACTTTGTGGGAACGAATAGGCTCAAATGCCACGCACACCAAAGAACCATCAATTTGAGCGACGCAACATATACCCAAGTCGCTGAATGCTGTCAACACCCCAAACGAATATTTTACGAAAATTTATTCAGGCCTCAGAGCGCCCATTTTTACTGACTTGTGAGGCCTGTCGCCACCTCGCTACAGTACTCAACAGAAAGATTGTTTCTCCAACCAGATTCATTTCCATGCTATTCACTTCCCGACGTGGACAATTCCAACTCCAAGCGAGCATGGCATTTAACCATCGCCTTCGTCGGTTGGATGCTTTCACCGGCGACGTGGTGGAATGATGCGTTTATAAATATCCCAATCGCATACGTCTTCGCAAGTCTCGTCGCGTGGCTCTGGCCCAAGGCGTTCTTGGCGGCGTTCGTGATCTTCTACTGGGGAACGAATGTCCTCGGCAGTTGGCTGCTGCTGAAAGGCGGACGCGAACTCATCGGCACCGCGCTGAAACCACAGCGACCCTGGCTGCCGGCCACACTCACCATCACGTACTGCGTGGTGATGTCGGTGTTAATCCTCAAGGGCATGGTCCGCCCCCTCCCCGTTCCTCACCGTGAACCCTGACACCTGGCACTGGCTCGACACGGGCGCAAACGACGCCGCGCTGAACATGGCGTTAGATGAAGCCTTGCTTCAGAGCGCGAACGACCGCGGCATCCCGCTGCTCCGAGTTTACGAATGGACACGCCAGTCGGTTTCCGTCGGTTACTTCCAAGCATACCCGGCGGAGTTCGAGCCGAGCCACGCCATCGTGCGTCGCCTCACCGGCGGCGGGCTGGTATTCCACGGACAAGACCTGACATTCACAATCATCGCGCCGCGCGATCACGTCCTCTACAAACTATGCGTGTGTGACTGCTACAAAAAACTCCACGGGCTCATTGCAGATGCGCTGCGCATGGGTGGCTACAATTGCTCGCTTCACTCCGACCCGAGGAACTCTCACAACAACATCTGTTTTGAATCCCCGGTGCCGCACGACATCGTTCTCGACGGACGAAAGATCTGCGGTGGCGCACAACGACGCATGAAAGCCGGGTTTCTGCATCAAGGCTCGCTTTTGTTGCCGCGGTCGTTGCGTCGCCCCACCGGCGAGTTGAAACGAACACTTCGAGCCAACCTCAAGTTGACGCTCCAGGAGATGGAACTTTCAGCCGCTGAACGCGACCTTGCCGAGCAACTGGCGCGATCCAAGTACGCCACGGACGAGTGGAACAAGAAGGTTACTGCCGTTCCACAATCTGCATCCCGCCAGCAGGGCGTACCTTGATCGGACCAGGCTAACAATTCCAGCGGCTTGGGTTGATGCCGGCAGCCTCGTTCGCCATGTTCGCGGGGCGATTTGGCAGATCCCAATCGAAATTCTTCGTGTTCAGACTCTTGAACAGCCGTCGCACGTGAGCCGGCAACTTCTCCACTTTCTCCGCCGGCCAGTCCGGGACCTCGACAATCGGCGGTGCCCACGCAGGCCGGTAGGCAATCGCCAGCAACCGACGGTCGGCGTCGCTTGTGTTCGGATAGTTGGCGTGGAAGATCGCCTGGTTGATGATCGCCGCCGAGCCGGCCTTGCAGCAAACCATGGTCGCTTCGGGATGCGCGGCGTAACGCTTGTACGGATTGGCATCGGCGTGGAGCGACAGATGCGAGTGCGGGATGACGAGCAACGGCGCGCGTTCGGGCGTGAGGTCGTCGAGATAGTACAGCACGCGTATGAGCCGCGGCGCGCTGGCCTGCATTCCGAAAATCTTCGACCCATACGGCTGCGAATCGGTGTGAATGGCAATGCCGGGATGGCCGGGTCGCGACAGCGCAAACACGCACGAGGTGCAGACGAGTTCGTCGCCGAACAGTTTCTCCAGGAACGCGATCATCCGTGGCAACGCGATCACTTCAATGGCATTGGGCGAATCGGTCCATTGCACGTCGCTGAACGTGCGCTGGTTCGGGCTGTAGTCCATGCCTTTCGTCGGCAGGCGATCCAGTTCCGGCTTGATCCGCTCGATCTGCTCGGGGTTGAGCAAGTCCGGGATGACGACGAATCCTTCGATCTCGAGGTGTTTGATGCGCTGCTCGTCGGTCAGCACCGACCAATCGGTCGTATCGAGTTTGCCGGGTAGCTTCGTAGCGGTAGCTGAGGTCATTGGCATCTGTCTTTTCTAGGATGCACCATCCGTGACAGAGGTTCGGTATTCGATACTTCTTGGACTCAGAGAGGTTGACCTGTCAAGGCTGCACTTCAGCAGTGCCGGACCGTATGATTCGCACAATGCCTTCACATTCCCAACGCCAACTGCAGCGAGAGCATATTCGCACCTTGTTGGAGGTCGCCGTTCTGGTGGTTGTGCTCATACTGAATCCTGGTGACAATGTTCTTTCGGATGAAATAGCCGAGTCCCGCCTCGATTCGCCAGGCGTCGCGATCCCAGCGCGTGTCGTTGCCGTTGGCTTTCTCGATCTCATTGAAGAAAATCTGTCCCCAGCGCAGCGAACCGTAGAAGCCGGGCGTGAACTTGTAACGCGTCTCGACATAATACGAGTACGCGCGGAGTTCGTCGGAGATGTTTGGTGCTTCCCACTCGGTCGCGAAAAACTCCGACCAGAACTGCCAGTGGCCGATGCTATAGGCAGCGTCGAATCCGAAGGTCTGTTGGTCCATGTCGTCGAACCGTGACTTCTTGAGGTACGGCCCGAGGGCGTAGGATGCGCCGAGCTTGAGGCCGATGATTGGTTCGTATCCGACGCGGGCTTCGTAGTTGAAATGCTCGTCGTTCTGCGAGTCGAGGTCCCACTGGTTCGGAGGCGTCGAGAGCGCGGCGTTGGCGACGCAGAAGGCGTATTCGAACTTTTCCACCGCGCCAAACGCTTCGACACCGGTATGGTACACCGGCCCCCAGACCATCGGAATCCACCGCTGCTTGCGGTCCGGGATGTTGCGGCGGTTCAGGAGCGCGGTCGCGTTCGGCGCGGGAGGACCGTTACCGAGCACCGTCATAAAATCGTACGGCAACGGATCACGGACGAACGGATTCTCGAATGTGCCGTGGCGCGGAACGAAGTTGCCCACGACCGTGGCAAACTTGCCAGCCTGCAGGTTCACCCACGGCTCGTCGAACGGCGTCGCACGAACGAAGTATGCTACCAACTCGCTGCGGAAACCCTGGTTGTCGGGATCAAAGCCGCGGTCGTCCTGCAGGTTCACGAAAAACATCAGGTGCTCGCCGACCGACAATCTGCCGATGTTGGTGTCCTTGTAGTAGAAGAACGGATCGTTCTCCATGATCAACCCGGGCGCTCGCGTGTCGATGACGTACCCCTCGAACACGAACGACCCGTTATACGTCACCTCGATCCATCCATTCTTCGACCGCCAGTTCAATGGCGTTTCGCCGAGCTTCTCGATCACGTCGAGCGGACCGAGTGCCTCGAAGTCTTTCAGTGAAGGAGCGCTCACCTGCGCGAAAGCGGCGCCGCTGACGCACGCGCAGACGGCAAGAATGGAGAGAAGTTGTTTCATTGGACAGATTTCACTTCAAACACATCGATTCGGGTTGAAAAGCCCTTCACGGCGATCGGATCGAGTGCCGTGGCCGTGGCGGCCGCGCCGGCAGCCTCAATGGTCGCTGCGCTGGCCAGGATCTGCCCGGGCAACGCCGCGCCGCAGAGCCGTGACGCCAGGTTCACTGTCTTGCCGAGGACGGTGTAACTGAGCTGCTTGTCGGATCCCATATTGCCCGCGACGACTTCGCCCGTGTTGAGGCCGATGCCAATCTCGAACCTCCGTTCCGCTGTCGGTGCTTTGTTCAACATCTCACGCTTGGCGATCATCTCGCACGCGGCGCGCACGGCTGCGAGCGCGTCCTGCCCGCTCGATTTCGGCGCGCCAAACACGGCCATGAGTTCATCGCCGACGAACTTGTCCACAATCCCGCCATGGCGACGCACGATTTCCGTCATCGCCGTCATGTGATGGTTCAGCATCGCCAGCACGGCGTGCGGCGCCATTCCTTGCGTGAGCGGAGTGAAGCCGCGAATATCGCAGAACAGCACCGTGACCGAGCGCAGTTCGCCGCCGAGGTCAATTTTGCCGCTCAACAATTCCTCGGCCACTTCAGGCGATACCACCTTGTCGAGCACGCCGCGATACTTTTCCTTGAGCTGCAGCCCGGCGACCATGTCGTTGAACGCCTCGGCCAGCCGGCCGATCTCGTCGTGAGTCCGCGGTGTGACGCGCACGCCGAGATTGCCCTGCCGGATTTCCCGCGCGCCCGCTTCCAGTTCGGACACAGGTGCAGAGATGCCACGCGCCAACCGGGAACTCACGAGGAAACACAACACGAGCACGAACGCGTTGCACACGAGCGCGCCCACCCAGAGATTGCGGATCAACTCCTGCCATTCGAGTTGCGACAGCATCACGACTTGATGCGCATCAGTGCGCCGGTCCGCGAGTGGGGTCGTGAACGCCACGTAGGGAACACCGTCCACGGAAAAGCTGTTCTGCCCGAGCAGGCGCTCGAACTCAGCTCGCTTCCCGGCAGGTAATGTCGAGGCAACGAGTTTGCCGCCGGTGAGGAACCCGACCTCCACCTCCTGCAGCCGATCCGGCGATGCTTTGTCATCGTAGCCAAGCGCGAGCGCGAGTTCGCGGGCAGTCGTATCGTCCACCACAAACGCCACAATGATGCTGCCGAGCGGATCGCCCTCGGTTCGCAACGGCTGGGTCAAGGCCTCGAAAATCCTGCCCTCTCCAAGGAAGTACCCGCGCTGGCCTCCTGCTCCGCGTTCCAAAAACTCTTGTTCGGATGTGGCGCCGCCGGGCGGTTGCGCAGCCAGGTCCGAACCGGCCAGCCGCGCGAGAATTTTGCCATTGCTGTCCGCGACGGCGAGCAAGGTATGTTCGAGCCTGCTGATCTCCTGTTCATTCTGAAGCACGCCGAGCAACACCTCGGCGTCGCCTTCTTCCAGTGCGGCAGCGAGACGACGAGAACTTACGAGCCGGCTGCAAATTTCCTGGAGTTTCTCGAATCGCTGCCGCTGTTGAACACGAAAAATCGCACGGGCTGTCTGGATTTCCGCCTCGGTCTTGTGTTGGATGTTGCGACGGATAAAGCTGGTAAAGAGCAGCAGTTCCACGGCGGTCAGCACGGCCACGGTTCCCACAAGCGCCCAGAGAATCTTCTGACGAAAACTCCGCAGTTTCACTCGAAGTGGACCGTGACGGTTTGTCCGGCAACGACCTCGACATCCTGCTCGACCTCCGGCCCCTGCGTACGCCAGCGGACGAGCTTGTGTTTGCCTGCCGGGACCTTCTCGATGCGAAACTTGCCGGTCTCGTCGGTCACGGCGAAGTACGGGTTCTCACACACGACGACCCATGCGCGCATGTGCGCGTGGATCTCGCAGTAGATTTTGACGACGCCCGGCTTGTCGAACGTCACAGGACGCGATTCGCCGGTGGGGTAGCGGCCGAGGTCGAAACGCTTGGGCTTCGAGTAGGAGAACACGTTGTGGTACTGGTCGTCGCGGTTGGGAAAGTCCACCGTCGTGCCGACGAGCACCGCCATCACCTCGGGACGAAACCAGGTGTTCTTTTGTTCCAGCGTGGGATGTTTCTCCGGCGGCACGAACGATTGCCCCGCAAACACACCTTGGATGAACACAACCCCGGGGATCGGCTTGGTCGGCATCGGTCGCGGCGCGGCGGCGGGGTCTGCGTAGGGATTGCTCGGTCTTGCCTGGTCGCGCGGCAACAAGTTTACACTCCCCTCGATGACACCCGTTTGCGCCGGGGCGTGAGCGGCCAAAAACACAAGTCCGACCGCGATGGATTTGCCGTGCATGGCGCGAGAGTACGAACTTCGGAGCCGGCATTCAAGGTGCTAAAAATCAGCCTGCAACCCGAATTTTCGCGCCTCTTTTCGATATGGATGCAATCTTGAAAACCGAACGGCTGCGGGTCGAATACCAGAGCCGCGACCGGGGACAACCCGTCAAGGTCGCACTCAAGGGACTCGATCTCTCAGTGCGGCCGGGCGAGGTGTTCGGCTTTCTCGGTCCGAACGGTGCCGGCAAGACCACGACCATGAACGTGCTGCTTGGGTTCGTGAACGCAACGAGCGGCACCGCCTCGATCTTCGGCGTGGATGTCCGCAAACCGATCGCCCGTCAACGAATCGGTTACCTCCCGGAGTTGACGTACTATTACAAGTTCCTGACCGCGGAAGAGACCCTGCGGTTCTACGGGAAGGTCTTTGGCATCCCGGGCCGGGAGTTGGAGCGGCGGATTGACGCCGTGATCAAGCTCGTCGAACTGGAGCATTGTCGCACGCGACAGATCCGGACCTACTCGAAGGGAATGCAGCAGCGGGTGGGGTTGGCGCAGGCGTTGATCAACAACCCCGACCTGTTGATCTTCGACGAGCCCACGAGCGGACTGGACCCGATCGGCCGCATGAAAGTGCGCGAGATCATTCAGCGGCTGAAGAACGAGGGCAAGACCGTCTTTTTCTCATCGCATGAACTGGGCGAGGTCGAAACCGTCTGCGATCGCGTGGCGATTCTATGTCAGGGCGAGCTCAAGGTCGAAGGCAAGGTCAGTGATCTGGTGGAACAGTATGATTGTGACCTCGAACAAATCTTTCTCCGGATCATCGGGTATCAGTCGTCGCCCGATGCGGTGACCAGGCCGATCCTCGCCGACCTGCAGCCCTTGGCCGCGACATCATGAACAGCATTCTTGCCATTAGCAGCGTTGTCATACGGGAAATGGCCCGGCGGAAGGATTTCTACGTCCTGTTCATTCTCACCGCCCTCATCACTCTCGTCCTGGGTTCGGTGAACTTTTTCAGCGACGTGAAGATCGTCCGCTACCTGAAGGAAATCTGTCTCCTGCTCATCTGGGTGTCGTCGCTCGTGGTGGCGATCGGCACGACGGCTCGCCAGATTCCCGCGGAGAAAGAGAACCGCACGATCTTCCCGCTGCTGGCCAAGCCGGTGACCCGCGCGCAGGTGTTGCTCGGGAAGTTCTGCGGCTGCTGGCTGGCGAGTGGACTGGCGCTGGTGGTGTTTTATGTGTTCTTCGCGGTGGTCTGCGGCGCGCGCGAGCATGCGTGGCCGATCGCGAGTTACTTCCAGGCATTGTGGCTGCATTGGATGCTGCTCGGCGTGGTGATTGCGCTGACATTGCTTGGCTCGATCGTGCTCACGCCCGCCGCCCGCGAGCCGC